>NZ_CP097218.1:3942394-4284788 GCF_023373525.1 Brachybacterium kimchii
TCTGCTCGTCACGCTCCTGGCGAGCCTCGTCCAGATCCTTCTGGGCTTCCTCGACTTCGGCGGCGCAGGCCTCGAGTTGGTTTAGGAAGTCCTCGGTGGTGTAGGTCGACACGTCGACTCCTTGTTCAGATGGTCTTGTAGGCGTCGCTGAGGCTCTCGAGGATCCAGTCGCGCTCCTGGGCGCTGACCGTGTCGTCGAGCGCGTTCTCGATGGCGGCGGCGAGATCTCGTGCAGCGCGGTGAGCCTCGTCGGCCTCGTGGGTGGCGAGGTGTCGAAGGATCGCGGGGGCGTACTTCTCGGAGAGGGTGCGACCGGTGGGGAGGATGTCAATCGCGACGGCGAGGTGCTGGTATGCGGTGAGGATGGCTGTGGTGGTCATCGTGTGCTCCTTGGTGGTGCGGCTGATGTAGACCACGATACACACCCGCAGTTGGGTACGCAACCCCGTTGGGTAACTATCTCCGCCCCGGATTCGCCTCCCGCAGAGCGTCCTTCCAGTACGGATCCGGCCGCCCCCGCGAGGTGGTGAGCCGAGCGCCCGCAAGGTGCACCCGGGCGCTCACCCACGCGAGGACGTACGGCTCCGCGGAGTCGAGCTGCCCGATCCACGCGTCCACGGTGAGGTCCAGGTGCTCCCCGTCCACGGTGACGCGCACCGTCTCCTCGGGAAGCGAGGCGTCCCGGTGGCTGTGCGTGAACTCGACGGGCGTCCCGCCGTCCACGGTCCGCCGGTAGCCCGAGACGACGCGCTCCGCGGCGGACAGCAGATCCTCATACGCGAAGTAGCGGGGGTAGCGGGCGCGCAGTGGGTCCATGGGGAGAGTGTGGCCCATCGGGCCGACGGGTGGGCGTCTCCGGCCGGGGTCGCGGTACCCTCGTGCGGGGCCGACCCGGAGGGGTCATGTGTTCATCTCGTGATCAACTCGGGGCGGTCGGGACCCGGCGCTGGTACGGAAATGCCCGTGACCAGCACCGGGACCCACTGGAGGGATGACAGAGCGGCCGAATGTGGTGGTCTTGAAAACCACTGTGCAGTGACCCTGTACCGCGGGTTCGAATCCCGCTCCCTCCGCCGTGGTGATGTCTCGGGGCATCGTGCGCGGATCCCGTGCGAGATCGTTCGCGGGACATGAAGCGGCCCCGCCGCCCGTGATGGGCGGCGGGGCCGCTCCGCTTCCGAGATCGGCAGTCCCCCTCGATGCCGGTCGGAAGATCAGTGCCCGCCGGTCGATGTGCTCAGTGCAGCGCACCGTCCGTGCGCACCTTGCCGAACAGGTACGACCAGCCGCCGTCGCCGCCGATCGCGGTGCCGTACCACAGGGTCCATTCCGGATCCGTGGCGCCGTTGGTGAGGGTCCAGCCGGAGATGCCGTCCCCGCCGTCGACGATCTTCACGTGCTTGATCGTCGTCTCGAAGGCGCCGTCGTCCTCCTCGGCGTAGCCCATGGAGACCGCGTTCCAGAGCGCCTGCTCCGCGTTGTCCTGGGTGACCAGCGCGGGCGAGTCGACCTGCACCAAGTCCCAGGCGAAGTCGGTGTGCTCCGGCAGGCGGATCGACCAGTGCTTCGTGCCGAGCACGTGCAGCAGGATCCCGGGATTCTCCGGATCGGTGCCGAGCACGTAGTGGGCCTCGGCCATGAGCTCCGAGTTGTCGGAGCCCGTGAACAGGATCTCGACGGGATCGCCGCCGACGGAGATGCCCGAGCTCGCCGACGGCGTGTATGTGGGGCCGCTCCCGTCGTCGTCGCCGTAGGCGCGGAAGTTGACGATGCCGTCGGCCTCCTCGAGCTCCTTCTTCGTGAGGTCCACGGGCGCGTGGCCGTACAGCGTCGTGAAGCTCGCGATGTAGCCCTGGTCCTCGGTGGGAAGGGGCTCGAAGTACACCGTGTCCTCCCACGACTCCGGGAGCTCGAGCTCCCCGGTCTCACTCGCCGGAGTCGCGCCGGCGGTCCCCGCGGCCTGTGCGGAGGTCGCGAGGCCTCCCAGGCCCACGAGGCCCCCGGTCGCCACGATCGCGGAGCGCAGGAACGTGCCTCGCGTGACGACGGATGGCGTGCCGTCGTGGGCTGCGGTGCTGGATCGCGTGCTGCTGGCACGCGTGCTGCGGATGGTGGTCATCGAGAACCACTCCTCGGTCTCGGACTCCGGTGCGGCGGACCCTCCGTCCCGGAGACCCGCCCTGTGCATGACTCAGGCTTTACCAACGCTTGACCGGACGTCAAGGGGTGAATCGGGGCCACAGGGTAAACCTGCAGGCCATAGGTAAGAAATTTGTTTTGCAATCGCCGTGGCAAAACGAGCTTACTTCTGCGTAAGGAGACGCCACGGGGAAGAGTCGTGCCCGGCTCCTCCCTCTCGCCCCCCCGACGGTGGGCAGGAACCGGGCACGACGATCATGGGCCGGGCGCGTGGGCGCCTCGGCGGTCTGCGGCGGGGCCGTCAGCTCTTCGGCAGCTCGGCGACCAGGTAGGTCCAGCCGCCGTCCGCGCGCACCGCGGCGCCGAACCACCGGCGCGTCACGCGGGTGCCGTGCGTCGGGAAGCGGACGCTCCCCACGATGTGCCGACCGCCGTCGAGCACGGTCGCGCCGCTCGCGTGCGCGGGGTTCGGGCCGTCCTCGCCGAAGCTGAAGCCGACGCCCTGCTCCAGCACCTCGCGGACGTCGGCCGTCGTCACCTTCGACAGCGACGCGGCCGGGGGAGTGCCCCAGACGATCGGCGTCCCCTTCGGCAGCACGAGCGAGGTCGCGCTCTTGCCGAGCACGTGCAGCAGCAGCGCCGGCGACTTCGGGTCCGCGGAGCGCAACAGGTGCACCTCGGCCGTGAACTTCCTGCCCTTGTTCCCGACGAAGCGGATCCGCACGGGGCCGCCGTCGAGGCGGACGGTGCCGGCGACGTGCGGGGTGAAGCGCTCCTTCTGCTCGTACTCGCCGTAGGGCAGGAAGTTCGAGATGCCATCCGCCTGTGCGACCTTCTTCGCGCTCAGCGACGTGAGGGGGCCCGCCCCGTACAGCGCCGTCCAGCTCGAGATGTATCCGTCGTGCGTGGAGGGCAGGGGTGCGGTGAAGGCGGTGCTCTTCCAGCTCGTGGGCAGCTGGACGGGCGATGCGGCCTTCGCCGGTGCGGCGGATGCGCCCGCGCCCGACGTGGCGGCCTCGGCGTCCGTCGCGCCGAGCGGTCCGCTGCCGAGTGCGGTGGCGCCCAGGACGCCGCCTGCGAGAGCGAGGCCCGAGCGGAGGAAGGTGCCGCGGGAGATGGCGCGGGTGCGGAGTTCGGTGGGCATGACCATGCCTCTCATGTCGTGGGGGATGGAATCATCGGCCGGGCCGGGTGCGACCCGCGTCGTGAACATGACCAACCCTTTACTAGGGCTTGACTCTCGTCAACCCGCCTCGCGGTGGAATCCGCGTCGTTGCAGGTCAGAGATACAAAATTAGTTCCATGCTCGGCGTGTCGCATCGAACAGACTTGCGCAGGAACGTGTCTGCTGCGTGGCTCGCCCGAGGGTCCGGGGTGTCCCACGACGGGTGCCGCAGCGGAGCGCGCGGGCGCCCGAGTGGTCGGGTGCCCGCGCGCTCGAGGGAGGGTCGGCGCGTGCGGGATGACGCGCTGGGGCGACGCCTCAGCTCTCGTCGGGCAGCTGCGCGCAGAGGTAGAACCATCCGCCGTCGCCGCCGACCGCCGCGCCGTACCAGTCGTGGTGCACACGGTCCCCGCTCACCGGATGGCTCACGCCGCCGGTGATGTGCTGGCCGCCGTCCAGGACCTGCACGTGGTCCATGCGGGCCGGGTTGTCGCCGTCGGGGTGGAAGCTCATCGAGACGCCGTCGGCGAGCGCGCCGCGCGCATCCTTCTTCGACACCAGTCCGGGGGAGTCCTTCTGGATGAGATCGCCGACGATCGGGGTCCCCTTCGGCAGAGCGATCGACCAGCCCGAGGAGCCGAGCACGTGCAGCAGCAGGGCGCGGGCTCCGGGGTTCGCGGTGCGCACCAGCTGGACCTCGGCCCAGACCTCGGAGCCGGCATCGCCGAGGAGGAGAAGGACCACCGGGCCTCCGTCCAGACGCGCCGGTCCGGAGACATGCGGCGTGAAGCCCTCGGACTGGCTGCCGGTGCCCTGCGACATGAAGTTCGCGATGCCGTCGGCCCCGGCGATGCGCTTCGCGCTGACCGACTTCACGGGGCCGTCGATGTAGAGCGTCGTGAAGCACGCGATGTAGCCGTCCTGCTCGGAGGGGAGGTCCTGGGTGAGGACGGTGTCCTTCCATTCCTCCGGAAGGGCGGGTCGGGCGGCCGGCGCCAGGGGCGCGGGTCCGACGGGGGCTGCTCCCGCGTCGGACCCGATCGCATGGGTGCCGACGGCGCCGCTGCCGACGATCGCGGCGCCCACGGCTCCGGCGCCGAGGGCGAGGCCCGAGCGCAGGAGCGAGCTGCGGGGAATGCTGGGGGCGCCATGGACGCCGGTCGAGGCGGGAGGTGCATTCGAGGCGAGGGGCGCGGACGGATCGTGCTGCGTGGGATGCGTGCGCGGGGCGGGGTCGGTGGGCTCTGTGGGCTCGAGGGGCCGAGTGGGCTGGGTGGACATGGTGGGACCTCTCCGGGAATGGGGAAGAGCGTCGGCCGCGCCCGCCGGGTGGTCCGACGCCGCGCTGTGCCATGAACGTGACCAACCCTTTACCTGTGCTTTACTGCCGTCAACCCCTCAATGTGGGCTCGAGTCGGTTCTCGCAGGCCAGAGGTGCGAAATGAGTTCCACGCTCGGCGTGTCGCATCGAAGTGACTTACATAAGCGCCGCGACACGGGCGCCCCTCCCGCAGGGAAGGGGCGCCCGGTCGGTCTTGCGCGGCGCCGGGGTGTCGCGCGATGCGGGGTGCCGGCGGGGTCCTCAGCCCTTCGGGACCATGCCGAACAGGTAGCTCCAGCCGTCCTCGCCCGGGTGTGCGGCGCCAGGGTCGGCCGGGAGCGCGACGCCGAGCCACGTGGTCCACGGACCGCTCGTGCCGTAGCGGGCCTCGCCCCGGATGTGCAGGCCGTCGTCGAAGACCTTCACGGAGCGCGTCCTGGTGGGGTTCGTCCCCTCCTCGGCGAAGCTGAAGCCGTATGCGTTCTCGAGCATCTCCGTCGCCGCCGCGGTGGAGACGCCCTTCGGCGACTTCGCGTCCAGGAATCTGGTCCAGCACAGGCGGGCGCCGGCCGGGTACTCGAACGGCTCATGGCCGCGCGGCGTCATGGTGAGCAGGACGCCGCTGGAGCGGTCGTTCGCGGTGCGCGTCAGGCGTGCGCTGCCGACGCGCTCCGACCCCTGGTCGCCGACGAAGCGCACGGCCGTGGCCTCATCGAGGCCGATGCCCTCGGCGACCTTCGGGGTGAACGTCTCGCCGCTCTCGTTGTCCGCGGGCTCGAACATCCGGATGCTCATGATGCCGGCGAGCTCCTTCGCGCTGAGCGAGGTCACCCGGCCCGTCCTCCCCTCGACGTTCTCGTTCTCCGGGTAGAGGTCCTCGAAGCTCGCGATGTAGCCGTCCGCGCGATCGTGCAGGGCGTCGCCGAACACGCTGCCCTCGAAGAACGGGGGCACGGGGGAGGAATCCCCGGCCGCTGATGCGCTCGCGAGTCCTCCGGATCGGCTGCCGGTGGCGGTCGCCAGGCCGGCCGTGCCGATCGCGCCGCCGGCCGCGAGGGCCGCGCCGCGCAGGAAGGCGCCCCGGCTGATGGTGTGGTGGGTGGTGGTGCTCCGGGTGATGGACATGGTCCTCAGCTCCTTGAACTGGTCCGAATGCGTGTCGCCGGATGGTGTGGGAGGTGGGGAAGGTCGACGGGCTGCCGTCGTGGCGCCCGCCCGGGGATCACTTGCCGGGCAGCCTGCTGAACAGGTAGCTCCAGCCGGATGCCGTCGGCAGCGCGATGCCGTAGTAGGGCTGGAAGCCCAGGCCGATGTCCGGGATCCAGCGCGCGTAGCCGGTGATGTGCACGCCGTCGTCGAAGACCTTGACGTCCTTCGTGTCGACCTGCGGCTCCCCGTTCGTCTGGTAGCACCAGGCGAGGGCGTTCCCGAGCTGCTCGCGGGCGTCCTTGGTCGAGACCGAGGCGGGATCGTCGATCCGCGTCGTGCTCCATGCCAGGTGCGCCTTCTGCGGGAGGTAGAGGGGCGTGACGTGGGGGACGTCGATCTTCGTGATCACGCCGTGGGCCTTCGGGTTCGCCGTGCGCACGAGGTACGCCTCGGCGTCGACCCGCGTGCCCTTGTCCCCGTTGAGGCGCACGAGGATCGACCCCCCGTCGAGGTCGAGCGATCCCGTGGACTTCGCCGTGAACATCTCGCCCTCCTTCGCGCCGCGGGGGAGGGTGCCGGCGAACTGGGCCTCGACCTCCTTCGCGCTCAGGGTGGTGGGCGTGCCCTCCTGGTAGAGGACGCTCAGGCCGTCGATGTAGACCTTCTTGCCGTTCCCGAGCCCCGTGCCGAACACGGTCTGGTCCCAGCTCGCGGGAACCGTGAAGTCGCCGTCGGCCTTCGCGGGCGACGTCCCGGCGGGGGCGGCGCCCGCTGCCGTGGCCGCGCCGATCCCGGCGATGCCGCCGGCTGCCGCGAGTGCCCCGCGGAGGAAGGATCCGCGACTGATGTCGTGCTGCGTGGTGTCGGTGGACAAGGAACTCAACTCCTCGTTCTGGTCCGGTGTCGACGGGAGCGATCCGCCCGTGCCGCCGCTTCCATGACCAACCCTTTGCCAAAGCGTGACCGAGGGTCAAGACCGAGCGAGTGAACATTCCGGAAACCGGCCGGTCAACGTAAGAAACTTTCTTTTGTGCTCGGCGTGTCGCGCGGAAGGAGTCGACGGCGGGGCCGACGCCGCGGCGCTGGACCTCAGCGCAGCGGCGCAGGGGCCAGCAGCTCGATCTGCGCGAGAGCGATGGGGGAGCGCGCGCCCGTGAGCACCAGCCGGAAGCGCACGGGACCCGAGAGGGGCGAACCGTCGGCGCCTCGCACGTCGGGCAGGGCGAAGGGGCGGGTCTGTCGGCGCCACCGGAACGTCTCGCCCGAGCGCTCGTCGACGACCCGCCAGGCCGCGGACGCTCGAGCGTCCCCGTCTCCCGGAGCATCCGCCGACGCCTCCTCGGTTCCGGGTTTCTCGTCGTCCTCGCACACCTCGAGGCGCCAGGAGGACGGATCCTGACCCTCGTGGGCACCGGAGGTGAGTGTGAGGAAGCGCGGGAAGGGGCGACCCGGCGACGGAGCCGTCAGCGGAAGGTCGATGATGATCTCGCCGTCGACGGGCTCGAGCACGGTCTCCGTGCGGGAGTCGTCGTCCAGGAGCGGATCCTCCGGGTCCCGGGCGAGCAGGTCGACGAGAGGGCGTGGGGCCTCGCCGGGCGGCGTCGGGGAGTCGGGCGGGGCATCGGACGGTCCCGGCTCGGCGCCCAGCTGCACGCGGATCTCGCCGCGCAGGTCGCCGTGGCGCAGGAAGGAGGTCGAGCGCAGCGTGCCCTCGCGCCGCACCGCCTGGATGTACGGATGGTCCATCGCCTGGTCCTCGACGCGGATCGTGAACTCCTCGCCGCCCAGGGGCCGCACGTGCGCGACGTCGAACAGCGGTGCGACCAGGTGGTACACGTCGGTGCCGAGCTGCAGCGGGTAGAGCCCGAGCGCCGTCAGCAGCCACCAGGCGCTCATCTCGCCGTTGTCCTCGTCGCCCGGGTACCCCTGCCCGATCTGCTCCCCGGTGAACAGGCGCCGGTGCACCTCCCGCACCACCTCCTGCGCGCGATGGGGCGCGCCGGCGTGGTGGAACAGGAACGGGATGTGATGGCTGGGCTGGTTGGACATGCCGAACTGACCCATGCGCACCGCGCGCGCCTCGTGCATCTCGTGGATGACACCGCCGTAGGTGCCGGGGCGTCGGCCCGTCTCGGGCGTCGCGAAGAACTCCTCGAGCTTCGCGCGGAGCTGCTCACGGCCCCCGTAGAGCGCGGCCAGACCCGCGCCGTCGTGCGGCACGTGGAAGGCGAAGTTCCAGCCGTCGGTCTCCGTGAAGTCGCCGCCCCAGTCGCGAGGGTCGAACTGCTCGGGGCTCTGCGCGAAGGCGCCGTCGGACCGTCGGCCCTGGAAGAAGCCGATCGCCGGATCGAACAGCAGCGCGTAGCCGGCGCTGCGCGCCTCGAGGTAATCCGCTTCCTCACGCAGGGCGCGGCGCCGCTGCTCGGACAGCCCGTGCGACCCGGAGTCCGCCGAGGCCTCGGAGATCTCGGGGGCCTCGGCGAGGAGTCTCGCCTGGCGGGCGAGACCCTGGTCGTTGATGTGGGCCTCGAGCGTCCAGGACACCGACTCGGGGGTGTCGGTGTCGACGTACCCGGTGAACATCGCCCGCTCCGCCCCCTTGCGGCCCACCAGCGGATCCGGGGAGGCGACGGTCGCATTGCGCAGGCCCGCCTCGTAGGTCGCGAGCGGATCGCGCAGAGCGACGCCCTTGACCTGCGCGTCGGCGAAGGCGACGTCCGAGCTCGTGCCGGTCATGCAGTCCGCATAGCCGGGGGAGGACCAGCGCGGGATCCAGCCGCCCTCGCGGTAGTGCTGGACGAAGCCGTCGACGAGCCGCGGCGCGAGCTGCGGGTACAGCAGCGCAAAAGCCGGCCAGCAGGTGCGGTAGGTGTCCCAGAAACCATGATTGACGAACAGCTCACCGGCGATCACCTGGGCGTTCGTGCGCGTGTCGGTGACCTCGCCGCGCGTGGGCGCCACCGGTGAGGCGTGCATAGGCCGGGGATCGCGGGCCGAGCCCGTGTTCTCGTGCTGGGAGTTCGGGTAGAGGTTCAGGCGGTAGAGGCTCCCGTACAGGGTGCGGCGCTGCGGGGCCGTCGCGCCCTCGACGCCGATCACCCCGAGGCGCTCGGTCCATGCGGCATGGGCCGCGCGCTGGATCGTGCGCAGGTCGCGGCCCGCGAGCTCGAGGTCGAGGGTGTGCCGGGCCTGCTCGACGCCGATGAAGCTGGTCGCCAGGCGCACGGTCACCGTGCGGACGTCGTCGGCGAAGGTCGCGACGCGCGCGCTCGCGAAGTCCCCGCCGGCGGGCCCGACGTGCTCGGGCAGCGGGTCGAGGGTTCCGGCGACGAACATCCGCGAGCGTCCCGCGGAGCGCTCCTCGCCGTCGGTGCCGTTGTCGACCCAGCCCGCGAAGGTCCCGTCGAACACCGCGCCCGCGAGATCGAGGCGCGTGCTCTCGTCGGCCCCCTCGAGGAGCAGGCCGCGGCGGCGGCCCGCCTCGGGGAAGGTCACCTCGAGCACGGCGCCGTGGTCGCTCGGGGCGAGGCGCAGCCGCGTGCCGTCCTCGAGGGCGACCGCGTAGAGGTCGGGCCGGGCGGTCTCGTCCTCGTGGGTGAAGGCGCGGGAGCGCCCGGCGGGAGTCGCGTCGGAACCCGTCAGCGGCATCATGATCAGCTGATTGCGGTCGCCCATCCACGGGCTCGGCTGGTGCGAGACGGCGAGCCCCTGCAGCCGCGGACGGTTCTGCGCATCGTTCGCGCGCTGGTACTGGTACGGCCATCGCAGGGAGCGTGCGTCGGTCATCGGTGTGAAGAACGCGAAGCCGTTCGGCCAGGCCGTGATCGGCAGGTTGTTCCCGCGCGAGAAGTCGCCCGAGGCGTTCGTGCCGCGGCGGGTGTCCACCCAGGCCACGGGATCGTCGACGGGCGGGTCGGTGGGGATCGGCTCGATGCGCGGCGGGTCGAACCAGGCGGTGAGGGCGGCCCCGGCCCCGGCCCCGGCGGGCGGATCGGCGACCACCAGCACGCCCACGATCGTGCGGCCGACGGCGGGGGCGAGATCGACCTGCACGTCGTTCCACTGGTCGGCGTACAGGATCTTCGCCGCGCCCTGCGCGGCGGCGTCGATCGGGGTCCCGTACTGATCGGGTGCGCCGAGCTCGGAGAGGCGGGTGCCGTCGGAGAGCTCCAGGTCCACCGCCACATGCGTCGCGCCCCAGGTGAGGGCGTCGTCGAGCTCCGGATACACGAAGACGTGCAGGCGCTCGCCGGGCGCGACCACGTGGAGCACGGGGTCGAGGGCGCGGTCGGTGAACGGGAAGGGGGCCTCGCTGCGCTCGCCGGCGGGGAACTGCGCACGCACCGCCTCGGGGGCGAGGAGACCTGCGGCATCGCGACTGGTGGGGCCGCCGACGGGCCCGCCTCCGGGGGTGAGGATCATCCCGCCATGCTACGCAGGTCACACCCTCCTGCCTGCGTCCTCCCACGCGCTGGTCGGCGCGCCGAGGAGGACTCCGGTCCCGCGGTCAGCCCCTGCGGCCGTGCGGTCAGCCCGGGCGACGCGCGCTCGGGGATTCTCGGGACATGACCTGTTCGACCCATGACCGCCGTGACGTCACCGAGCCCCTCGAACCCCGAGCCGATGCCGAGCCCCGGGTCGCGCGGCGGCGCGCCCTGATCACGGCGCTCGCGCTCTCGACGGGCACCGCCGCGCTCGTCGGCTCGGAGTTCGTGCCCGCCGGGGTGCTCCCGCAGATGGCGTCGGACCTCCGCGTCACCGAGGGGCGCGCGGGACTGGCCGTGGCCGCGACGGCCCTCGCGGGCGCGTTCACCGCCCCGACGATCGCCGCGATCCTTCCCCGCGCCGAGCGCCGCGCCGTGCTGCTCGCCCTGCTCGCCCTCGCGACGGTCTCGAACCTCGTGGTGGTCGTCGCACCGGGGCTCCCTCTCGTGCTGCTGGCCCGGGTGCTGCTCGGGGTCGCGATCGCGGGGTACTGGTCCTTCACCTTCTCCATCGGCGTGCGGGTGACGGGGCGGCCCGCCCTGATCTCGACCGCCCTCGCCCTCGGCACGAGCGCGGCGACCATCGTGGGCGTGCCGCTGGCCTCGGTGCTCGGCGACCTGGTGGGGTGGCGCGCCGTGTTCGCGATCATCGCCGCCGTCAGCGTGCTCTCCGCGCTCGTGCTGCGTGCCGTGCTGCCACCGGTGCCGGCGCTGCCCGGAGCGGGGATCGCGATGATGAAACAGGTGCTGCGCAGCAGGCTCCTGATGGCCGGGATCGTGGGCGTGGGCCTCGCGGCGCTCGCGAACTTCACGGCCTACCCCTACATCCGTCTCGCGATCGCCGAGGTCGCGCCCGCGTCCGTCGCGATGATCCTGCTCGCCTGGGGCATCGGCGGACTGGTCGGGAACCTCGTCGGCGGATACCTCTCGCGCTGGCTGCGCTGGGCCACGGCGGCGGCCCCGGCGATCCTCGCGGTGTCCCTGTTCACGGTGGCCTCCGCCGACCATGCGCCGCTGCTCGTCCTCGGGGCGGTCGCCTGGGGCGTCGGTTTCAACATGATCCCCGTGACCACCCAGCTGTGGGTGACGGCGGTCGAGCCGCACAGTGCGGAGGCCGCGGTCTCGCTGCAGGTCACGGCCTTCCAGACGGCCATCACGGTGGGTGCGGTGCTCGGTGGCGCCCTCGTCGACGGCGCGGGCTATCCGGCGGCGCTGCGGCTCGGCGCGGTTGCGGCCGTGCTCGCCGCGCTCGTGTTCACCGTGCTCCCGGTGCGGCCCCGGATTGACTGACGCCAGCGGCCCGGCGTGCAGCCCGTGTGCGCGCGGAAGGCCCGCACGAAGGCCTCGACGGACCCGTATCCCGCCGTGCTCGCGACGCGTGCGAGCGGGGCGTCGGTCCGGCCCAGCTCGTCCATGGCCTGCTCGAGGCGCAGTCGACGCAGGTACTGCATCGGGCTGAGTCCCGTGGCGCGCCGGAAGCGCTCCACGAGGACGGTCGTGCCCACGTGCGCGAGGGCGGCGATCTCGGCGAGCGTCCAGCCGTGGAGCGGGTCGCTGTCCATCGCTCCCGCCGCGCGGTGGACGATCGGGTCCGCCGCGGTCGACGGCACGGCGCCGCCGGCCTCGGTGAGCATCGCCGAACCGAGGATCTCGCCGTATGCGGTGGTCATCCGAGGTCGGACGGCGGCCGTCTCCGGTCGCATCGGGCACAGGTCCAGGAGGGCGACGGCGCCGTTCTGACGGGCGGCGAAGTCGCGTGCGATCAGCGGGGCGGCCGGTGGGTTCCTCCCGAGGCGGCGGAGGTCGGCGACGGCGAGGGAGGTGGCGGAGAGGGCGCGGACGGGGTGGAGGCGGGCATGGTGGAGGTAGGCGGCGTCCCCGCGCTCCAGGCGCTGGGGCCCCGTGCGTCCGGCGACCTCGACTGCGCCCTCGCGCACGAGCAGCCACAGGGAGGTGCGGTGAGGAGGCAGGACCTCGCTCGGGGCGAGCCGCACCGTGCGCGAGGCGGCGAGGACCCAGGCTTCCGCCGTCGAACCATCGGACACGTCCATGGCATGACGAACGAGGGGGAGGCGGCGAGAATTCCCCGGGGCCTCGGCCCGCGTCCCTCCCCGGCTCCCGTCGTCGGCGCCGCTCAGGCGCTGAGCCGCTTGAGCCGCAGGAGGCGGCGCATGCCCGCGGCGCTGGGATGCGCGCACGGGGCGAGCGCGGCGGCGAGCCGGGCGCGGACCGCGACCTCGTCGAGGTGCATGCCGATCGCGACCAGCCCCTCGGGATGCTCGCCCTCCGGCGGCGCCGTCGCCACATGCATCCGTCGGCCCACGAGGTTCAGTGCGAAGCGCCGCGGTTCGCGCGGCCCGGCGACGGCGATGATGCCCTTGAGGCGGAAGACCCCCTCGGGCGGGTCCTCGAGCAGATCGGCCAGGGCCGACGGGTCCACCGGGCCCTGGGCATGCACCGTGACGGCATCCGTGTGCTCGTGGACGTGCCGGGCGCGCTCCTCCCGCGCGAGTGCTGCGAGCGGAAGCTGGTCCGGAGGGTCCTCCGACCGGGCGACGTCCAGGAGCAGCGCCGGGTCGAGCCCTCCGTGGGGGACGGCCAGGACGTGCGCGTCCTCGCTCCGTTCGCGGACGCGGGCCGTGATCGCCTCGATCCGCCGTGCGGCGAGCTGCGCGGGCAGCAGGTCGGTCTTGGTGAGGAGCACGAGCGAGGGGGCGGCGTACCGGGCGGGCGCGGGGCGCGGGTGCGGTCCGTCCCCACCGGGGTCGATGGTCTCCAAGCACGTCTCGGCGTCGACCACCTCGACCACGCCCGCCAGTCGCGTGCGCTCGGCGGAGGAGAAGCGGATCATGCGCCCCAGCGCGAGCGGCTCGGCGGCTCCGCTCGCCTCGATGACGATGGCGTCGAGGGCCAGTCGGGGTCGGGACAGGCTCTCCAGGGCATCGTCCAGCGGCGTCGAGTCCGGCAGGCAGCACAGGCAGCCGCCGGCGATCGAGGCGGCGTCGTCGACCTGGCCGGTGACCATCGCCGCGTCCACGTTGATCTCGCCGAGGTCGTTGACGATCACGCCGAGGCGCGCGCCCGGCGCCGCCAGCAGAGCGTTGAGCACCGTCGTCTTCCCCGCTCCGAGGTGCCCGGTCAGGGCGATCACGGGAACGGGCTGCGGGGCCGACGGGCCGACGGGCACGGGCGTCCTCCTGGTGCGGGGTGGGCGGAGTGGAACGGGTGGTGTGGTGCGGGTGCGATGCGGGCCGGGACGGGGCCGCGTCCGCAGGTGCGGGTGCGTACGGACCGGCGCGACCGCTCTTTGATGAGAAACATTATCAACAAGATGGGTGGCCCTGAGACGCACGAGGCCCCGCGGGCGAACCCGCGGGGCCTCGGAATCCGGCGCGGCGCAGGGCCGCGGCGCGGAGATGATCAGTCGCGCTGCGAACGATCGATCGCGCGCACGCCGCGCCAGGCGAGCGGGATCGCGACCGCGGCGATCGCGGCCTTCACGACGCCGCCCGCGATGAAGGGCGTGACGCCCAGGGCCAGGATCTGGCCGAGGTCGGTGCTCGCGCCCATCACGGCGTTCAGGATCCAGGCCATGTAGGGCACGCCCACGAGGAAGGGCACGACGCTCGCGGCGGCGAAGCCGGCGAAGGCCTTCCAGGAGCGGCGGTCCCACGAGCGCTCGGCGAACCAGCCCGCGAGGTACGCGGCGGGGATGAAGCCCAGGATGAACCCGAAGCTCGGGGTCATCACGGCGGCGAGGGAGCCGCTGAAGCCCGCGAACACCGGGGCTCCGGCGAGGCCGGCGACCATGTACGCGGTCAGCGCTGCGGCTCCGCGGCGCGCGCCGAGTGCCGCGCCCACGAGGAGCACGCCCAGGGTCTGGCCCGTGATCGGGACGACGGGCAGCGGGATCTCGACCTGGGCCAGCAGCGCGACGATCGCGGCTCCGGCGATGACCAGTGCGGCATCGACCCCCAGCGAGCGATGTCGGTTCAGAGCATCGGCGAGGACGGGGTGCCGGGGGGAGAGGGCTGCGGCGGTCACGGGACTCCTTCTTCCGGGAAACGGACGAGCGGCCATGGTAGTGCGACCGGCCCCTCGCGCGGGCCGCGCGTTCACGTGGGGCCGCGGGTGCGGTCAGTCGCGATCAGTCGCGATCAGGCGTGGTCAGGGGCGGGCGGGCGTGAGCAGGGCGGCGAGCTCCTCGACCATCGCGGGCTGCCACCAGGCCCAGTCGTGGCCTCCGCGATGCATGCGCACGGGGATCGTGGCGCCGGTCCCGTCGGACACGGCGTCCGCGAGCTCGCGCGCCGCCTCGCCCATCGTCCCCTCGAAGTGTCCGGCGTGGAGGCGGATGCGCACGCTCCCGGGGGCCGTGCTGCGGAGTGCTGCGCGCAGGGGAGCTGCGAGTGCCAGGTGGGGATAGCGCCAGAGCGAGACCGACTGCGCGATGGCGGCGCCGATCCTGTGCGGTGCCCGAGCGAGGGCGAAGAGCGAGGTCAGACCCCCGAAGCTCGATCCTGTGACCACGGTGCGCCGCGGATCGGGCGTGGGGCGCAGGCGCGGCACCAGGGTGTCCGCGATCCATGCGGCCTGTCCGCCGGGCACGCCCAGGTCCCGGGCGCGCTCGGGCCACGCGTCGATGAACACGGCGCGCAGCGGCGGCAGCTCGCCGGCCCGGACGGCCTCGGCGAGCACGCCCGGGGTGTCCAGGCGATCGAGATGCGCCTCCCCGTCGGTGACGACGAGCAGGGGCAGGACCGACGGCGGGAGCGCGCCGTCCGCGCCCTCCTCGCCGTCCTCGCCCTCCTCGCCGTTCCCTCTGTCGACGCCGATCGTGCACCAGCGCGTGCGCGGCTCGCCCGCGGCCGTCGCCAGCTCGTGCACGGGGAGGCTGGAGGGAGCGTGCGAGTCGCCGACCCGGTCGCGGACCAGGTCCAGGACCAGGGAGCCGGAAGGCCGCGCCTGTGGTCGCGACGGCGCCCCGGTCCGCTTCCCCTTGAGGCCGTCGCTCCACCACGGCGGCTCGGCCGATGCTCCGTCGTCCCCCTGGTGCTCGAGGAAGGAGATCGTGGCGCAGAGGTCCCCGGGGACGGAGAGCACGCCCGTGAACCATCCGTCCCCCTGGGAAATGAGGTCGAGGCCGTCGGGGGGATCGGGGTGCCACCAGCCGTTGATCTGCGCGGCCACCGCCCGTGCGCCGGGCGCTCGGTGCTGCAGGCGGACGATCGCGCGATCGTCCTCGCGTGCGAGGACCTCGACGGCCGCGCCGCCGGGCGCGGACGCCGCGGGATGCTGCTCGGCCCGCACGACGCGCACGCGCTGGACGGGGGCGTCCGTCGGCCGGGGGAGCGGCTCCCACTCGGGCCCGGACAGCAGGGCCGCGAGTTCGGAGCGCTGGGCGTCGCCGGCGGGACGGAGCGCCGGCTCCTGCGCGTTCACAGCGGCACCACCAGGGGCCGGCCGGAGGTCGGATGCTCGAGCACAGCGACCTCGTGGCGGTAGACCTCGCGGATCCGGTCGGGGGTGAGCACGTCCTCGGGCGGTCCGAGCGCGACCAGGCGCCCGCCGTCGAACATGGCGATGCGGTCGCTGCAGCGCGCGGCGAGGGTGAGGTCGTGGAGGACCACGAGCACGCAGCGGCCCTCCTGCGCGAGCTCGCGCGCCCGGGCCATGAGCACCTCCTGGTGATGGAGGTCCAGAGCGGCCGTCGGCTCGTCGAGCAGCACCACCTGGGCGTCCTGGGCGAGGACGCGGGCGAACACGGTCCGCGCGAGCTCGCCGCCCGAGAGCGTCGTGACGTCCCGCCCGGCGAGGGCGTCGACGTCCGCCTCGCGCAGGCAGCGCTCGATGAGGGCGTCGTCATCCGGGCCGATGGGATGCGGGGCGCGGCCCATCGCCGCGGCCTCGCGCACGGTGAAGGAGAAGGCCTGGCTGTGGTGCTGTGTCATCACCGAACGGCGCCGGGCCAGGGCCTTGGCCGGCCAGTCCGCCGTCGGCGTGCCGTCCAGGAGCACCTGGCCGCTCGTCGGCCGCTGATCGCCCGAGAGCAGGGAGAGGAGCGTCGACTTCCCGGCGCCGTTGGGGCCGACGAGCGCCACGAGCTCGCCTCCGCTCGCCGAGAACTCGACGTCCCGCAGCAGCACCGCGCCCCCGATGGCGAAGCCGGCCTGCTCGACGCGGATCCACGGCTCGGTCGCGGGAGCACCGGCCGTCGAGGCACCGGCGTGCGTCCCCGTCTGCGCGCTCACAGCCGCACCGTCCGCGAGCGCAGCACGAGCATGAGGAAGAACGGGGCGCCCATGATCGCCGTGAACAGGCCGATCGGCACCTCGGCGGGAGGAGCGACGGTGCGCGAGAGCGTGTCCGCGACGACGATCAGCAGCGCGCCGATCACGGCCGACATCGGCAGCACCCCGCGGTGCGCGGGGCCGCAGATGAGGCGCACGATGTGCGGGACGACGAGGCCGATGAAGCCGATCGTGCCCGCGAAGGCGACGCTCGTGCCGGTCAGCAGGGCCGTCGTGCCGATGACGATCTTCCGGGTCGTGGACACGTCCAGACCCAGATGGTGGGCCTGACGGTCGCCGAGCGTGAGCAGGTCCAGGCGTCGCGAGAGCAGGATCATCACCACCACGCCGACGAGGATCACGGGCGTGCCGATCGCGAGCTTCATCCAGTCCAGATCGCCCAGCGAGCCCATCTGCCAGAACACCACGGTCTGCAGATCGTCGTCGTCGGCCGCGAAGGTGAGGAACCCGGTGACGGCCGCGAAGGCGGAGCCGATCGCGATGCCCACGAGGAGCAGCCGCGCGGTGCCCGAGTCCATGCCCGGGCGGGCGAGCGCGTAGATGAGGGTCGTGGCGAGGATGTCGCCCGCGAAGGCCGCAGCGGGCACCACCCAGGCGACCGCCGCACCGGTCAGCGGAGGCAGCAGCACGATCGCGGCGACCGCGCCCGTGGAGGCGCCGCCGCTGACGCCGATGATGCCGGGATCGGCCAGCGGGTTGCGGAACAGGCTCTGCAGCGCCGCACCCGAGACCGCGAGCGCCGCCCCGGAGAGCGCCCCGAACAGCACGCGCGGCATCCGCAGGTCCATCACCACGGTGGTCTCGAGCGGCGGGCGCGCGGCGCCCTGCCCGAGGATCTCGTGCCAGACGACGCCGAGGACCGTGCTCGGACTGAGCTGGATGGGGCCCGTCCCGATCGAGACGACGATCGCGACCAGCAGCACCGCGCCGCCGATCGGGAGGCCGATCGCGAGCGGCAGGCGCCGGGTCCGCTCGCGCGCCGCGCGGCGCGGGGCGGACCCGGCGGTGTCCTCGGCGGCGGTCACTTCGCGACGGCGGCGAGGGCCTTCACCAGCGCGATCGCACCGGCGCCGACGCCCACGCCGCTGACCTTGATCTGCTCGCTGGGCATGAGGAAGAACGTGTTCGAGGTGCCCGCGGGGGTCTGCGCGAGGGTGGGGAAGGCGGAGAGGAAGCCCTCGAGCCCGCCCCACTCCTCGAGATCGCCGTCGCCCGTGAGGATGACGTCGGGCTTCGTGTCCAGCAGGCCCTCGTCGCTGTACTTCACGGAGTAGCCGCGCAGGCCCTCCTCGACGCCGACGCTCGTCGCGCCCGCGGCCTCGATGATGTCTGCGGCGGCCGTGCCGGTGCCGACCACGGCGTTCGCGCCGCCCGCGCCGCTCGAGGTCACCGCGAGGATGCGCAGGCCGTCGATGCCGGTGCCCTTCGCGTCGGACGCGGCCTGGTCGAGCTGGTCCTCGACGGTGCTCGCGAGCTCCTCGCCCGCGTCCTTCGCCCCCACGTACTCGGCGACGGCGCGGATCTTGTCGGCGATGGGCTGCTGGTCGTCGACCACGACGGCGTCCACGCCGGCTTCCCGGAACTGGGCCGCGGGCTTGCCGTGGCGCTTGACGTTGTTGCCGATGAAGAGTGTCCCCTTGACGCTGAGCAGGCCCTCGACGCCGGTCTTCTGGCTGAACTCGTAGTGCTCGGGCGCATCGAGGGCGGCCTGGGCGACAGAGTTCGTGGGGGCCGCATAGATGTTCTTCTGCAGGCCCAGCGCCGCGAGGATGTCGGCGACGTCCTCGCCGCCGACGATGATCTTCGAGATGTCCTTGACCTCGACCTTCTCGCCCGTGCCGTCGGTGACCGTCACCGGCAGCTCCGGGGTCGCCGACGCCGAGGGCAGATCCGTGCCCTCCACCCAGGTCCAGCCCTCGGGCAGGTCCGACGGAGCGCCCTGCGCGCCGCCGGCCGCGGAGCCGGAGCCGCCGTCGGAGGAGCCGCCGTCCGAGGCCGCGTCCTCGGCGGACTGGCTGCCCGCACCGCATGCGGTGAGCGCGGCGAGGACCGCGGCCGACGGGGCGATCCCGAGCAGGGAGCGCCGTGCGAGCGGACGACGGACGGAGGTCTCGGGGGAGGAGGTGCGGGGGAGCGGGCGCGACGAGGTCACAGAACGGTCCTTCGGGTGAACTAGGCGGATACTCAGGTACGCCTAAGTAGGCGTGCAGGGTCTACTAGATCACGATATGAGGGGAGCGTCACCCGGCGGCGGCAGGGGTCACACCCCGGGCCGCCGCCGGGCCGACGGCTCGCTCACGCCGCGCTCGCGCGGGCGGCGGGCACCTTCTCCCCGGCGTCCACGCAGAAGGGGAGCGTGTTCTCCCGCGGCGGCACCGGGCAGGTCGAGAAATCGGTGTAGGCGCACGGGAGGTTCACCGCGCGATTGAAGTCGAGCACCGCGGAGCCGTCGGCCGACGGGGCGGGGACGGTGAGGGATCTGCTCGCCGCATAGGTCGTGATCCCGCTGGTCGCGTCCCGGAACAGGACCGTCAGCGCGCCGTCCGCGCCCGCGAATGCCGTGAGGTGGTGGGTGCGCCCGTCGCGCTCGAACTCGAGACGGCCCGGGCTCGAGAAGGTGTGCTGGATGCCCGGCAGCACGGCCTCGACCCGGCGTGCGGCGGGCGCAGGATCGGCGACGAAGCGAGCGTCGATCGCCCACTGCGGGTCGGCGGGATAGGCCTTCGTCCCGGTGAAGGAGGCGAGGTAGGGGCTGTCCGCGCGACGGGGTCGCAGCATGACGCCGCTGCCGCGCCGGGAGACCTCCGCGAGTCCGTCGACGCCGCCGTCATTCGCCCCACCGCCACTCGTGCCGCTGTCGCCCGCGCCGCCCGACCGATCGACGAAGCGCAGCAGGACGGTGCCGTCGTGCATGAGCGGTGCGAGCTGCCGGGTGCCGCGCAGCTCCTCGTCCCCTGCCGTGAGGACCTCGCCCTCGGCGAGCTCGACCAGCGGGCCCTGGGGGCCGACGGACCAGGCGCCCGGGACGCCGGGCGCGCGCAGTCGCGTGCGGCCAAGCCAGTGCAGTCCGGTGGCGGCGAGGATCCCGAGCGGCTCCGTGCGCGAGCTCTCGTGCGCCTCGTGCCAGGCGGTCCACTCCTGCGTGAAGGCCGCGGTGGCGGCGGGCCCGGATGCGGTCCGGGCGGCGGTCCTGGGTGCGGCGCTCATGCGGCGCCCCGCACGACGTCCAGCGGCACCGTGCCGCGCTCGGCGTCCAGGAGCTCCCCGAACCAGCGCGCGACCTGCCGCACGGCGGGCGTCGGCGCTTCGCGCTCGACCTCCGCGTTGTAGTTGGAGTTCGTGTTGAGGTCGTAGGTGACGGTGCGGCCATCGGTCGTGGTGAGGAACTCGATGCCCGCGATCTCGATCCCGAGGTCCGCCAGCAGCTCCTCGTAGCGCCGGATCAGGGGCGTGCTCGCGGCGATCGACCGATCGAGCCGGAAGCTCGGGGGCGTCGGGGTCCCGGGCAGGGCGCAGGCGTCGGACGGGCAGAGCTCGAATCCGCCGGAGGTGTCCACGCGCACCGCGTACACGAAGCGGCCGCCCACGAACTCCGCGCGCGTGATCACGGGCTCGGGGGCCACCAGCAGCTCCTGCAGCAGGGTGATGCCGTCGGCGCTCTCCTCGAAGTCCGCGCCCCGCACGTAGTCCTCGAAGGACTCGTGGTCCTCGAAGCGGCGCACCCCCAGGCCCTTGCCGCCCTGGTCGTGCTTGGTGATGAAGGGTGCGGGAAGGGTGCGTGCGGCATCGGCGAGCGAGTCGCGGTCGTGCACGGCGATCGTGCGCGGCACGTCGAAGCCCGCGTGGCGCAGCGCCGCGTGCTGCTGGATCTTCGAGACCTCGAGGTCGGCGACGCGGGAGCCTCCCACCACCCGTCGCCCCCAGGACTCGAGCCAGGTGAGGGCGCCGCGCGCGACGTCCTTCGCGTGCGGCGCGCCGCGGGTGTGGGACGAGGCGCTCAGACGGGACCAGAACACGCCCTGGGGAGGTTCGGCGTCGAGATCGAGCACCCCGCCGTCGAGCGGCCACTCGATCAGCGGCACGCCGACGGCCTCGAAGGCCGCGGTGAACGGGGCGATCCACTCCGGGTTGTCGTGCAGCACGTGGACCGCCGGAGCGGCCGGCACCACGGGCAGGGACGGGGCCGCGGATGCGGTCGGGAATGCGGGGTCGGACATCGGGCCTCCTGGACGTCGAGCTCTGGACCTGCCGGAGCAACGGGTGGGCCGACGCTAGCCCTCCCTCGGGTCGCGCGGTGGATCACGGACATCCCGCGTCATCTGCGGACGCCCCGGTCCACGCGCACACGATCGGTGCGTGGATGCGCCTGCCCGCGCCCGGACGTGCCGGGGCGGCAGTGATCGTGTTCTCCGAACTTAGCTTATGGGTGCCATAAGCAGAGCGCAGGGGTTGAAGAATGTGGGGTTCCTCGCGCGGCGCACCGCGCCACCGATCACGAGGACTTCCGCTTCTTCCCGGAGGCCGATGCGCTCTTCGAGGAGGACGTCTTCGACGTCCCCGCCGATCTCTTCGATCCTCCTGCGGGCTTCTTCGACCCTGCGGCGGACTTCTTCGAGGCCCCGGCGGGCTTCTTCGAACCGCCAGTGGACTTCTTCGCTCCCGACGACGAGCCCTCCGATCCCGTGGACCCGCGCTTCTGGAGGCTGCGCTCGAGCGCGTCCATCAGGCTGATGACCTTGCCGCCCTGCTCCTTCTCGGCGTGCTCCTCCCGCTCGCGGCCGAAGGTCTCGTCGGTGTCCACGGACTCCCCCTGCTCGAGCTTGTCCTCGATGAGCTCGTGCAGCTGCTCCTGGTACTCGTCGGAGTACTTCTCGGGCTCGAAGTCGCCGCTGAACCGGTCGACGAGAGCACCGGCCATGTCCAGCTCCTTCTCGGTGATCTTCGGCCGTTTGCGGGCGGCGGGGAAGTCCACGTCCTGCACGTCCTCGGGCCAGCGCATGGTCTGGAGCGTCAGCAGGCGCCCGCGGGAGCGCAGCACCCCCAGGCGCGTCTTCGTACGCAGCGTGAAGGTGACGATCGCGGTGCGCTCGCTGTGCTCGAGCGTCCGGCGCAGCAGCACGTACGACTTCGGCGATCTGCCGACCGGCTCGAGCACGTAGGCCGTGCCCAGCAGGAGCGGATCGACCTGTTCCCGCGGGATGAACTGCACGACGTCGATCTCGTCGTCCTCCTCCGCCGGGAGGGCATCGAGCTCCTCGTCGGTGAGGACGACGGTCTTGTCGCCCTCCGCATAGGCCTTCTCGATGTGGTCGTAGTCGATCACGCGGCCGCAGACCTCGCAGCGCCGCTCGTACCTGATGCGCCCGTCGTCCTCGTCGTGCACCTGATGGAAGGAGACGTCGTGCGACCGGGTGGCGCTGTACAGCTTCACCGGCACGTTCACGAGCCCGAACGTGATCTCACCGCTCCATATCGCGCGCATCGCACCATCACAGCACTCCCGGGCGCCCACGGCCAGAGGCCCTTCGCGCAGCGGCGGCCGGGCTCGCCCGTGACAGGGCGGGTGATCCGCGCAACAGTGGAGCCATGTCGGCACGGGAGCAGAAGTCCGCACGGGAGCAGAAGGTGGAGGTCGACGGCCGCACGCTGCGGCTCACGCACCTCGACAAGGTCATGTATCCCTCGACCGGGACCACCAAGGGCGAGGTCATCGACTACTACCGGCGTGCCGCCGGGGTGATGGTGCCGCAGGCCGCCCGCCGACCGGCGACGCGGAAGCGATGGGTCGACGGGGTCGGCACCGCTGAGCATCCGGGCAAGGTCTTCTTCCGCAAGGACCTCGAGGACTCCGCGCCCGACTGGGTGCCGCGAGCGGACCTCGAGCACCACGACGGCATCTCCACCTACCCCCTGGTGGACGAGGCGGCCGTGCTGGTGTGGCTCGCCCAGCTCGCGGCCCTCGAGATCCACACCCCCCAGTGGCGGTTCGACGCCGAGGGCGAGCCGGCCCGCCCCGACCGGCTCGTGCTCGATCTCGATCCGGGAGAGGGCGCCGGTCTCGGCGACTGCGCCCAGGTGGCGCTGTGGTGCCGCGAGCTCCTGGACGAGATGGGACTCGACTCCTATCCCGTGACGTCCGGCTCGAAGGGGATCCACCTCTACGCCCCGCTGGACGGGACCTCCGCCGCCGACGAGGTCGCCGAGGTCGCGCACCGTCTCGCGCGAGCCCTCGAGGACGAGCACCCCGACCAAGTGGTCAGCGACATGAAAAGGTCCCTGCGCCGAGGGAAGGTCCTGGTCGACTGGTCGCAGAACAACGGGCACAAGACCACGGTGTGCCCGTACTCCCTGCGCGGCAGGGAGCGTCCCACGGTCGCCGCGCCCCGCACCTGGGACGAGATCGAGGGCTCCTCGCTCGCCCAGCTCGGGTTCGAGGAGGTCCTCGCGCGCATCGAGGACGGCACCGATCCCCTCGCGGCGCTCGGCCTCGAGCAGCACGACTCGTCGGCCGGGGGAGAGGCGCCGGCCGACGACGAGGCGTCGGCCGGGGCCGCGGACGATCGACTGCGCACATACCGCTCCAAGCGCGACGCGCGCCGCACTCCGGAGCCCGTCCCCGATGCGGCAGGGGAAGGGCCGCAGGGGCGGGCCGATGCCGTGCGGCGCGCGCTCGAGGCGGAGGACCCGATGTTCGTGATCCAGGAGCACCACGCCTCGAGCCTGCACTGGGACTTCCGGCTCCAGCACGACGGGGTGCTCGTCTCCTGGGCCGTCCCCAAGGGACCGCCGCTCGAGACGGACGTGAACCGGCTGGCGGTGCAGACGGAGGACCATCCGCTCGAGTACGGCACCTTCGAGGGGAGCATCCCGGAGGACGAGTACGGCGGGGGAGAGGTGACCATCTGGGACAGCGGCCTCGTCGAGATCGAGAAGTGGCGCGAGGGGCGCGAGGTCATCGCCGTCTGCCGCGGACGCGAGGACGGAGGGCTCGGAGGCGTGCCGCGCCGCTTCGCGTTCATCCACACGGGAGGCATGGGCCGCGGTGCCAGGAGCGCGGCCGCGAAGGAGAAGGCGAAGGCCGACTGGCTCCTGCACCTCATGAAGGACCAGCCCGAGGAGGGATCGGCAGGTGCCCACGAGGAGACCGACGCCGACGACCGGATCAGCCCGATGCTCGCGACGCTCGGCGCGCGCGAGGACATCGACGAGGACGACTGGGCCTTCGAGATGAAATGGGACGGTGTGCGCGCGATCGCCACGATCACCCCGGCCGGTGTGCGCCTGACCAGCCGCGGCGGCAAGGACGTCACCGCCGCCTTCCCCGAGCTCGGAGAGCTCGCCGACGCGGTGGGCGGCGCCGGCTCCGGGACGGGACGCATCGTCCTGGACGGTGAGATCGTCGCCCTGGACTCCCACGACCGGCCCTCGTTCTCGCGCCTCCAGCGACGTCTGGGACTGACGTCCCGGCGCGACGTGGAGCGGGCGCAGAAGGAGACGGAGGTCCACCTGATGGTCTTCGACCTGCTCGAGGCCGACGGCAGGTCGCTGCTGCGCACGCCGTACAGGGAACGGCGCGAGGCCCTCTTCGCGGCCGTCGACCCCACCGAGCACGTGAAGCTCCCGCACGCGGACCATGGGGACGTCGACCACGCGATCGCCGTCTCCCAGGAGCTCCAGCTCGAGGGCGTGATGGCGAAGAAGGAATCGAGCGTCTACCAGCCCGGGCGCCGTGCCCGCACCTGGATCAAGATCAAGAACGCCCACCACCAGGAGGTCGTCGTCGTGGGCTGGCGCGAAGGCCGGGGCGCACGCGCAGGCGGGATCGGCTCCCTGCTGCTGGCCGTCCCGGACGAGGACGGGAATCTGCACTACGTCGGCCGCGTGGGCACCGGGTTCAGCGAGGACGACCTCGAGCACGCGCGAGAGCGCCTCCGCTCGCGCGCGCGGAAGACGCCGCCGGTGAGCGGCGTCCCGAGCGCCGACGCCCGCGATGCCCACTGGGTGCGCGCCGACCTCGTGGGCGAGGTGCGCCATGCCGAGCGCACCCCCGACGACAGGCTGCGCCAGCCCGTGTGGAGGGGGTGGCGTCCCGACAAGGACGCCGACGAGGTGCGCTGGGAGTCCTGATCCCTGCGCGGGATCCTGCGAAAGGGCCCCTGCGCACGCCTTGCTATGGTGCACGTGCTGTACGACACGTCACGACAACATCGCACGTGCCGCCTTCGTCGGGCTCGCAGCCGTGCGGGCCCCCACGGGGCACCGATGCCCGGGCGGCGCCGCGAGGTCCGAGGAGGAACCGGTGTCGCCCCTTTCCCCGCCCGCCCCAGGCATCCCGCCTGCGTCACCCGAAGCGGCTCCGCCGCGCACCGCATCGGCCGCCCTCGCGCCTCCGCCCGCCGGAGCCCGGCCCCCCGCGCTGCGCTGGATCGCACTGCTCGCGGTCCTGCTCATGGCCGCGCTCACCGCCGCGGTGAGCGCGCAGCCCGCCCACGCGGAGCCGAAGGAGAAGTACGTCGTCGGCACCGACACGACGTACGCGCCCTTCGAGTACACCGGCTCCGACGGCGACCTCGAGGGCATCGACATCGACCTGCTCCACGCGATCGCGAAGGACCAGGGTTTCGAGGTCGAGATCCGCCCGCTCGGCTTCGACGCGGCGGTCCAGGCGCTGTCCTCGAACCAGGTCGACGCCGTGATGGCGGGCATGACCATCACGGACGAGCGCAAGGAGTCCTTCGACTTCACCGACACCTACTTCGTGGGCGGCGTGCAGTTCGCGGTGCCCGAGAGCAGCGACATCTCCTCCCTCGACCAGCTGAAGGGCGAGACGGTCGCGGTCAAGAACGGCACCACCGGCAAGGACTTCGCCGAGGAGAACAAGGACAAGTACGGCTACACGGTCGACACCTACCAGGAGACCACCGACGTGGTCGACGCGGTGAAGTCCGGGCACGCGGTCGGCTACTTCGACGACTACCCGGTGATCGCCTACGGCATCACCCAGGGATCCGGCTTCAAGCAGGTCGGTGACCCGCAGGGCGGCGGCGACTTCGGCGCCGCCGTGAACAAGGGCAAGAACGCGGAGTTCCGCGAGAAGTTCAACGCGGGGCTGAAGAACCTCAAGAAGAGCGGCGAGTACGACAAGATCGTCGAGAAGTACGTCGGTGCCCAGGGCAGCGACGGCGGCGGTGAGCAGGCGCAGAAGCCCGACCGCTCCGTGCTCACGGTGATCACGGACTACTGGCCGCAGCTGCTGCACGGCGTGTGGCTCACATTCCTGTCCACGGTGGTCGCGCTCGTGCTGGCCTTCGTGCTCGGCATCATCTTCGGCTTCGCCCGCCTCGCGCGCTTCGCTCCCTTCCGCTGGGTCGCGACCGCGTATGTGTACGTGTTCCGCGGGACACCGATCCTGGTGCAGGCGTTCTTCATCTTCTTCGCGATCCCGCAGATGTTCCCCGAGCTCAAGATGGGGCCGTTCGTCGCCGGTGCGATCACGCTGACGCTGAACACCGGCGCCTACATGACCGAGATCATCCGCGGCGGCATCCAGGCCGTCGACTCCGGGCAGACGGAGGCCGCCCGATCGCTGGGCCTGGGCCACCGCAAGACCATGCAGAAGGTCGTGCTCCCGCAGGCCTTCCGGATCATGATCCCGACCTTCGTGAACCAGGGCATCATCACGCTGAAGGACACCTCGCTGCTGAGCGTCATCGGGCTCGCAGAGCTCACCTACCAGTCCCGGCAGATCATCGCGACGACCTACATGTCCTCGCAGGTGCTGGTCGTGGTGGCGTTCCTGTACTTCGCGGTGATCACGGTGCTCACCCTGCTGTCGCAGCGACTCGAGAGGAAGTACGCGGTATGAGCGAGCAGACGAGTCCGAGCGGGCAGACGGGCGCCCGCGACGGCGCGGGTGCCTCCGGCGCGACGAAGGATGCGGGCGAGCGTCCCGAGAAGATCGTCGTCGAGGGGCTGCGCAAGAGCTTCGGCGACAACGAGGTGCTCACCGGCATCGACCTCACGGTAAAGGAGCGCGAGGTGGTCGCGATCATCGGCCCCTCGGGGTCGGGCAAGTCCACCTTCCTTCGCTGCCTGAACCGTCTCGAGGACCCCACGGGCGGGTCGATCGTGATCGACGGCGCCGACCTCTCGGGGCGGAAGGTGAAGATCGACGAGGTGCGCCAGAGGATCGGCATGGTCTTCCAGCACTTCAATCTCTTCCCGCACATGACCGTGCTCGAGAACATCACGCTCGCGCCGATCCAGCTGGGCAAGTGCTCCGCGAAGGAGGCCGACCAGCGCGCCCGCACCCTCCTGGACCGGGTGGGGCTCGCCGAGAAGGCCGACGCCAAGCCGGCCTCGCTCTCCGGCGGGCAGAAGCAGCGCGTCGCGATCGCGCGTGCGCTCGCGATGGAGCCCGAGGTGATGCTCTTCGACGAGGCCACGAGCGCGCTCGACCCCGAGATGGTGGGCGAGGTGCTCCAGGTGATCCGCGACCTCGCCGAGAACGGGATGACCATGATCCTGGTGACCCACGAGATGGGCTTCGCCCGCGAGGTCTCCAACCGCACGATCTTCATGGACGGCGGCGTGATCGTCGAGGCCGGGACGCCCGAGGAGATCTTCGGCGATCCGCAGAGCGAGAGGCTCAAGGACTTCCTGGCCAAGGTGCTCTGAGCACACGGCGACCTCCGCACCGACCCGGTGCACGAGCGCGGCCCCCGCACCCACCGGTGCGGGGGCCGCGGTGCGTCCGGTGCCTCTTGCACACTCACCGTCTACCGTTTACCGTTAACGAACGGGATACCGACGAACAAGGGAGTGACCGGTATGGCATCCGTGGCCACGGAAGACGATGCGCGCGGTGCGCGCCGAGCGGGGCGCCCGAAAGTCGGCGTATACCGATATGCGGTGCTCGCTCTCGTGACGCTCGGCGTCTCGGTGAACTACCTGGATCGAGCGACGATCAGCGTCGCCCTCCCGGACATCCAGCACGACCTGGGGTTGGCAGAGGCTGCAACGGGTGTCGCGCTGTCTGCGTTCTTCTGGACCTACGCGACATTCCAATTGCCCAGCGGCTATCTGGCCGGACGCATCGGGCCCCGCGTGATGATCGGTGCGTCCGCGCTCTGCTTCGGCCTCGTGACCGTACTGATGGGGTTCGCCTGGGGTCTCGTCTCCCTGATCGTGCTGCGCCTGCTGCTCGGTATCGGCGAGAGCCCTGCATTCCCTGCCTCGGCCCAAGTGGTGTCCCGGTGGTTCCCCCGCTCAGAGCGGAGTTTTGCCTCCGCGACCTTCAACAACGGCAACCCGATCGGGTCCACGCTGTGCATCCCGCTCGTCGCCCTGCTGATCACGTGGGCGGGTTGGCGCAGCGCCTTCTACGTGACGGGTGCGGTCGCGATCATGTACGCGATCGCCTGGTGGTTCCTGTACCGCGATCCGCGTGCCTCGCGCCGGCTGCGCCGCGAGGAGCTCGAGTACATCGAGGCCGATCAGGAGGAGGCCAACAGAGATGCTGATTCCCAGCAGACCGTGCCCTGGCGCTCTCTTTTCCGCCACCGGATGGTCTGGTCGATGATGATCGGCTTCTTCTGCATCAACTTCGTGGCCTACTTCTTCATCACCTGGTTCCCCACGTATCTTGTGCGCACCTACGACCTCAGCCTGCTGAAGTTCGGTTTCATCGGAATGATCCCCGGGATCGCATCGATGCTCGGCGGATGGACGGGCGGGCTGGTCTCCGATCGACTCGTCCGACGAGGGGTGCCGGTGAGCCGCGCTCGCAAGATCTGCCTCGTCGGTGGGCTGCTGGGCACCTCGGTGATCATGCTCGCGGTGCTGTCACCGACGGTGTCGACCGCGCTGCTCGCGCTCTCGCTGTCCTACTTCTCCTCGACCTTCGCGGCAGCCTCGGTATGGTGTCTGCCCGCCGACGTCGCCCCGGTCAACGCTCATGTGGGTTCACTGGGAGGAATCCAGAACGCCGCGAGCAACTGCGCGGGCATCGTCTCGCCGATCCTGATCGGTGTGATCACCGGTGTGACGTCGTCCTTCGCGATCCCGTTGGTCATCGCAGGAGTCGTCGCCCTGCTCGGGGCCGCGAACTATGCGTTCGTGATGCCGAAGATCGAGCCGCTGCGCTCGACCTCGCCGCAGGCGGTGGGCGCATGACGGACGACGACCGCCGGGCCGTGGAACTGGATGTCGATGAGCTCCAGGACCGTTTGCGACGAATACTCGAGAACCTCGGGAGCCCGGCAGACGTCGCCGCCGAGGTCTCCCTCCACCTGGTGAGCGCGGAGCAGTCCGGCCACGCGAGCCACGGCGTCCTGCGCATGGCGCAGTACGCGAGGGAAATCGATGAGGGCAGCATCGATCCAGCGGGTCGCCCCACAGTCGTCAACCGGTCGGGAGCAGCAACGGTCCTCGATGCGCACCATGGCTTCGGGCACTTCTCGGCGGCCACGGCCGTCGACGTCGCCGCCCGGTCCGCACGTGAGCACGGAGTCGCCACCGTCGCCATCCGGGATGCGACCCACATCGGCCGCCTCGGCGAGTACGCGGAGCGGCTCGCCGACCTCGGACTCGTCTCGATCATCGTCGCTGCGGCAGCTGGCCCCGGCATCGGCTCCATGGCTCCTTTCGGGAGCTCCACCGGCCTTCCCTTCCTCAACACCAATCCGTGGGCGATGGGTTACCCCGGTGCGGACGCGCCGATCATCTTCGATGCCGCGATGTCCGTGATTCCCGAGGGCAAAGTCCACGCAGCCCTCGCACGCGGCGAGGACGTCCCGGAGGGCGCGCTCCTGGACCGCCACGGCGCGCCATCCATGTCTCCGCAGGACTTCCTCGACGGTGGCACGCTGACTCCGCTCGGGGGCCCCGGGTCCGGTCACAAGGGATACGGGCTCGCTCTGTCCGCAGCGCTGCTCGGGGGTCTCGCCCACGCCGATGCCGCCGCACCGCAGCTGAACGGCCTCGCTCAGGTCCGCGGTGCGGACGAGGGCGGGCGCCGCACCGGGGGCGTCACGATCATCGCGCTCGACGTCGCCGCATTCAGCGATCGCGGCGACGAGTATGCCGAACGCACCACGCGCCTCTCGGATGCGATCCGTGCCGACGGTGCGCTCGTTCCCGGCGACGTCGAGCGCAAAGCTCGGCGGCGTGCCGACGGCACGGTGACGCTTCCCGGCGAGACCCGCCGCGCGCTCGAGGCACTCGAGCGCGGAACCGACCCCTCCACGTCCACATCTGAGGAGACTCCATGACCACGACCCGACCGACCATCCTCACGGCCGCCCCGGTGGGCTTCACCGCCGACGGTGCCGTCGACCTCGATGCCTCGCGCAGGATCTTGGAGTTCATCCGGGACTCCGGCGTCGACGGCTCCTTCGTCCTGGGAACGACGGGCGAGTTCCCTTCGCTCTCCCGCGAGGAGCGCCGAGCGCTCGCCGGACTGAGCCTCGAGGTGCTCGCGGACCGCCGGGTGGTGGTGCACGTGGGAGCACCGAGCATCCACCAGGTCCGCGAATTGATCGATGACGCCCGTGGCGCCGGTGCACGCGCCGTCGCGGTCCTGACTCCCTACTATCTGCCCGCGAGCACGACGGCCGTCGTCGACTTCTTCCGCGAGGCGGCGGCCGCCGCCGAGGGGCTCGAAGTCTTCGCCTACCTCTTCACGGCGAGGACGGGGAACGCAGTCGGAAGTGATCAGCTCGCCCAGATCGCACAGATTCCCGGGATCATCGGTGCGAAGGTCAGCGGAGAGACGCTCGAGCACGTCGCCTCCCTGCGCAAGTCCGTTCCGGCGGACTTCCAGCTGCTCACCGGATCGGACGCTGAGATCGCGCGCGTGACCTCGCGTGGGATCGACGGTGTGATCTCCGGCGTCGCCTCGGTGCTGCCCGAACCGTTCGTGGCCGTCGCGGAGGCGCTCTCCGCGGGCGCCGCTGACGACGAGCTGAAGTCGTTGCAGTCCGGCGTCGACCGTGCTGTCGAACTGATCCGGGGCGACCCGGAGCGGATGAAGGCGGGGCTGGCGGCGCGCGGCGTCGAAGCCGGGACCAGCCGTATGGCCCTGGACCGACCCGAGCCGGAGCTCGCCGACCTCGTCAGGTCGTTCTCGGGGCTCTCGTGACGCGGAGGCCTGGGCGAGAGGGCAGGGCCGGTGATGATGCCTTCGTGCGACGGGCTACGGTAGTCCGGACCGTCGAGCGGAGAGGCACCCATGCACCAGAACCGGCTGCGCAGCGTCCCCATCGGAGTTCGGCTCGCCGAGACGTTGAGAGATCGGATCGTGCGAGGGAGCATCCCTGCAGGGACGCACCTCGTGGAGGACCGAGTCGCAGAGGAGTTCGACGTCAGCCGCGGACCCGTGCGAGATGCACTGCGCATCCTCTCGATCGAGCAGCTGATCGAACCGGTGGGACGCAGAGGTCTTCGGGTCATCGGGCTGGGGCCCGACGGGGTTCGCGACCTCTATGCCGTCCGCCGCGGCCTGGAGACCGTCGCGGTCACCGAGGTGTGCCGCGCCCGAGCGGAGGGCGGCTTGGGCCCGCTGCATCGGAGTGTGGAGACCATGCGGGGCAGCACCGGCGACGTCGACGCCTTCGCGACGAGCGACCTCGCCTTCCATCGCGCCCTCTACGAGACCTCGGGAAATCGGCGACTGCTCGCGCTGTGGGAGCAGATCGAGCCGCTCTTCGCCTGCATCCTCGCGATCACCAACAGCATCGACGGCGACCTCGAGCCCGTCGTCGTGGATCATTCGACTCTTCTAGAGGTCATCGCCTCGGGAGATGAGCGCCGAGCCGTCGACGTGCTCGAGAAGCACCTCGACGGCTCGCGTCGACGCATCATCACTGCGCTCGAACAGGTCTGGGCACACTCCGACGGTTCCTGACCGGGGCCCGGGGCGGTGACAGTCCAAGGGCGCACCGTCTACGAAGGAGCCTTCACCCCATGAGCACAGCCCCCATCGTCCTGGCCTGCCCCTCCGATTACGAGAACGTCTCCGCCGAGGGTGCCCGCGCGCTCGCAGACGCAGGGTTCCGGCTCGTCCTCAATCCCCACGACCGCCCGCTGACGGAGCACGAGGTCCGCACCCTGGGTGCCGAGGCCGTCGCCGCCGTGGTCGGACTCGAGGAGTGGACTGACACGCTGATGGATGCCCTGCCCTCGCTGCGGATCCTGTGCAAGCAGGGCGTCGGGGTCGACAACATCGATCTCGAGGCCGCGCGGGCGCGGGGCATAGTCGTGACCAACGTCCCAGGCGGGAACGCGGGCGCCGTCTCCGAGTTCACGGTGGGCCTGATGATCGCCGCGCTGCGGAACCTTGCTCAGGGCCAGCGCGCCGCGAACGAGGGGGACTGGAGCCGATTCCCCGGCCGGGAGATCTCCGCGCTGACCGTCGGTCTGCTGGGCTTCGGCAGGATCGCGCAACTCGTGGCGCAGAAGCTCGTCGCCTTCGGCGGGACAGTGATCGCACACGATCCGTTCCCGGATGAGGAGTCCGCCCGTCGACTGGGGGTCGAGCTCGTGGCCCGCCAGGAGCTCCTGGCGCGCAGCGAGGTCCTCTCCCTGCACCTGCCTGTCCTGCCGGAGACCGTGGGCACAGTCGATGCGGACTTCCTGCACTCCCTGCGGGACGGCGCCGTCCTGGTCAACACGGCGCGGGGCGCCCTCGTGAACGAGGACGCCCTGCTGACCGCGCTCGAGAGCGGAGAGCTCGCCGGAGCCGCATTGGATGTCTTCTCCACGGAGCCGCTGCCCGCTGGACACCCGCTCACGCGCCACTCGCGCGTGCTGGCGACCAACCACATGGCCGCGGAGTCGAGGGAGGCCTACGGCGCGATCTCGAAGGCGAATGCCCAGGCGATCATCGACCTCGTGAGCGGTCGCGAGCCGGCGAACGCCCTGTGAGGTGGGCGGGAGACTGCTGCGGCACCCAGCGAGGGTCCTCTACGGTCTGAACAGCGGAGGTCGACTCCGTGAATGCACTTCCGGCCTCCGCAGAAAGCGATCCCGTGCCTAGCACTCCCACTGCCGCCACCTCGCCCGCCCAGCCCTGGTCCGAGATCCAGGACGGCCCGCACGACATCCGCCTCGTCGTCGCCGACATGGATGGAACGCTGCTGACGCCCGAGGGCGAGGTGCCCGGCGACTTCTGGGCGCTGCAGGAGCGCATGCGCGCCCAGGGCATCGAGTTCGTGCCCGCGAGCGGACGCCAGCTCGCGACGCTGCGCGCCACCTTCGGCGCCGAGAACGGCACCGCTCCGGGCATCGAGACCTACGTCGCCGAGAACGGGACGCTCGTCGTCCACGACGGAGAGGTCGTCGCGACCACGACCGTCGACGCGCCGACGGCCGCGCGCGTCATCGCCCGCGTGCGGGAGCTCGTCGCTGGCGGCCTGGACCTCGGCCTCGTGGTCTGCGGGGTCGAGACCGCGTACGTCGAGCGGGACGACGAGGCATTCCTCGCCGAGGCCCGGAAGTACTACCACCGGCTCGAGATCGTCCCCGACCTCGACGACGTGCAGGGCGAGGTCCTCAAGCTCGCGATCCACGACTTCGCCGACGCCGAGGCCACCTCCGCCGAGTTCTCCGACCTGGCCGAGACCCACCAGGTGGTCGTCTCGGGCGCGCACTGGATCGATGTCATGAACCCCGAGGCGGACAAGGGCCGCGGGATCCTCGCGCTCCAGGCGGGGCTCGGGATCACGGCCGCGCAGACCGCCGTGTTCGGCGACTACCTCAACGATCTCGCCATGTACGACGTCGCCGAGTGGTCGTTCGCGATGGCCAACGCCCACCCGCGCATCACCGCCGCCGCGAGGTACTCCGCGCCCAGCAACGCCGAGCACGGCGTGGTGCGCGTGCTCGAGCGTCTGCTGGGCTGATCCCGCCGGGGCCGTCGCACCGGCGGAGACGTCTGCTGCCGGCGGCGCCCGCTGGCGGGGAGGCCTGCTCGCGGGGCCGGCCCGCGGGGCCTGCCGTGCCGCGCCTCAGCGCAGCGCGGCCGGGGCCGTCGACGGCTGCGAGGGATCCTCGCGGTTCACGGGGCCCTCGAACAGGAGGATCGACTCGTCGGCCCCCTTGCCGTTGGTCTCCGGCAGGAAGCGGTGCACGAACAGCACGCCGAGCAGGCACAGCACCGCGAAGATGATCATCACCCAGCTGAGGCCCAGGCCGTCGCGCAGCGGCGGGAACGCCACGACCAGCACGAAGTTCGCGAGCCAGTTGACGGCGGCCGCGATCGCGGCGGCGCGACCGCGCACGGCGGTCGGGAAGATCTCGCCCTGCAGCAGCCAGCCGGTGCCGCCCACGCCGATCGCGAAGCTCGAGATGAACAGCGCGAAGGTGATCATGAGGACCACCAGCTGCGCGGTGCCCGTGAGGGTCGCGTTGCCGATCGCGCCGATCACGAGGAAGACGATCATGAAGCCGAAGCCGCCGATGGAGAGCTTGCGCCGGCCCAGCTTGTCGATCCAGCGGAACGCGAAGTAGGTCGCCAGCACGTTGACGATCGCGAGCACTCCCGCGGCCATCACGCCGGCGATCTCGGCGTCCACGGGGTTCCCGGCGTCGGTGCCGAAGTACGGGCCCAGCAGCTCGGGACCGTAGTAGAAGGCGACGTTGATGCCGGTGATCTGCTGGAAGACGAAGAAGACGCAGACCACGACCAGTGCGCGCCGCACGGCGGGCGTCCACAGGGTCGTGTTCGCCAGGCGGCGCACGCGCTCCTGGACGGCGAGCGCCTCCGCGTGGACCTGCTCGGCGGTGGTCTGGATGTCGAGCTTGCGCATCGCCGTCAGCACGTCGGACTCACGCCCGCGCTCGAGCAGCCAGCGCGGGGACTCGGGCATCCGCGCGCGCAGCAGCAGCGAGAGGATCGCGGGGATGAAGCCGACGCCCAGCATGATCCGCCAGTCCACGGTGACCGCGGAGTCGGGGAACGCCTTGAGCAGCAGCACGGCGATGACGTACGCGCCGAGGATGCCGATCGTGATCATCCACTGCTGGATGACGGCGAGGGAGCCGCGGCGCTTCTTCGGGGCGAACTCGGCGATGTAGGCGGTCGCGATCGCGGAGTCCGCGCCGATCGCCAGCCCGATGATGATGCGGCCGATGATCAGGGTGGTCGCCTCCGGGGCCAGCGCCGAGATGATCGAGCCCAGCGCGAACAGCGCGGAGTCCACGAGCAGCAGGGACTTGCGGCCGAAGCGGTCGGTCAGCGGGCCCGCGAGCAGCGCGCCCACGAAGGAACCGAGGGAGGCGCCGGCGACGGTGATGCCCGTGCCCCAGGACCCCAGGTCGAAGGGGAGGAACACGAGCGCGGAGCCGATGTTCGAGGAGTCGAAGCCGAAGAGGAACCCGCCGATCGTCGCGAGCACCGCGAGGTACAGGTAGAGGCCCTTGACGTCCCGCGCGTCGAGTGCGGCCAGCACGCCGCCTCCGGGCGGCGCCCCGTCGGGGGTCGAGGCATGATCGGGGCGCCCTGTGGGATCCGGGACGGGGCCGCTTGCATTCTCCGGTGAATTCGACACGGCCGGGACTGTACTCCTCGACCGGCGCGCCCGTGGCGCCGGAGGAGCCGACGGGGGCGAGATGTCCGGAATCCGGCGGTCCGCGCGGGTCCGCGAGGGCCCTTGCGCTCCCGCGGCGTGACGCGGCAGTCACCGGGGAGTCGCGTCAGCCGCGCGTGCCCGTTCCGTGCTCCAGGTGCGTGCGCAGGAAGCGACCTGTCGCGGTGCCGGGATCCTCGGCCAGCTCCTGAGGGGCGCCGGTCGCGACGATCCTGCCGCCGGCCGCTCCGCCGCCGGGCCCCATGTCGATCACGTGATCGGCGTTGGCGATCATGTCGAGATCGTGCTCGATCACCACCACGGTCGCGCCGTTGCCCACCAGGCGGTCGAGCACGTGCAGCAGAGTGCGCACGTCCAGGGGATGCAGGCCGACGCTGGGCTCGTCGAACACGAAGAGGGCGTCGGTCTGCCCGCGGTCGATGTGCGCCGAGAGCTTGAGACGCTGCGCCTCGCCGCCGGAGAGCGCCGGGGTGTCCTCGCCGAGCGTCAGGTACCCCAGACCCAGGTCGATGAGGGCCTGCAGGCGCCTGCGCACCGCGGGGATGTCGCCCACCGCCTCGATCGCCTCCCGGACCGTGAGGCCCATCAGGTGGGGGAGGGAGACCCCGTCGCGCGGATAGGACTCCGCCGCCGGCGCGTACCGTGTGCCCTCGCACTCCGGGCAGTCGATGTCGACGTCGGGCAGGAACTGCACGTCCAGGACCACGCGCCCGGTGCCCTCGCAGCGAGGGCAGCGCAGCGACCCCGTGTTGTACGAGAAGTCGCCCGCGCCCAGGCCCGCCTCCTTCGCTGCGGCGGTGCGCGCGAACGCGCGGCGCAGGTCGTCCAGGACCCCGCTGTAGGTGGCGACGGTCGAGCGGATGTTCACGCCGATCGGGGTCGCGTCGATCTGGTGGACGCGGCGGATCCCGGCGGCATCCAGCGTGCGCACGTGGCCGGGGAGGCCGGCCCCGCTCGTCGTCGCCGCCCGCAGCGCGGGGACCAGGGATTCGAGCACCATCGTGGTCTTGCCCGAGCCCGAGACCCCGGTGACCGCGGTGAGCCGGCCGAGCGGGATGCGCACCGACAGCGGCTGCACCGTGTGCAGGGCGCTCGTGGTCATGGCGATGGTCCCCCGGGCGAACGTCTCCGCAGGGGACGCCTGCTCGCGGATCACCACGTCGGCGCTGCCGTCGAGGAAGCCGGCGAGGCGGGAGGCCCCCGAGCCGATCACCTGCCGGATGCTCCCGCTCGCGGTGATCTCGCCGCCCTCGCGACCGGATCCCGGTCCGATCTCGATCAGGTGGTCCGCCTCGCGCAGCACCTGCACGTCGTGGTCGACGAGGAGCACGGAGTTGCCGTCCGCCAGGAGGTCCCCGATCAGCGCGAGCAGTCCGTCGATGTTCGAGGGGTGCAGGCCGATGCTGGGCTCGTCGAGCACGTAGAGCACGCCCGTGGTGCGGTTGCGCACCGCCCGCGCGAGCTGGACCCGTTGGCGCTCGCCCGTGGAGAGCGAGGAGCCCGCGCGGTCCAGCGAGAGGTAGCCGAGGCCCAGCTGCACGAGCCGGTCGGCCATGCCCGTGAGCTGGGAGACGAGCTCGCGGGCCATCGGGTGCATGTCGGAGGGCAGCGGGTCGATCACGGTCGGGGCCCAGGCCAGGAGGCCGTCCAGGGTGAGGGCGGTGGCGTCGGCGAGGCCGAGCTCGCCGATGCGGGGAGCTCGCGCGGCGGGGGACAGGCGCGTCCCCTCGCAGTCGGGGCACACGGTCTCCACGAGGAAGCGGCTCACGCGGGCCAGGCGCTTCTCCGTGTCGGCGCGGCGCAGCTCCTCGGTGACGGTGAGGCGGGCGTTGCGGAACGTGAAGTCGAGGTCGTGCACGCCCTTCTTCGACGTCACCGTGATGTGCTTCTTCTCCTCGGGGCCGTCCAGCACGATCTCGCGCTCGCCCTCGGTGAGATCCCGGAAGGGCACGTCCGTGCGCACCCCGAACTCGCGGGCGATGTCGGGCTGGACGTTGAAGCCGAACATCTGCCAGGGGGCGACGGCCCCTTCGTCGAGGGTCTTCGACGGGTCGGGCACGAGCGCCGCGTCGTCGACCTCGCGGACCGTGCCGATGCCCTCGCAGCGCGGGCACGCGCCCTCGGAGTTGAAGGCGAGCGACTCCGCGCCCGGGGCGTGCACCTCGGCGCCGCAGACGGGGCAGGAGAACGGGACCTCGGCGGCGACGTCGATCGTCGGCGGGACCCGGTGGCCGTTCGGGCACAGGTGCGAGGCCAGGCGCGAGAACATCAGCCGCAGCACGTTCAGCAGCTCGGTGGAGGTCCCGAAGGTCGAGCGCACTCCGGGCACCGCCGGCCGCTGGCGCAGGGCGAGCGCCGCGGGCACGTGGGTCACGGAGTCGACCGCGGCGCGCGGGGCCTGGGCCATGCGCCGACGGGTGTAGGTCGAGAGCGCTTCGACGTACCGGCGCGACCCCTCCGCGTAGAGCACGCCGAGGGCGAGGGAGGACTTGCCGGAGCCCGAGACCCCGGCGATCGCGACCAGTGAGTCCAGCGGCACGTCGACGTCGACGTCCCGGAGGTTGTGCACGCGCGCGCCGCGCACCTCGATGTTGCTGGGGCGGGGGATCCGGTGAGGGCTCACCGGATCACGCTATCGGCCTCGCCGCCGGCGCGGACGAGGTCAGCAGGACCCGTCGGCCCCCGGCTGCGCCCTCGCGCCCTCGCGCCCTCGCGCTGCCGCCTTACCCTCTCCCGCCTCACCCTCTCGCGTCCTGGGTGCGGCGCACGTAGGTGCTCCTGGTGCCGAAGATGGTGAGCGGCCGGATGTCGTGCCCGTCGCCGCCGGGACGGATCGCGTTCCGGACGAGCGAGACCAGGTAGCCCACGACCACGGTGCCCACGAAGGCGAAGCACGCGACCATGAACGGGGTCGAGCCCGAGTCCTGGACGATCCAGGCGGCGATCGAGCCGACGACCAGTCCCGCGATGACGCCCACGGCGTTCGCGCGCCGGGTGAAGATGCCCAGGGCGAAGACCGCGGCGATCGGGGTGCCGAACAGCCCCAGGATCGAGAGGAACAGGTTCCAGGTCTCCGCCTGATCGGTGCTCGCGAGGTAGAGCGCCGCGCCCGTGCCGATGATCCCGGCGACGATGATGATGGCGCGGGCGAGGCCGACGGACGACCTCCTCGCACCGCGGCGCACCAGGAAGCGGTCCCACACGTCGACCGTGAGGCAGGCCGAGATCGAGTTGAGCGAGGAGGACAGCGTGGACTGGGCCGCCGCGAAGATCGCCGCGAGCACCACGCCCGAGACGCCGGCGGGCAGCACGTGCACCACGAAGTAGGGGACGATCGCGGAGGTGTTCACCGAGTCCGGCAGCGGGCTCGTGTGCTTGAAGTAGCTGTACAGCAGGGTGCCCATGCCGTAGAACAGCGGGATCGTGACGAGCGAGAGCACGCCGTTGGTCAGCAGCGAACGGGCCGTCTCCCGGCTGCTCGCAGTGGTCTGGTACCGCTGGACCACGTCCTGGCTGCCCGTGTACTGGTAGAGGTTCGTGAACACCGAGCCGATGAAGATGATCGGGATCGAGGCGCCGAGCATCCCGCCCAGGTCCCAGTCCTTGCCGGAGATCAGCTTGTCGTCCGCGACGGCGTCGCTCGCCACGGTCCCGAGGCCGCCGTCGATCGAGAACAGGCCGCAGCCGATGATCACGACGGCGCCCAGCAGCAGGATGATCCCCTGGATGACGTCGGCCCAGATCACGCCCTCGATGCCGCCCAGGAACGTGTAGATGATCGAGAGCATGCCGACGAGGGCCGCCACCAGCACCGGGTTGATCTCGGTGACCGAGGAGATCGCGAGCGTGGGCAGGTAGATGACGACCGCGATCCGGCCGATGTGGAAGAGCACGAACATCAGCGAGCCGATCAGGCGCATCGCCGGGCTGAAGCGCTCCTCGAGGTAGTCGTACGCCGTGACCACGTTGAGCTTGCGGAAGAACGGGATGTAGAACCAGATCAGGACCGGCACGATCGCGAAGATCGCGAGGTTGCCGGCGGCGTACGACCAGTCGCTGAGGTACGCCTGCTCGGGCGTGGACATGTAGGTGATCGCCGAGAGCGTGGTCGCGTAGATGCTGAAGCCCGCCGCCCACGCCGGGATCCGCCCCTGGGCGCGGAAGTAGGAGTCGGTGCTCTTCGAGGCGCGGCGCGTGAAGTACACGCCCACGCCCAGCATCGCGAGCAGATAGATGATGATGACCGCCCAGTTCAGGGCGCCCAGTCCGGTGGTCTCCACGGAATCCCTCCAGGGTCTCGGGCCCCGTGCCGGACGGGGCGATCGACGCTGATCGTGCGCGGCGGGACCACCCCTGTCATCAGACGTCTGATGTCCTGCCGCGCCGGTGACGATAGCGTGCCGACGGCGTGGGCGCGAGAGCTGTCCGGCGGGGGTGACCCGTCTCTCGTCGGCCAGTCTGCCGCAGGGCCCGTCGGCCCGCCGCGGTGTCGCGACACCGGTCGGCGCGCCGTCCGCGCCTCGGCCCGGTCCCAGCTGCGCCTGGGATGCTGGCGGGCGTGGACATCGGCACCGCTCTCTCCGAGGCCCTCTCCGGGGCGTGGCAGCGCAGCCTGCCCGCGACCCCGCCCGAGCAGGGCTGGTGGTCGCTCGCGGCGATCGCCGTGGCCCTCGCGGCCGTCGCGGTCCCGACCGTCTGGCGCTTCGCGCGCCTCGCGGTGACGGTCGTGCACGAGCTCGGGCACGCGGGCGTCGGCATCCTCGTGGGCAGGCGCTTCACCGGCTTCGTGGTCAGCGGGGACATGTCCGGCCACGCGGTGACCGTGGGGCGGCCGACGGGACCGGGCCGCGTGCTCTCCGCCTGGGCCGGGTACCCGATGCCCGCCCTGGTGGGGGCGCTGCTCATCCAGATCGCCTTCGGCGGCTGGGCGCGCACGGCGCTCGCCGTCGCGCTCGTGATGCTCGTCGTGTCGCTGGTGTTCTCCCGCTCGCTGCACACGGTCGTGACGGTCCTGGTGAGCGCCCTGATCGTGGGTGCCGTGTGGTGGTGGGGAGGGGCGCTCGGACCGGGCGCTCTCGTCCTGGCCCTCGGCGTGCTGCTCCTGCTCGGCGCCTGGCGGCACCTCGGGACCGTGATGACCGGTGGTCGTCGCCAGGACGATCCCCAGCAGCTCGCCCAGCTCACGGGCGTGCCCGCAGGGGCGTGGAACGCCGGCTACGTGCTGGTCCTCGCGCTGTGCTCATGGTGGGCCGGGGCGGTGCTGCTGCGCGCGCTGGGGTGATGCGTCGGCCCGACGGTCGCTCGGCACGGCGGCCGCTCGGCGCGGCGGCCCTCGGCCCGTCGGACCGCCCTCGACGCCCTGGCACGAGGGGCGGATGATGGCACCGAGGTGACTTCGATGGATCTGCACGCCTGGCTCTCGCTGCTCGACGCCCGCGAGTACACGATCGCCCGCGAGGTGATCATGCGCGGCGTCGCCCTCGTGTTCGTGATCGCCTTCGCCTCCACCTGGAGGCAGTTCCCGGCGCTGCTGGGGGAGCGCGGCCTGCTGCCCGCCCCGCGGTACCTCGCCCGGCTCGAGCAGCGCGGCATCCGCGGGGGCCCCACGCTCTTCCGCTTCTCGCGCACCCCCTACAGCGATCGCCTGCTGCGGATCATGTGCGCGATCGGAATGCTCCTCGGCGCGGCGTGCGTGCTCGGTCTCCCGCAGCTCGGCCCCGCCTGGACCACGATCCCCGTCTTCCTCGTGATGTGGGGGCTCTATCTGTCCATCCACTCCGTGGGCCAGGTCTTCTACGGCTTCGGCTGGGAGTCGATGCTGCTGGAGTGCGGCGCGGTCGTCGGCTTCCTCGGGTCCGACGCGGTCGCCCCGCCCCTGCTGATCCTGCTGTTCCTGCGCTGGATGCTGCTGCGCCTCGAGTTCGGCGCCGGGATGATCAAGATGCGCGGCGATCCCGCCTGGCGCGACCTCACCGCGATGGACTTCCACCACCTCACCCAGCCCATGCCGGGCCCGCTGAGCCGACGGGCGCACCTCATGCCCCGCTGGTGGCACCGGCTCGAGACCCTGGGCAGCCACGTGGTGCAGCTGGGCGCGATCTGGCTGATCCTGCTCCCGCAGCCGCTCGCCTCGATCGGTGCGAGCCTGGTGATCCTCACCCAGCTCTTCCTCATGCTCACCGGGAACTTCGCCTGGCTGAACCTGCTCACGATCCTCGTCGCCTTCAGCGCGATCAGCGATCCGTTCCTGCGCTGGATCACGGGCGGCCCCTGGCCCGGATGGGGCCTGCCCCACGGCCCCGGGGAGGGGAGCGGAGCCTCCGACGGCGGCGTCCTCGCCTCCTCGCCCCTGTGGTGGCACGTGCTGGTGCTCGCGGTCTTCGCGGGGCTCGTCGCCCTCAGTGGGAAGCCGCTGAAGAACCTCTTCTCCTCGCACCAGCTCATGAACGCGAGCTTCAACAGGTGGCACCTCGTGAACGCCTACGGTGCCTTCGGGTCGATGACGACGCGGCGCCACGAGGTCGAGATCGAGGGGACCCTCGCCGAGGACCCCGATGCCGCGGGCGAGGAGGAGTGGCACCCCTACCTCTTCCCCGGCAAACCGGGCCCCCTCGCACGGCGCTCCCGACAGTTCGCGCCCTACCACCTGCGACTGGACTGGCTGATGTGGTTCCTCGCCCTGCGACCCGGCGCCGACCCCTGGTTCGTCGCGCTGCTGACGAAGCTGCTCGAGGGGGATCCGCAGATCCGACGCCTGCTGCGCGCGGATCCCTTCGACGGGACCGCGCCCACGGGACTGCGGGTGCGGCTGTTCGACTACCGCTACGCGAGCCGCGCGGAGCGCCGCGCGAGCGGCGACTGGTGGGTCCGCACGGACCTCGGGGTCATCGCCCGGCAGGGTCGAGGCGACCGGCGCGGATGACCGGGCCCTCGTCGTCCGAGCCCCCGTCGGGCCCCTCGGGGTCCCGGCGGAAGGGGGCGGTGAGCGCGGGCAGGATCCCGCGGCGGTGCAGGACGAACAGGGCGAGCGCGACCACGAGGTAGACCGCGGAGAGGATGAGGCGGCCGTGGGTCCCGGGCACCGCGAACTGCACGGCGAACAGGGCGAGCAGCGTGATCGCGCCCCAGCGGGGGAAGCGCAGGCCCAGCAGCAGGGCGACGCCCATCATGGTCTGCGCGGCGGTCAGCAGGATCTCCTCGACCTGACGCGGGTCCAGGGCCAGGGTGCCGCTGCCGCCTCCCAGCGCGTAGGCGATGGGAAGGCTGCCCACGAGCATCGTCCACTGGTTGACCTTGGCGGAGATCAGCATGCCCAGGGCCGCCGCGGCCTTCCCGCGGGTCGCGAAGATGATCGCGACGATGAACTCGGGCGCCTCGGAGGCGAGCGGCGCGAGCCACTGCACGAGCAGGAACTGGTCGATCCCGAGCGTGCTGCCGGAGGCGACGAGGGCCTCGGCGAACGGCTCCGCGCAGGCGAGGATGATCAGCGCGGAGACGACGAAGAGGGCGATCACCACGGGGCGTCGGGTGCGCTGGGGAAGAGCGCCGATGCGGGCGGCGGTGCCCACCAGGTCGGGCTCCTCCTCGGCCCCGCCGCGCGCGATCCGCACCAGGTAGTACACGAACCAGGCCAGCAGGACCACGCCGAGGATCCAGCTGATGGTCGCGGTCAGCGGCATCACGAAGGCGAGCAGGGAGGCGATCAGCAGGAAGCCCAGCTCGAGGCGATGTGAGGGATCCAGGACGACCTCGCGCACGGTGCGCCCCGAACGGCGCGAGGCGATCGCGACGCTCACCAGCACCACCACCGGCCAGCCGAGCCCCAGCAGCAGACGGTTGGAGCCGGTCATGTTCGCGGCGGCGAACTGCACGTAGTCCGGCTCGGAGCCCGCACGGAAGGCGAAGTAGAGGTCCACGGCGTACTCGGGGAGCACCGCGATGATCGCGAGGATCGCGACCGCGAGCCCGCCGCTGATGTCGACCTCGGCGGCCTCGGCCGCCCACGCGAGCACGAACGCCGCGGCGACCACGGCTCCGCCGAAGACGAGCAGCCCCAGCAGCGCGGGGGTCTCGATGCCGCCCAGGCGCACCACGAGCGCGGGCACTGCGACGAGGAAGCACAGCAGCGCGGGGCGGATCGATCTCAGCACGCCCGACACACTGTCAGACGTTTAGGCAGGTATGCAAGTGTCGAATCGTGTGTGGTGGGACGCAGAACGGTGACACAATGAATTAATGGGCATTGAACCGACGAGGCAGCAGCTGGAGACCGTGGCGCGCACCTTCGCGCTCCTCAGCTCTCCCACGCGCCTGCACCTCGTCGCCCTCGCCGTCGCCGGCGAGCTCGACGTCAGCGCCCTCGCCCACGAGGCGGGCATCACCGTCGCCACCGCCAGCCAGCACCTCAGCAAGATGCGCCTGGCTGGCCTGGTCTCCGCGCGGCGCGACGGCCGCCGCCTCTTCTACACGGTCGACGACCCCCACGTGGTGATGGTCGTGCAGCAGATGTTCGAGCACATCGCCCCCGACGGCACCCTCGCCCCGGATCCGGTCCGCGAGTAGGCGGCGCGGTCGACGCGGCAGGGGGAGCGGAGCGCGGAAGAGCAGGGCGGCGGAGGAGACGGGGCCGACGGGAGCCTTCAGCCCTCGAGCCCGGTCTCCCGCAGCGTGATGTTCAGTCGTCCCTCCGTGATTCCGCAGCCCTCCGGGGCCGTGCCCGGCTGGATCCTGGTGACGCCGTGGAAGGCGAGACGCGCGGGCCCGCCGAAGACGAACAGGTCCCCGGACTCGAGCGTGATGTCCTCGTACGGCTTCGTGCGCGCCTCGGTGTTGCCGAAGCGGAACGTGCACGCGTCGCCGATCGACAGCGAGACCACGGGCGCGAGCGAGCGCTCGTCCTTGTCCTGGTGCATGCCCATCTTCGCCGCGGCGGTGTAGTGGTTCACCAGGGCCGTGTCGGGGGAGTAGAGGCGGTCGGGGATGCCCGGCTGCGTGGGTGCGTCGGCGAGCTCGGGATCGTGCTCCGCGGCCGCCGCGATCGCCGAACGGCCCAGTCGGGTCATCCAGTCCGGGAACGGCAGCACGCGGTTGCCGTTCACGTCGACCGCCTCCCGTGAATAGGCGTAGGGCCGCCAGTGCCAGCCGAGGCACACCGTCCGCACGCTCATCTCGTGCCCGCGCACCTTCGGGGAGCGCGGCGGCACGGGTCCCTCGGCCCATTCCTCGAAGCGCGCGGAGATCCACGCCTGCTGGTCCAGGCGCAGGAAGCCCGGCACCCAGACCGCCCCCGGTCCGAGCACCCTCGCAGGGCGGGGGAGCAGGTCGTCGCCGAAGAGGGAGCCGTCCTCGTGCTGCGCATCCATGTCGCCGATCCTCGCAGATCGGGCCGACGGTGTCCGCCGACCCCTCGGACCGGGCCGACGGCGCCTCCGCGCCCGTCGTGCCACCCGCCGGTTCCGTACAGTGGCGGGACCAGAGCGACCCTGCCGACCCCGCCCGCGCCGCCCGTCCACGAGGGCGATGCCACCCGTCGGCCCGACCACCCAGGAGAGACGCACCCATGCCGACGACCCCCGCCGCAGGCGGCCCCGTGAAGCTCGCCGTGGGCGACATGGCCCCCGACTTCGATCTGCCCACCGCCGACGGCGGCCGCGTGAGCCTCGCCGACCTGCGCGGCACGCCAGCCCTGATCTGGTTCTACCCGGCGGCCAACACGTCCCTGTGCACGAAGGAGGCCTGCGACCTGCGCGATCACCACGACATGTTCACCGGCCAGGGATACCGGGTGGTCGGCATCTCCCCGGATGCCATCGAGGACCTGAAGACCTTCGCGGCGAAGCAGGGCCTGCCGTACACGCTCGCGAGCGACGAGTCGAAGGACGTGCTGCGCTCCTACGGCGCCTTCGGCGAGAAGAACATGTACGGCAAGATCGTCGAGGGCGTCATCCGCTCCACGTTCGCGATCGATGCCGAGGGGCGGCTGACCTACGTGAAGTACCGCGTGGGCACGCCCAAGCAGATCGCCGACCTGCAGGCGAAGCTCGGGCTCTGAGGTCGGGCGCCGGCGGACGTGACATGCGCCCGATCCGCCGTCGGCCCTTTTGCTGGCCCGTACGCCCTCCGCTACGATGAACGGCGTTGCGTGCACGCAGCGCTGATCTCGATCCGTTCCTGATCAACGCCGCAGGTCGCGCACCGCGCACCCGGTGCGCGAGGAGACGTGGCAGAGCGGCCGAATGCGCTCCCCTGCTAAGGGAGTAGGCGGCAAAAACCGCCTCGGAGGTTCAAATCCTCTCGTCTCCGCCGGTCGAAAAGGGCCGCTGATCAGGCGAAACGTCCGATCAGCGGCCCTTTTGTCGTGCCCGACGAGATTCGCGACAGCGCTCATGACCCCTCGCTGACCTGCTTCAATCTGGCAGGGATCCGGCGCGACCCGACCCGTCTGGCAACTTCCAGGCCTACGACATCTCCCCGAAGCGTGCGGTGCGCTGCACTGTTCGCGTCTCTCGCGCGGACGTCGACGGCCTCCTGCGGCCCCTGGTACCCACGGGGCTGCTGGAGTGTCAGGTCTCGTCGCACTTGGGATTCGTCGTCCGATGATCGGACGCCCTCGATCGCTCCCCAGTGATTCACCCGGCAGCAGCAGCGACGGCTCGCATCCTCGGTTCAATCGACTCGGCCATACGGGCGATCTCCTGTTCGGCGATCCCGTTGCCGCGCGCGACCCCGCGCCATGCGCTCACGGCGGTGGTGATCGAGCTGATCGAGCGACGAGCCTGCAAGGCGGTCAGGTCGCACTCCTCCGCGAAGTCCAGCAGGACCTCGGCCTCGTCGGGAAGCGCATCGGCACCCAGGATCGTGGTCGAACGTGATCGCCACGGTTCCGGGGTCGGGTTGACGTCGAACGCTGGGCTCAGTGTCCACGAATCGCCGACTGCCAGGAAGCCGTGGTTGCGGAGGTGGTCGTCCGTGTTTCCGACCAGGACGCTGGTGACCACGCGCGCGAACAGCTCGCTGAGATCCGAGCGTGGTGACGCCGACAGATCCCGTACTGCCTCAGTGATCTCGGTGTAGTCGCGATGATCCCCGTCCGCTGCGCCCAGCGCGGTCATCGCGCTGATGTAGCCGATCCTCCGGCCCTCTGAGCTCCTGTCGAAGCGCCGCAGCAGCAGCACGCCTCGGTCACCGACCCGGGTGAGACGCCTGGTGGGGGTCCGGATCCCAGCCCTCTCCATGAGGTCGAGGGCCGTCGCTTCCCACGCCATGACGTCCCACTGGTCGCCGCCGTGCGAGCTCATCGGAGGCGTGCAGCAGGGTCGGCAGCGAGATGAGCGACGGCACCGTAGCGGGTGGACCGAGGAACGTACTGCTGGCGGGCCGCCGGAAGCGCAGAGCACCCTGGCGGGTGTCGTCACTGACTCCGAGAAGGCAGTCGAGGTCGTCCAGCCGTCGGGGTGCCCGGTGCTCACTCCTGGCGCGTGCCCGCTCCGCCTTCTCGATGAGCCCCTGTCCCCAGCGGTCCGGAGCGCTGTAGCCGAAGGCGCGGACGAGACCGACCTGGTGCTGTGCACCCGTGACCAGGGGGAGTGCAGGGTCGATGCTCATGCCGCCTCGGGCAAGGTAGTCGGGGTCGTAGAGGAACGTGGTGGAGACCTGTCCCCGATGGCGCGTGAAGTGGGCCCGACCTGCCAGGGACGTCTCCCGTGCGTCCTCCAGATGCACCTCGAGGGTCGTCTCGGCGCTCATCGCGCTCGCCTCCTGGACAGTCTTTCGGCCCGCAGGCGGCCGATGTCGCTGCCGAGAGGGTCCGTGGCGGTCACCGTCTGCTCGAGGATGCCGAGGGCGCGGAGCACTTGAGCGACGCTCCCGTAGCTCACTCCCGGGTCGCCCTTCTCGATCTTGTACAGCGTGGCGCGGGAGATCCCTGCGCGCTCCGAGACCTGCTGGGCCTTCAGGCCGAGCACCATCCGCCAGCCGCGCACGTTCTCGCCGAGCTCGGTCAGTTCACGTTCGATCCTGTACCCACTCACGTCTTCACCTCCTGGTTACGTCTTCGATCCTAGACGTTATTGAGCGTTGCGTCCAGGAACGCATACATAACTAGTAGGTCTGAGGGGGTGGATCGGTCGGCGCACCGCGGGTTGTCGGCGATCCTCGCGGGAATGTGCTCGGCTGTCTTCGGGGCAGTGAGGTGAAGAGCAGCAAGCCGGCCCGAGGCTCACGTGCGGTACGAGTCGGGGTCGGTCCGATGTTCTGCATCAGACTGACCTCGCTTCGCATGCAGTGGTCGCGTCACCTTCGGATGCGACCTGCCGCGATCGGCGGGTGACGATGATCGACGTGGCCCCGGTCCGGGGACGTCTGCGGGTAGGTGAGGCGGTTCTGCTTCGTGCTCGAGGGGGACAGGTCGACCGGGTGTCCCTCTCATCGTCCCGGGGCGGGTCGCCCGTACGCCGACACGCTCGCTGGTCCGCACACAGGTCCGCCCCGCACGTCGGGCACGGTCCGGGCGCTCCCGCCCCCGCCGGATGAGACGACTGCTCGCCTGTCGGGACGCGCCTGTACTCTTACCCAGACCGTTCAGAGCCGACACGGCCGTCGGCTGCTGTCGTCGGGCGTGCGCCGAGGCAGGAGCAGGAGGCCTGGTGTCCGACACAGGTGGCATCCATATTCCCACGCTGACCAGCGAGTTCCCCGTTGTCAGCGATGATCCGCACATCGATGCGCCGTTGCGCGCGACCGTCCGCAGGCTGTCCACGCTGCTGGGGCGCACGCTCGCCGACCAGCACGGCCAGGGCCTGCTGGACCTCGTCGAGGACGTGCGCCGACAGACCAAGGAGGCCAAGCGCTCCGGCGACGCCGCGGAGGCGCAGGCCATCCAGAAGCGCCTGGCCGAGCTGCCGCACACGCAGGCGACCGAGCTGACCCGTGCCTTCACGGAGTACTTCCTGCTCGCGAACGCCGCCGAGCAGCTGTACCGGGTCCGTGCGATCGACGAGAACCCGACCAGCGAGTCCTGGATCCCGCGCACCGTCGCGGAGATCCACGAGACCCTGGGCGCCGAGGCGCTGCAGCAGGCCGTCGACTCGCTCGACATCGAGCTCGTCTTCACCGCTCACCCCACCGAGGCCTCGCGCCGCGCGGTGCTCACCAAGCTGCGCAACGTCTCGGACCTGCTGGCCGAGGAGACGGAGGAGGGCACGCCCGAGCGCCGCCGCCAGGACCGTCACCTCGCCGAGCTCATCGAGATGCTCTGGCAGACCGACGAGCTGCGCAGCACCCAGCCGACTCCGCAGGACGAGTCCCGCAACGCGCTGTACTACCTGCGCGGCATCTACCGCCACACCATGCCGGGTCTCATCGACGACCTGCGCGAGGAGCTGCGCGCCCACGGCGCCGACCTCCCCGAGCGCGCCGTCCCCCTGCGCTTCGGCACCTGGATGGGCGGTGACCGCGACGGCAACCCGTACGTCACGGCCGACGTCACCCGCGAGGTGCTCGGGCTGCAGGCGGAGGCCGCCATCGACGTGTCGGTGCAGATCGTCACCGACCTCATCGCCGATCTCTCCGAGTCCTCGACCCTGATCGGCGAGGACGACGCGCTGCAGGCCTCGATCGACGCCGACGTCGAGGCCGGCGGCTCCGTCGACGAGGAGCAGCAGCGGATGTACGCCGCCGAGCCCTTCCGGCTCAAGCTCGGCGCCATCCGCACCAAGCTCGAGCACACCCGCGAGCGCATGCGCGACGGCTCCGCCCACGTGCACGGTCGCGACTACCTCTCGGCCGACGAGCTCCTGGACGACGTCCAGGTGGTGCGCGACGCCCTGTCCCGCCACAAGGGCCGCCGCGCGGCCGACGGGGCGATCGCCGTCGCCCTGAACCTGCTGGCCGGCATCCGCCTCACCCTCGCCACGCTCGACGTGCGCGAGCACTCCGAGAAGCACCACGACGTGCTCGCCGCGATGTTCGACCGCCTCGGCGAGCTCGACCGTCCCTACGGCGAGCTCAGCCGCGCCGAGCGCGGCCAGGTGCTGGGCTCGGAGCTCACGAGCCGTCGGCCGATGTACGGGGCCTCCCTCGCCGAGGAGGACTCGATCCTCGACGACTCGACCGCCGGCACCTACCGCGTGTTCACCGAGATCCGCAACGCCCACAAGCGCTACGGCACCGACGTCATCCAGACGTACATCGTCTCCATGACCCATGGGGCCGACGACATCTTCGGCGTCGCGCTGCTGGCCCGCGAGGCGGGCGTCATCGACCTCTCGAGCGCCGACGACAAGCGCGCGGACCTCGACTTCGCGCCTCTGCTGGAGACCGTCGAGGAGCTGCGCCACGCCGGCGAGATCCTCGAGGAGCTGCTGAGCAACCCCGCCTACCGCGAGATCGTGCGGCTGCGCGGCGACCGGCAGGAGATCATGCTGGGCTACTCGGACTCCAACAAGGAGTCCGGCGTGGTGACCTCGCAGTGGGAGATCCACCAGGCCCAGCGCACCCTGCGCGACGTCGCGGCACGGCACGGCGTCACTCTGCGCCTCTTCCACGGGCGCGGCGGCTCCGTCGGCCGCGGCGGCGGCCCGACGTACGACGCGATCCTCGCGCAGCCCTACGGCGTGCTCGACGGCACCATCAAGTTCACCGAGCAGGGCGAGGTCATCTCCGACAAGTACACGCTGCCGGTGCTCGCGCGGGAGAACCTCGATCTCACGATCGCGGCCGTCCTGCAGGCCACGGCGCTGCACACCGAGCCGCGCACCACTCCCGAGCAGCTCGAGCGCTTCGGCTCGGTGATGGAGCACGTCTCCGACGCGGCGTTCGCCCGCTACCGCACCCTCGCGGACGATCCGGACCTGCCCGAGTACTTCGTGACCTCCACGCCCGTGGAGCAGCTGGGCGACCTCAAGATCGGCTCGCGCCCCTCGAAGCGCACCACCTCGGAGAAGGGCCTCGACGGCCTGCGCGCGATCCCGTGGGTGTTCGGCTGGACGCAGTCCCGCCAGATCGTCCCCGGCTGGTTCGGCGTCGGCTCGGGCCTCAAGGCGGCCCGCGAGGCCGGCTTCGAGGACGACCTGCACGAGATGCTGGGCAGCTGGCACTTCTTCCGCACCGTCATCAGCAACATCGAGATGACGCTCGCGAAGACCGACATGGACATCGCCGCGCACTACGTGCACTCGCTCGTGCCGGAGAACCTGTGGCCGCTGTTCGAGCGGATCCGTGAGGAGTACGAGCTGTCCGTCGCCGAGGTCGAGCGCCTCACCGGTGTGCTCGACCTCCTGGACGGCCAGCCGATCCTCAAGCGGACCCTCGCCGTGCGCGACCGCTACCTCGACCCGATCAACTACATGCAGGTCGCGATGCTGCAGCGCTTCCGTGCGGTCTCCGAGAGCGGCGAGGAGCCCTCCGAGGAGCTCCAGCGCGCCCTGCTCACCACGATCAACGGCATCGCCGCGGGGATGAAGAACACGGGCTGAGCGACGGCGACGTGAGGGCGGCGGAGCGCGATCGATGATCGTGATCCGCCGCCCTCACGTCGACCGGCGCGGGAGCACGTGCGGCGCGGCCGCGGTCCGAGGTGCAGGGACGTGAAGGCCGGCGATATCCTCCGTCCCATGTCCGGGGCGCGCGGGGATCGTGAGGTGCGCACCCTGCCGCGCCTCACCGCGGGTGCGGTCGACATCCCGCGCGAGATCCTCCACGCGGGCGAGGAGCTGGGCCGGGACACCTCGTGGGAGCAGCACTCGCACCCCACCCATGAGCTGCTGTGGAACGCGCGCGGCGCATCGACCGCGACCATCGGCACCCGGACGTGGACCATCACGCCGCACCTGGGTCTGTGGATCCCGGCGGGCGTGCCGCACACGGGGTGGGCGCCGCGCGGCACCTGGCACCGTGCCGCCCAGTTCAGCCTGCGCACCCGAGCCCTGGCCGATCGGGCCGTGAGCATCGCGGTCACCCCGCTGCTGCTGCTCGTGCTCGACAGGCTCGGCGAAGAGGACCTCGCGGAGTCGTCGCGGCTGATCACCGAATCGATGGTCCTGGACCTCCTTCATCCCGCGGAGCAGGACCTGATGGTGCAGATGCCCGAGCACCCGCAGCTGCGCCCGATCGTCGAGGCCCTCCGTCGCGACCCCGCCGACGGGACGACCCTCGAGCAGTGGGCGTCCCGGCTCGGCGTGAGCAGCCGCACCCTGACCCGTGCCTTCGTCGCGCACACGGAGCACGCCTTCCGGCCGTGGGCCACGCGCGTGCGGGCCCAGCACGCGGTGGCCCTCCTCGCCGAGGGTGCGCGCCTGGACGATGTGAGCGAGCGGGTCGGCTATCGCTCCCCGAGCGCGTTCATCGCGGCCTTCCGCCGCCTGACGGGGACCACGCCCTCCCGCTTCCACGAACCCTGAGCCGCAGCCGCAGCCTGCCAGCAAGCGCGGTCGGCGGCGCGGGAAGCAGCGCGTGACCAGGCTCATCATCGTGTCCGCGATGCGACATCCATGTCCCGATGGCGCGATTGCGGACTGGCCAGTCGAGCCTCTACGCTGACCAAGGCAAACCTCACTCCGCCCTCCGTGGTCGGGGGATGGTGCGCCTCGTGCCCACCTCGCCGCGCGCGCCGCGCGCCGCACTCCGCCGTTCCGCTCGCCGTGCCCCGCACGCGCGCTCCGGGACGTGCCCCGGTGGCGTCTCGTCACCCCTCGAAAGGAAACCATGTCCCATTCCTCGCGCCGTTCCGCCATCGGCCGTCGTGCTCTTCTCGGCTCCGGGCTCGCGCTGCCGGCGCTCGCCCTGGCCGCCTGCTCCGGAACCGACGACGCCTCGGAATCGGCGGGGGGAGGATCCGAGGCCTCGGACGGCGGCGGCGCCTTCCCGCTGAGCGTCGAGCACGCCCTCGGCACCGCGGAGATCCCTGCCGAGCCCACCAGCATCGCGTGCGTGAACTGGGGCAATCACGAGGTGCCGCTCGCCCTGGGCGTGGTGCCCGTCGGCATGGCCGCGGCGAACTTCGGCGACGACGACGGCGACGGCGTGCTGCCCTGGGTGAGCGACAGGCTCGAGGAGCTGGGCGCCGAGACGCCGGTCCTGTTCGACGAGACCGACGGCATCGATTTCGAGGCCGTCGCGAACACCGAGCCCGACCTGATCCTGGCGACCTACTCCGGTCTCACCCAGGAGGACTACGACACCCTCAGCGAGATCGCACCGACCATCGCCTACCCGGAGGTCGCATGGGGCACTCCGTGGCGCGAGATGATCGAGTACAGCGCCAAGGGCATGGGCATGCAGTCCAAGGGCGAGAAGCTCATCGCCGACCTCGAGAAGGAGATCTCCGACGCGGTGGAGAAGCACTCCGGCGTCACGGGGAAGTCGGCCATGTTCCTCACCCATGTGGACACCTCGGACCTCAGCGTCGTGAACTTCTACACCGCCCATGACACGCGGCCGATGTTCTTCGAGGACCTGGGGATGTCCACGCCGAAGTCCATCGCCGAGGTCTCGGCGAAGACCGACGAGTTCTCGGGCAGCGTGAGCGCGGAGAAGGCGGACGTGTTCGACGACGTCGACATCATCGTCACCTACGGCGACGAGAAGCTCGTCAAGACCCTGCAGGGCGATCCGGTGCTCTCGCAGATCCCCGCCGTGAAGAACGACGCGATCGTGGCCCTGCCCTCGGACGATCCGTTCGGCACCGCCGCGAACCCGACCCCGCTGTCGATCTCGTACGTGCTCGACCGGTACCTCGACGAGCTCGAGCAGGCCGCCGGGAAGTGACGGCGTCCTCGACGCTCGCCCCGCTCCGCCGGGGCCGGCGCACGCGCCTGCTGTGGCTGCTCGGGTGCCTGGCCCTGCTGGCCGCCCTCGCCCTGGCCTCAGTCGCCCTCGGGTCCAGGCAGGTGGGCCTCGAGGACATCCTCGCGGCCCTGAGGGGGACGCCAGAGGGGTTCGACCAGGCCGCTGTCGCCAAGCGCATGCCGCGCACCGTGCTCGCGCTCGTCGGCGGGGCGGGGCTCGGCATCTCGGGGTGCATCATGCAGGGCGTCACCCGCAACCCGCTCGCCGACCCGGGCATCCTCGGCGTGAACACCGGCGCGACCCTCGCCGTGGTGATCGCCATGGCGGCCTTCGGACTCGGCAACGGCTCGGGGGACGCCCGCACCATGGTGTGGGTCGCGATCGCAGGGGCGGGCGCCACCGCCGTCGGGGTCTACGTCATCGGCTCCCTCGGGCAGGGCGGCGCCACGCCGCTCAAGCTCGCGCTCGCGGGTGCCGCGACCTCTGCCGCCCTCGGATCGCTGGTCACCGCGGTGGTCCTGCCCCGCGGAGACATCGCCGAATCGGCTCGGTCCTGGCAGATCGGCGGGGTGGGCGGCGCGACCTGGGCGACCCTCCATCAGATCTGGCCCTTCCTGCTCGTCGGGCTCGTGCTCGCACTCGTCACCGCGCGCGGACTGGACTCCCTCGCACTCGGGGACGAGGTCGCGGCCGGCCTGGGTGAGCACGTGCTGGCGACCCGGCTGCTCGCCGCCCTGGGCGCGGTGCTCCTGTGCGGGGCCGTGACCGCAGCCTGCGGACCGATCGGCTTCGTCGGGCTGGTGGTCCCGCACGCGTGCCGCCTGCTCGTCGGCGTCGGGCATCGCCCCCTGATGGTGTTCAGCGGCGTCGTGGGCGCGTGCCTGCTGCTCGCCTCGGACGTGCTGGGGCGGCTCATCGCGCGCCCCGAGGAGCTGGACGTCGGCATCGTCACGGCGCTGCTGGGAGCGCCCTTCTTCATCGCCATCGTGCGGCGTCAGAAGGTGAAGGCACTGTGAGCGCACAGGTCACCTCGGCCCCTCCGCCCTCGACGCTCGAGAGGGTGCGCGCCGAGCGCCGCCGTCGCCGCGTGCGCCGCACCGCGACCGTGCTCGTGCTGGTCGTGCTGATCGCCGCCGGGTTCTACGCCTCCTTGGCGATCGGTCACCGCGTCTACTCGGCCGGGGAGATCTGGCGCGTGGTCCGCGGCCAGCAGGTCCCCGGCGCCTCCTTCACCGTCGGCACGCTGCGCCTGCCGCGCGCCGTCCTCGCGGTGCTCGTGGGCTGCTGCTTCGGGCTCGGCGGCGTCACCTTCCAGACGATGCTCCGCAACCCGCTCGCGAGCCCGGACATCATCGGCATCAGCGCGGGCGCGTCCGCCGCGGCGGTCGTCGCCATCGTGCTGCTGGGGCTCTCGGGTCCCGCCGTGTCCGTGATCGCGATCCTCGCCGGGCTCGCCGTGGCCCTCGCGATCTACCTGCTCTCGTATCGCAAGGGCGTGGCGGGCACGCGCCTGATCCTGGTCGGGATCGGGGTGGCAGCCATGCTCGACTCGGTGACCAGCTACGTGCTCTCCCGTGCGGCGCAGTGGGACCTGCAGGAGGCGATGCGCTGGCTCACCGGGAGCCTGAACGGGTCCGCCTGGGGCGATGTGCGTCCCGTCCTGGTCGCGCTCCTCGTCGGCGGGCCCGTGCTGCTGGCCGCCTCCCGGGACCTGACCGCCTCCCAGCTCGGCGACGACACCGCCGCGGCCCTCGGCGTGCGCGTCCAACGGCTGCGGCTCGTGGTCGTGATCGCCGCGGTGGGCCTGGTCGCCTTCGCGACCGCGGCCACCGGCCCGATCGCCTTCGTGGCGTTCCTCGCGGGGCCGATCGCCGCCAGGATCGTCGGCCCGGGGGCCTCGCTCCTCGTGCCCTCCGCACTGGTCGGCGCGCTGCTGGTCGTCGTCTCCGACCTCGTGGGGCAGTGGGCGATCGGCACCCGCTTCCCCGTCGGCGTGGTGACGGGCGTGCTCGCCGCCCCGTACCTCATCTATCTCGTCGTCCGCACCCAGCGCTCGGGCGGATCCCTATGACGCCCGGCGGCGCCCCTCATCCCCGGCCCGCGCCCGTCCCGCCAGGAGGCAAACCACGATGACCACGGACCACACCCTGGCAGCGAGCGGCCTCAGCGCGGGCTACGGGGACCGCAGCGTGATCGAGGGCCTCGACCTCGAGCTGGTGCCCGCGCGGATCACGGCGATCATCGGGGCCAACGCGTGCGGGAAGTCGACCCTGCTGCGCGTGCTCTCGCGTCTGCTGGCGCCGACGTCGGGCCAGGTGCTGCTCGACGGCACCCGGATCCACCGTCTGCCGGCCAAGCAGGTCGCGCGCACCCTGGGCCTGCTGCCGCAGTCGCCGATCGCACCCGAGGGCATCACCGTCTCCGAGCTGGTCTCCCGGGGGCGGCATCCGCATCAGGGCCTGGTGGCGCGATGGTCGGCCGCCGACGACGAGGCCGTCGCGGAGGCGCTCGACGCGACCGGGACCGCGGCTCTCGCCGAGCGCCCCGTGGACGAGCTCTCCGGCGGTCAGCGTCAGCGCGTGTGGATCGCGATGGCCCTGGCCCAGCGCACCGATCTGCTCCTGCTCGACGAGCCCACGACGTTCCTGGACGTGAACCACCAGGTCGAGGTGCTCGATCTGCTCACCGACCTCAACGCCCGCCGGGGCACCACGATCGTCATGGTCCTGCACGACCTGAACCTCGCCGCCAGGTACGCCGACCACCTGGTGATGATGGAGCACGGGCGGATCCACGGCGCTGGCGCTCCCGGGGAGGTCTTCACCGCCGAGGCGGTGAGGACCGTGTTCGGCCTCGAGAACCGCGTGATCCGCGACCCCGTCTCCGGCAGCCCGATGATGCTGCCCATCGGCCGGCATCACGGGGTCTCCGAGGACTGAGCGCGGCCCCGGCCGCGCCCCGCCTCACCACTCGAGGATGGACCAGCGCTTCTTCTTGGCGACGGAGTAGAGGCCCAGATCGGGGGAGACCGCTGAGGGCGTGCCGACGAGCTCGAGCCAGGAGGCGTCGGCATGGGAGTCGCCGTAGCCGTAGGACTTCTTGAGGTCGGCGCCGTGCTCGTCGGCGTACTTGCGCAGCCAGTTGGCGCGGGCCTCGTCGACCACCGGGGGAGTGGCGAGGTAGCCGCTCATCACGCCGTCGGAGGTGACGTCCATGCGGGTGGCGACGATGTCGTCGAACAGACCGGCGAGCGGCTCGACGAGCACGTCGAGGGCCCCGGTGACGAGCACGGTGCGGTGGCCCGCGCGGCGGTGCTGCTCGATGAGCTCGAGCGCCTCGGGGCGGATCGAGGAGCGGATCGAGCGGCCCAGGCTGCCGGAGAGCAGCTGCTCGAGCTCCTCGCGGCGGTAGCCCTTGTAGCGGCGGTTGACCAGGCGGATCAGCTCGGAGCGGTCGCGCTTCTCGGCCCGCAGGTAGGAGGGCACCGAGCGCAGCAGGGAGCCGATCTCGCCGGGCCACGAGGCGGTCGGCTTGGTCGCGCGCACCACCGAGAGGTACTGCTGGATGATGTTGGCGCCGACCACGGTGCCGTCCAGGTCGAAGACGGCGAGGGCGTCGCTCGCCTCCTTCATCTCCGGCGCGGGGCGGTTCTGGCGGGCGCGCACGGCGGCGCGGCCGCGCGAGTACGCCTTGGTGAGCTCCGTGACCGCGGGCAGGTGGAGGTTCCGGAAGTAGTCGACCCAGTCGACCTTCGTGATGTCGAAGTCGTGGGTCGAGAGGAACTCGGCGGGCAGCTCCTCGCGCAGCGCGCGGGTGTTCGCGTCGTCGAAGACCATCTCGGTCTTCGTGTACTGGCGGTAGAGCTCGATGTACTTGCGCAGCGTGGTCAGGCCCGAGGCATTGCGGTGCAGGGTCGTCGTCCACTCGCGGGTGCGGCGGGTCGCGGGCAGGCGGGAGACGACGGTCTGACCGGCCTTGGTGGCGATCTCCTTCATCCGGAAGCGCTGCTCGACGAGGTCGACGGACGGGAACGTCCAGTCGGGCACGACGATGTCCTTGCCGTCGTCGTCCTGCAGCGGGTGCTCGACGAAGTAGCCGCGCACGGCGTCGACCATCTCGTGGAAGGGCAGCGGGTTCGAGCCGCCGGAGGCGACCTGGAAGTAGGCGTCGTCGCCGCGGCGGGAGACGTCCTGGGTCGCGAGCGCCACGATCACGTTGACCACGAAGTCGACGGGGATGATGTCCAGGATCGAGTCGGCGAGGCCCGGGAACTCGGGCAGCAGGCCGCGGCCGAAGGCCATGATCAGCGGGTCGGCGACCTTGTAGCCGTCGATCCAGCCGGGGTAGGGGCGCTGCAGCGCGGACTCGATGATCGAGGGGCGCACGAAGGAGACGCGGTGGCCGGCGTCGGCCCACATCTCCTCGGCGACGCGCTCGGCCATCGCCTTGGTGAAGGTGTAGATGTCGGTCCAGCCGACGGACTGCGCGCGCGTGCGGCCGAAGTCGACGAGGCGCTCGTCGACCCACTGCTTGCGCGCCTCCTCGGCGGCGGCGGCGACGGCCTTGGGGCCCATGCGGCCGTCGCGCAGACGGGCGATGCGCATCTGGGTGCGCAGGTTCTCGGGCCGACGGGACTCGGCCTCGACGCGCTGGCGCGCCGCCTGGGAGGCCTCGAACTCGGCCTTCCAGTCGACGCCGTGCTCGAGCCGGCCCTCGCGGCGCAGCCCCTTGGAGATGCCGCCGACGTACGCGGTGGAGACGTGGATGACGTGCGGGTCCTGACCGGAGTCCAGGAGCGCTTGGTAGAGGTTGCGCGCGCCGCCGACGTTGGTCCGGAACGCGTCGTCGATCGGCGGGTCGAAGGACACCGAGGACGCGGAGTGGATGACCGTGTCGTAGCTCTTGTCGAGCGCCGGCATCGCGGTCAGGTCGCCCTCGAGCACGTCGACGCGCGAGTCGAAGGCCGCGCGCACGGTGTCCTTGCCCACGCGGTCGGCCCAGGAGGAGAACACGGGCTTGCGCAGCAGGCCCTCGAGGCGCTTGCGACCGGTCAGCGTCCCCTTCGCGCGCACGACGGCGGTCACGCGGACGTCGTCGGTGTACTCGAGGAGCGACTGCAGGACGGCCTGGCCGAGGAAGCCGGTGACACCGGTCAGCAGGATCTCGCGCGGGCCGGAGCGCTCGGGGGACGGGGTGGGGTTGGACATGCGGTGTTCCCTCAGATGCAGGTGGGCGGCCGACGTCCCGGCCGGGTGGGTCTTCCGGCCTCCGCCCGCCGGCGCGGCGGGCGTGCCCTACCGCGCAGGGGCGCGGGCGGACGTCGTGCACGGTCTCGTCCGACGGTAGCGCATGGGGCCTTCGACCACAGGTCGTCCGCGCCGCCGCGTGACGCGCACGACGGCCCGGACCGCCTCGGTGGGAGCACCTCGCCCATGTATCGTGGCCCGCATGCACAGGGCCCTTATCACCGGTGGGACCGCAGGCATCGGAGCGGCGTTCGCCAGGGCCTTCGCCCGGCGCGGCGTGGCCCTGGTGCTCGTGGCCCGCGACGACGCGCGCCTCCAGGAGGCCGCCGCCGAGCTGCGCACGAGCCACGGCGTCGAGGTCGAGACCCTCGTCGCCGATCTGGCCCATCGGGACGACCAGCAGAAGGTCGCCGACAGGCTCGAATCGACCACCGCCCCCGCGATCGACGTGCTCGTGAACAACGCCGGGTTCTCCGTGCGCGCCTCGCTGCTGGATCCCGACCTGAGCGAGCACGACCGCGGCTTCGAGGTCATGCAGCGCGCCGTCCTCAAGCTCGGCGGCGCCGCCGGACGCGCGATGAGCGCGCGCGGCGAGGGCTGGATCATCAACATCGCGTCCGTGAGCGCCTTCATCACGCAGAACAACTACACGGCCATCAAGGCCTGGGTGACCAACTACTCCGAGTCCTTGAGCGTGCAGCTCGAGGGCACCGGCGTGCAGTCCACGGCCGTCACCCCGGGCTGGGTGCGCACCGAGTTCCACCAGCGCGCCGGCATCCGCGGCTCCTCGATCCCCGGGTTCCTCTGGCTGGACGCCGACGACCTCGCCGAGCAGGGCCTGAAGGACGTCGCCCAGGGGAAGGCCGTGAGCATCCCCGGGGGCCGCTGGAAGCTCATCACCGCGCTGCTGCGCTCGCTGCCGCGCCCGCTCGTGCACCGTCTCAGCTCGCTGCTCAGCTCCCGGCGCAGCAAGGAGCGCTGAGCATGGCAGGCAACCAGCCGGAGAAGGCGGACGAGCCCGCGAAGGCCGAGAAGCCCGCGAAGGCGGACAAGCACGCCAAGGCCGACAGGTCGGCGCAGAATCCGCGCCACGACCAGTCCCTCTCCTCCCGCCTCCGCAGCCTCGGCTGGGACCCTCTGGACGAGGACACCCGCAAGTACCGCTCGCGCGCCCGCGCGGCCCTGCGCTTCGTGCTCCAGCGCGGCCTGTTCCGCGGCCTGGTGCGCGCCAACGTCACCCAGACCGTGACGACCGCGCGCCGCGTGAAGTCCGTGCGCGGGCCGTTCGTCCTGGTCGCCAACCACACGAGCCACCTCGATGCGCCCATGCTCGCCGAGGGGCTGCCCTGGGCGCAGGCCCGCTACCTCTCCACGGGCGTGGCCGCGGACTACTTCTTCCACGTCTGGTACAAGCGCCTCTTCGTGCGCCTCCTGTTCAACGCGTACCCGATCGACCGCGACGGCTCGCGCAAGAACTCCGGGTTCTCCCGGCGTCTGCTGCGCAGCGGCGTCCCGATCCTCGTGTTCCCCGAGGGCGGGCGGCAGAAGACCGGCACCATGGGGGAGTTCAAGCCCGGCGCCGCGGCGCTCGCCTCGAGCGTCGGCGTCCCGATCATCCCGGCCGCCCTCGTCGGCGGCCACGAGGCGATGCCCAAGGGCCGCAGCTGGCCCAAGCCCGGCCGCCCGCCGGTCGGCGTCGTCTTCGGCGACCCGATGATGGCCCGCGACGGCGAATCCGTCGTCGACTACATGGAGCGCGTGCGCGCGGCCGTGGTCGACCTCTACGACAGCAACTACGAGCAGATCCTGGGCCCCCGCACGGGACCCCGGGAGGAGCACTGATGACCGCATCGCATTCCGCAGCCGATCTCACCGCGGCCGACGTCACCCGGCACAAGTGGTGGGGCTGGGGCATGGACGACGTCCGCTTCCGCTTCGACAACAAGCCCGCCTTCGCGCCGCTGGCGAAGAACAAGATCGGCGTGGATCTCGAGCAGGTCACCCAGTTCGACGACCCCGAGCTCTCCGATCACGAGGTGCCCGCGGGGCGCCTGGGCGACGCCGAGCGCGAGGCGATCGTGGGGCTCGTGGGCGAGGCGAACGTGCGCACGGACGACGAGTACCGCGTGCTGCACTCCTTCGGCCGCTCCCTCCCGGACCTGTTCCATGTGCGCTCGGGCGATTTCGAACGCCTCGTGGACGCCGTGGTCTACCCCGGCACGGAGGAGGAGGTCGCCGGCCTGCTGCGCCTGGCGATCGAGAAGGACCTCGTGCTGATCCCCTACGGCGGCGGCTCCTGCATCTCCGGCTCGGTCACCCCCGACCCGGCCGAGCAGCGCCCCGTGCTCACCGTGAACCTGGGCCGCATGCGTCAGGTGCTCTCGATCGACGACACCGCGGGTCTCGCGCGGGTGCAGGCCGGCGTCTACGGGCCCGACCTCGAGGAGCAGCTCGCCGCCGAGGGCTGGACGATGGGCCACTTCCCGGACTCCTTCACCTACTCGACGCTGGGCGGCTGGGCCGCGACGCGCTCCTCGGGCATGCAGTCCGACAAGTACGGCGACATCGAGGACATCGTGCGCGGCATGCGCGTCGTCCACCCCGAGGGCACCGTCGTCACCAACCCGATCCCCGGCCGTGACTCCGGCCCCAGCGTCCACGAGATGATCCTGGGCTCCGAGGGCCGCATGGGCATCATCACCGAGCTCACCGTGCAGGTGCACCGCCTGCCGCAGGTGCGCCAGGTCATCGCCTACATGTACCCCGACTGGGAGCACGGCATCCGCGGCATGCACGCGATCGCCCGCTCGACCGACGTCTCGCCCACCTTCACGCGGCTCTCCGACGGCCCCGAGACCGAGTTCAGCCTCGCCATGGTCAAGGAGCCCACCTCGACCAAGGGCAAGGTCGCCGCGAAGGTGCAGGACGGACTCTTCGCCTACCTGCGCTCCAAGGGCTGGGACACGAGCGAGGAGATGAGCATCTCCTACGTGTGCTTCGAGGGCACCAAGGAGACCGTCGAGCACCAGAAGTCCGTCGTGAAGAAGCTGGTCAAGGGCGCGGGCGGCATCACGCTCGGAGCCGGACCGGGTGCGATCTACGACCAGAAGAAGTTCGACACCCCGTACCTGCGCGACTTCCTGCTCAGCTACCAGGTGTTCGGCGACGTCTGCGACACCGGCGCGACCTGGTCGAACATCAACGAGGTCCACGCGAAGGTCTACGAGGCGTTCTACGAGGCGCAGCGGAAGCAGGGACTGCCCGGCTTCATGTTCTGCCACATGTCCCACAGCTACCACTCGGGCGCCTGCCTCTACTTCACCTTCGCCCTGAAGTACACGAGCCCGGACAAGGCGCTCGAGCAGTACTACAACGCCAAGCGCGCCGTGCAGCAGGCCTTCGTGGACCTCGGGTCCACGGTCTCCCACCACCACGCCGTGGGCACCGAGCACCAGCCCTGGCTCACCGAGGACATCGGCGAGCTCGGCGAGCACATCATCGAGGGCCTCTTCGCGCAGAACGACCCCGGCCGGAACCTCAACCCCGGCAAGGTCGTCACCCCCTGAGGGCGAAGGCGCGAAGACGAGCGGCCGACGGCGCATGATGCGCCGTCGGCCGCTTCTGCATCGGAGCATCCCGCACCGGCGGCACGAACTGCGAGGAGACGGAGGAGCCCGGGACGATGGGAACTGCAGCATGGCGCGTCCGCTGCGCTCCTGAGCGCGCGGTCGAGCTCGTCGACGCACCTCTGCGCGCAGCCGGGTGGCGCGAGGTCGAGCGCGACGGCGAAGAACCTAAGGGCGATACACGGGGCGGCGGTTCCCGCGGCCCCGTCGGCGTCTCCCAGGTCTTCGAGCGCGGACGGCTGGGACGCAGCGTGCTCATGGGCGGCCTCGCCGGAGGCGGACAGCACCTCGAGATGCGCGTCGACGTGCGGCCGTCGGACGACGGAGCGAGCGGCGCGGCGCCCACCGCGGCGGGCGCCGCGCCGGCCCGCAGCGAGGTGCGATGCTCGTGGTCGGACGCGAGTCCCCGTGCCCTGGGCGGGATCCTGGGGGAGCGCCGAGCCCGCCGCACCATGGACTCGACCACCCGGAGCCTCCGCGTCGCGCTCGAGGACGCGGGCGTGCTGATCGCCTCCGCGCACTGACCAGGGGCCCGGCGTCCGGAGCCCGCACGCGGCGCCGCTCGACGGCCGCCGCGTGCGCGCCGGGGCTCAGGCCCCGAGCGCCCGCATGATCCCGGGGAGGTCCTCGGCGAAGTTCTCGCGCCAGAGGGTCCAGTCGTGGGTGCGGCCCTTGTCCATGCGGTAGTCGTTCTCGATGCCCGCATCGCTCAGCGCGCCCGCGAACCGCTCCAGGTTGGGGTGCACGGGCCCCTCGATCACGTCCCCGCCGATCGTGTCCGCCTTCCGACGGATCTGGTCGAGCAGATCGCCGTGGCCCTGGAGGGCGGCGACGAAGTCGATCCAGTTGCCGTCGCCGCTGCGGAGGAACACGCGCTTGCCGCGATAGCGCTCGATGTTCTCGATCGGGTCGTAGGTCGAGGCGATCGGCGGATCGATGGACGGGCCCCAGGTCGCGCCGGGGCCGTTCGCGGTGGCGGGGTACTTGCAGGCGTCGAAGATCGGGCAGGCGAGGATCGTGAAGGCGACGAGCTTGCCGTCGTCCGTGTCCAGGCGGCAGTCGCCGGGGCCCGAGTAGGAGCTGATCGAGGTGAAGAGGTCCTTGTACTTCTGCCCGAGCGCGAGCGCGCCCCAGCCGCCCATCGAGAGCCCGGCGATCGCCATGCGCGTCGGGTCGGTGCGGAAGCTGTCGTGCACGAAGCCCAGGACCTGCTCGATGATGAAGGTCTCCCACGCGGCCTCGCGTCCGGGCAGCGGTGCGTTCGCGTTGGAGTAGAACGAGCCGGCCCCGCCGTCGGGCATGACGACGATGACGTCCTGGTCCTCCGTGCGGGAGATCGCCTGACCGCCCCCGCCGCCGTCGCCGCCGGGCTCGCCGGTGTCGTCGGCGGACCACTGCGTGAAGTCCCCGCCGCGTCCGTGCAGCAGCAGGAGCACGGGATAGTCGCGGTCCGGCTCGTCGGCGTACCCGGCGGGGAGCGTCACGCGGAACGACGGCGGGAAGGTGCGGATCTTCGGCGCATGCACCCGGAAGTCGATCGAGCGCCATTCGGGGATGGCGACCGGGAAGCCCTCGGCGAACGTGAAGCCGTGGGACGCCGTGTACGCCGAGGGGTCGTAGGGGTCGCTCACGGCGGCCCGCGCGGCGGACGGTGCGGCGAGCGGCGCCGCCATCAGGCCTGTGGCAGCGGCGGTGCCTGTGAAGAGGGCACGACGGGAGGGGCGAGCAGTGGACGAGCAGTTCATCGGATCTCCTGTGATCGGTGCACGAGAAGCCGTGGCCGGGCCGGAGACCGCCGCGCGAGCGCACCGACGCCGTGCACCCGTCCGCTGCGGCCCGAAGAGCTCGCCGGAGGCAACGTCAGCCTGCACGCGCCCTGGACGAGGGCGCAAGGGTCACTGGTTGCCGCGGCGTGTCGGGATCGGCGGGCCCGGACCGGGATCGGGGCGGGGATCGGCGCCGGGATCGGCGGGCCGCGTCCCACCCAGGGGACGGTCCGTGCACCGAGGGGGCGGCGCGACCCTACGATGGTCACCACGTGGGAACGGAGCTGTGACGCAGACGCGCTGCCGCAGTCCCCGGCGGGAACGACGCCCGCACTCCACCCTGCAGCTCGACTGCACCCCACCACCATGAGACGAAGGAGTCGCGCGATGACCCTGCGCATCACCGTGTTCGGCGAGAACCGGCACGAGAAGGTCGACGAGAGAGTCCAGGAGCTCTACCCCGAGGGCATGCACACCACGATCGCGGGCGCGCTCACCAGCACGCTCGGCGCGCTCGGCGAGGACGTCGACGTGCGCGTCGCCCTGCTCGACGACATCGAGGAGTCCCTCAGCGAGGAGGTCCTCGCGAACACCGACGTCCTCACCTGGTGGGGCCACATGGCGCACCAGGACGTGCCCGACGAGGTCGCCGAGCGCGTGGTCCGCCACGTGCGCGAGGGCATGGGCTTCCTGCCTCTCCACTCCGCGCACTACTCCAAGCCGTTCCGCCTGCTCATGGGCACCACCTGCAACCTGCTGTGGCGCAACGACAACGACGAGGAGCGGGTGTGGACCGTGAGCGGCTCCCACCCGATCGCCCGCGGCGTGCCGCACCCGATCGTGATCCCCGGGCAGGAGATGTACGGGGAGATGTTCGACATCCCCGCGCCCGACGAGCAGGTCTTCATCTCCTCCTTCAGCGGGGGAGAGGTGTTCCGCTCGGGCTGCTGCTTCTACCGCGGCAAGGGACGCATCTTCTACTTCAGCCCCGGTGACCAGGAGTACCCCGTCTACCACCAGGCGGAGATCCAGCGCGTGCTCGCCAACGCCGCTCTCTGGGCCCGCCCCCAGGAGGACCGCGAGCGCGCCGCGGTCAAGATCGCCAACGCTCCGCGGGACTGGTTCCGCGAGGGCGCCCGCACCGCCGAGGGCGAGGAGATCACCCGTGTCATCTGATCTGCGCGAGAGCACAGCGGCCGACGGGACGCGCGCGGAGGCGAGCACCTCGGACGCCGTCGCCGACCCCAACGCCGCGATCGCGAACTCCGCGGGGCAGCGGCCCCTGCGGGCCGTCGTCGTCGGCGCGGGCGGGATGGGGAAGTGGTGGGCGCGCGTGATCGCCTCGAGCCCGGTGACCGAGCTCGTGGGCGTCGCCGACCTCGTCGAGGGCATGCCCGCGCAGTCCATCGCCCAATCGGGCGTCGAGGACCCCTCGGCCGTCGCCGTCGGCACCGACGGCGTGGACCTCGCCCTCGAGGTGGGGGCCGACATCCTCATCGACCCGACGGTCCCCGTCGCCCACCACCCGGTGACCCGCAAGGCCCTGCACGCGGGCATCCCGGTGCTCGGCGAGAAGCCGGTGACCGAGACGCTGCCGGAGGCGCTGAGCCTCATGGCCCACTCCGAGCTCACGGGAGTGCCGTTCATGGTCTCCCAGTCGCGCCGGTTCTTCCCGCAGGTGCGGGAGCTGCGGCGCTTCGTCGCCGAGCACGGGCCGACGATCCTCACCAGCGCCTTCTTCAGCCTGTTCACCGAGCACGAGGGTTTCCGCGCCACCCAGCAGCACCCGCTGCTGCGGGACATGGGCATCCACGCCTTCGACACGGCCCGCTACATCACCGGCACGGACCCGCTCGCGGTGACCGCGCACGGCACCAACCCGCAGTGGAGCGTGTACGCGGGCGACGCCACCGTGAGCTGCACCTTCGAGATGAGCGGCGGCTCCCTGTTCGTCTACAACGGCACCTGGAACGCGCGCGGCCTGCCGACCTACTGGAACAGCGAGTGGCGCATCGGGGCCGAGCAGGGCACGGCCACCTGGGACGGGAAGGGCGCGCCGCAGCTCGGCACCGAGGACGAGGAGCGGACCCACTCCCTGCAGACGGCGCTCGAGCAGGCGCTCGCCGAGCCCGAGCCCGACCAGATCGACGCCTCGATCATCGAGTTCGTGACCGCACTGCGCGAAGGCCGCACCCCCATGTGCGAGGTGCACGAGAACATTCTCAGCTTCGCGATGGTCGAGGCCGCCGTCGCCTCTGTCGACCGCGGCACGCGCGTGGTGATCGACGAGCTGCTCGAGGAGGCGCGCACCGAGGCGATCGCCGCGGAGGACGATCCCGAGGCCCGCGACATCCTCCAGTCCTGGCCCAGCGTGCGCGAGGCGATCGCGCGGGGCTGAGGGCGAAGGAAACCTGCCCGGACATGCGAAAGGCCCCGTCACCGCAGGTGACGGGGCCTTTCCGCTGGTGCGCGGAAGTGGACCCAATCGGAACTCGCACAAGCGGCTAGAACGCCTGGTTGCCGCGTGGGAGCAGGCCAGACTCTGTAACTCCGATGAGTCGGAAGATGTAGGCGGCCCGAATGCGGAGGTGGTCTCGGACCCTAGTAAACGCAATCGAACACCTCTCGCTGCAAGGGAGATAGACGCTATTCGAACCACTCGGGAGAGCGGGGCGAGCGTGCGGTCGATCTGCAAGAAGTTCGGTGTTCATCGGACGACGGTTTGGCAATACACGAAGGGTCCCCTCGCGCACGTTGGAGTCGCGGCAGCCAAATGAGACGGGCCTTGGCTATCCTTCTCGGTCAATCGGCTGGTTGTCCGGACGCTCGATGAGTCGACGGGCCATCTTGATGATGCAGCGTTTGCTGGCCCGGCGAGCGTACTCGCGGACGGGCGGGGCCAGCGGTGATCGCCAGCTGCGATTCCTCGATAAGAGGGCGACCTCGCTGCTCGACGTCGACCCCCACCCCCTCGTACACGACGCCGCGGGAAATCGAGCTCCGGGGCTCCACTGCTGCCGGCGCTTCGCGCATCGCGGGTACAGGGGACTCCGTGCTAATTGCCGCCAACATGACGACGAGAGAGATCGCTTGTCAGCAACGGCGGTTGGCATGGGCCGAAGATTGACGTGACTCATCGTTGGGCCGAATGGGTCAACAAGTACCACATGACATCGTTGTCGTGCGCGGTCAGCCAGGTCGGCGTTTCGGCGTTCGCCCGGGCAGGTTGTTGCGCACGTCCGGTACGATCTGACCATGGCTCAGACTTCTCTGCGGGACCGTGTGCCCCCGGCCCAGGAGAAGGTAGTCATCGCTCGAAGCGGCAACAAGTGCGCGTACCCAGGCTGCGGCCTGGATCTGACGATTGATCCGAAGGTCGACGGAGACCGCCCCAAGGCGACTGGCAAGGTTGCGCATATCGCTGCGGCAAGCCCTGGTGGCCCTCGGTACGACGCGAGCATGACGCCAGAGGAGCGTGGCTCGGCGGAGAATTTGGTCTACTTGTGCGGTCCGCATCACGACGCCGTGGACACGCAACTGGAGTTCCATACACGCGAGTTTCTGCTGGAAGCGAAGCGCTCACACGAGGTTGCCGTGGAGCGAGCCGTGCGGAACGCTCTCGGTGAGGTGACATACGAGGAACTCACGGTGGTGTGCACTGTGATCGCAAGCACGCCCGTGACGCCCCAGCAACCCGGTGTCGAGCTAGCCCTTCCGCTGCGGGAGAAGATCAAGCTGAACAAGCTGGGTCAAACATCTGTGCAGCGAATCACTGATGGCCTGTCGCAGGCGGCACGTGTCGAAGAGTTCATCAGTTTTCAAACTTCTGTGGCGCCCTCATTTGGTCGCAGCCTGGTCGCGCGGTTCAAGAGCGACTACTACGCTGCACGCGCGGAGAACCTCGAGCCGGACGCGGTGTTCGACTATCTCGTCGAGACCGCGATCGAGAACGCTGGCCCGCGCGACAGTCCCCAAGTGCGCGCAGCAGCGGTCGCGGTGATCGCTTACCTGTTCGAGATCTGTGAGGTCTTTGAACGTGAGTGAATTCTTCCCGGACAAGTTCACGCCACTAGAGCGCACTATCGTCGGCGAAGCCGCTGCGCTGCTGGCTCTTTTGGGTGATAGAACGCTTAGCGTTGGGCAACTATACGGCGAGCACCGGCAAGCGGCTACCGCGTCGACGTACGACGGTTTCGTGACAGCCCTGACCTTCCTCTATGGCGCGGGTGCCCTCGACTACGACGACCAGATGGTGAGGGTTGCCTAGTGTTTATCCGCCTGAGCGCGAACCATGAAGAGTTCAAGCCGATCAAGTTCCAGCCCGGCTTCAATGCTGTTATCGCCGATCGCGCTCACGATTCGACCGACCAAGACAGCCGCAACGCACGGGGCAAGTCGACGATGCTCATGCTGATGAACTACGTCCTGGCCGGCAATCTCCACCACAGCTTGCGGCCTCTCGCCGACGACGGGTGGGAGATCACTCTGACTCTGGAGATGTTCGGAGGTACGGTCACCGCGACGCGCTCGCTGGCAAGCGGCCGTCGACTCTCAATTTCAGCCGAGGGTCCCGCGCGTGACGTGATTGGTCCGTGGCTCTCGGAGGGCCAGATCACTATTGACAGCTGGAAAGAGTTGCTGGGGCTCTCACTTTTCCGGTTGGAGCCCGTCGAGCAGGAAGTGACCGGCGGGCTGTCGGTGCGCACGCTTCTCTCGTATGTGATCCGGACCGATACCCCGAAGAATCCCTTGAAGGTGATTGCGCAGCAGAGCGCGACCAGCAGCCGTGAACATGTTGCGTTTCTGCTCGGATTGGATTGGGAAGTAATCCACGAGCTGGCAGCTGTGAAAAAGGGATTAGATCAGTTGAAGGCAATCACAGCGGCGTCCAAGGAGGGACTGGTCGCGACGCTCCGGCCTGAAGACGAGCTCGTTCTGGAGCGTGCTGCGCTGAAGAACGAGGCCGATGAGTGGAGGCAACGCATCTCCGGGTTTCGTATCCTTGAGGACCCGAATTCGCTGGTTGCTCGTGCCGACGAGCTAACGGCGCAAATTGGTCGTCTGCGGGACCAGGCGGTCGTAAACCGGCGGATGCGCGAGCTTTATATATCATCTTTATCTGAGACGCAGGATACCGACGCCGACTCCTTGCCGGTCGAGGAACTCTTCAGCGCGGCTGGCGCGATTCTTGCCGACGGCTTTAGGCGCCAAGCCAGTCAGGTGCGCGAGTTCCACGCCGCACTCTTGGCGAATCGCCGCTCGTTTCTGCGTGGCGAGATTGAAGCACTCGACGAGCGCATCGCTGCCCACGCAGGAGAACTATCGCGGCTCGACGAGCAGCGCGACGGCGTTCTGCGGACGCTTGACGCTGGGGGCGCGCTTGACGAGTTGAACGAGATGCGCGCCGAGCTCAGCGACATCGAAGCTCGCATGGCCGCATTGGACCTCCAGATCGGGCAAGCACGAGAGGTCGTGACGCGCCGTGAGGAACTCAAGCTCGAACAGTCCACAAAGCGGAACGAAGCGACCCGATATTTGACCACCTCACGCGAAAAGCTGGACCGGATCAGCGACCGGTTCAGTCAAAAGATGCGAGAGCTGTACGGCAAGGACGCCGCCCTTACCGTTTCTGTCGACGACGTAGGGTACAAGTTCGCAATACGCGCCTCCGGCTCAGGGAGCAGCGGCGTGGACAGGATGACCCTGTTCTGTTTTGATCTCACAATGCTCGAAGAAGGTATCACGACCGCCCACCATCCCGACTTCCTCGTACACGACTCCTCCGTCTTCGACGGCGTCGATCCTCGTCAACGAGCGGGGGCGCTGCATTTCGCGCAGGCGATGGTCGAGTCCACCGGTGGGCAGTATATCTGCACCATCAACAGCAACGATGTGCCTGACGAGATGCTTGACGAGGAGTGGTTCAAGGCGGGCGTTGTGCGCACGGTCTTGGACACCGAAGTCGGCGGTCTCATAGGGCGAGAGTTCTAGGGGCGAGAGCTACGCTTTTCCCGCGACCGCGTTGTTCCGCCGGGCGGAGGACGATCGCGTTGGGCGGCGAACGGAGGGAAGATAGTGTGCTGGGATTCCCGCGGTAGGAAGCGCGAATGGTACAAAGGCGTGCTGGGGATGCGCGCCTACGAGTCTTCCGACTTAGTTGCTTCGCGTTAGTGGGAGGGCCTCTCGCGGTTGGCCGGACGAGCCGATAAGCCTGAGTTGCTGGTCAAAGCCGTGAGCCAAGGGTGAAGCGCCGTGGGTCTGATGGAGACTCGCGCTATTTGATTCCGGCCGGCTGCTCGCGGTCGGCTTGGTCAGGATAGAACGCGTGCTCGAACTCGGCGGGCGGCACGTCGCCGAGGTAGCCCTGGAGGCGCTCGGTGTTGTGCCAGTGCACCCAGCCGAGGGTCGCGAGCTCGAGGTCCTCGACGGTCTTCCAAGGCCCCGATCGCGCCGGCCCGCGGACGAGTTCGGCCTTGTAGTACCCGTTGACCGTCTCGGCCAGGGCGTTGTCATAGCTGTCGCCGACGGTCCCGATTGACGGCGTGGCGCCGACCTCCGCGAGCCGTTCGCCGTAGCGAATCGACGTGAATTGAGAGCCCGCATCACTCTGACACCGCAGATCATCGTGGTGGGGGCCGCGGGACCAGCGGGCCATCTCGATCGCGTCGAGAACCATCTCGGTGCGCATGTGCGCCGCGACCCGTCAGCCCACGATCATCCGACTGAACGCGTCGATGATGAAACACACGTATGTGACACCTGCCCACGTCGGCACGAATGTCAGGCCTATTGCTCAGAGCCGGTTCGGGGCGGTCGCGGTGAACTCCCGCTGCACCAGGTCGGGATGGCGTGCCGATGTCGGATCCGCCCTGGTGGTCTTGACCCGCTTCGACCGCCTGGCGCGCTCGATCCCGGCAGCGCGCATCAGCCGCGCGGTTTGCTCTCACCCGATATTGATCCCCGCCCGGCGTGCGGCCTTCCAGAGCTTGCGGATCCCGTAGACGCGGTGGTTGGCCTCCCAGAGCTCGACCAACTGCGGGACAAGCGCCTCGTCGCGGACGGCGCGGGCCGACCGAGCACGGGTCTTGGCGGCGTAGTAGGTGCTCGGAGCCACCTGCAGCAGTCTGCAGATGAGCTCGACTCCGAGCCGGCGACCGTCGACCAGGTCGTCCTTGTTCGCGTCGATGAACGCGGCTACTTCCGATAGTGGCGGTCGAGCTCCGCCCCGAGGAAAGACGCGGCCCGCTTGAGCACCTCATTCGCCCGGCCCAACTCCCGGATCTCCTGCTCGATATCCTGCACCCGCTGTGCCTCCGCGCTGCTCACGCCTGGGGTGAGGCCGTCGTCGATGTCGGCTTGCTTGACCCACATCTGCACGGACTCGACCCCATAGCTGAGCTGCGTCGCGCCCGCTGCACCGTCCCCTGTGTGACGTCCAGCTCAGCGCAGCGTCCTCACCATCCGCACCGCGGCGGCCTTCTCCTCGTCCGAGTAGCGACGCGTCGTCGGCTTCCTCGACGCCAGTTCCTTCGGCATATCTCCATCCTCGCTTCCAAGGCCAGGAGCCTCCAACAAACCCAGGACGCTTCAGCTCCTCGTGGACATAGAGGTGTGGGAACGCGTGCAACGTCTCCTGGACTCCCGGGCCCATGCCGGCGTCCGGTCGCGCAAGCACGACCACCCTCTGAAGGGGATCCTGTATTGCGCGACCTGCAACGTCGCGGTTGCACCTGGACTTCGCTCGGAATAAGCAGGGCATTCGCTACGCCCAATACGTGTGCTCCGGACGGGCCAGTAAGCGAACCACCTGCAACCGCAAAGCGGTATCCGTCGCGGTGGCTGAGGACCTCGTGGCCACCTGCTATCAGAGGATCGGCCTCAGCGCGGCCACCTACTCGGCGCTGGCGAAGCAGGTCGATGCCGCTTTCCACGAGCGCTTGTCGTCTCGGTCCCAGGAACTAGGGGAGCTGACCACGCAGCGCCAGCGTCTTGAGGCCGAGAGTGAGAAGTTTCTGGCTGGGCACTTCGCTGATGCCATCGATCTCGACACGCTCAAACGACACCAGGATCGGATCCGAAGCGGCCTGGCCGAGATCGACCTCAAGCTCGCGGCCGATCACGAGCAATACGCCGGACAGCGGAAGTACCTCGCCAGCGCCATGAATCTGATGACCCAGTGTGCCACGATGTACCGGCGGTCAGACGACGCGGCCAAGCGTCTGGCGAACCAGGAGGCCCTCTTCGAGAAGACCTCCATCGGCGAGGACGAGCAGCCTGTCGTCGAACTCGCCGAGCCCTTCAACGCACTGACCCCCGGCATGCTTTCGCATGCCGGGGGTCAGAGTACGACTACTACGGTGCGCCTGGAGGGATTCGAACCCCCAACCTTCTGATCCGTAGTCAGATGCTCTATCCGTTAAGCTACAGGCGCTCGTCGGCGTGACCGACCTCAGTAATACTAGTCGGCACCGGTTCGCCGCGCCAATCGAGAGGCCGTGAGCCGCCTCACGGCCTCTCGAGGAGCGTCACGGGTGACCGCGCACCCGCGCGCCGAGCCTCAGTTCTGCGGCGGACGGCTCCACGGCTGCTCGCCGTCGGATCCCTGCCCCGGCTGCTGACCCTGCGGATTCTGCGGATCCTGCGGATCCTGCGGGGCCGGAGGCTGATTCCACGGCTGCTGGCCCTGCGGTGACTGGGGCGCCTGCTGCCCGGGGGCCTGGCTCCACTGCTGGCCCTGCTGGCTCTGCTGGCCGGGAGGCTGGTTCCACTGCTCACCTTGGCCACCCTGCTGCGGGTCCTGGCCCTGTCCGCCGCCCGGGTAGCCGGAGCCGCCGGGGTAGCCGGCGTTCCCGGCGTTCCCGCTGTTCCCGCCGAAGTCACCGCCGTTGCCGAAGCCGCCGTTTCCGCCCGCCGGTCCGCCGAAGCCGCCGGGGCCCGCGCTGTCCTGGGCGTTGTTCCTGCGGCGCGAGCGCACCACGAAGAACACGATGAGCGCGATGATGATCAGCACGATCAGCAGCACGACGATCACGGCGACGATGAGGATGACCAGGCCCGCGCCGATGCCGCCGGCCTTCGCGGTGATGTCCACGCCCTTGCTCATGTCACCGGCGTCGGTGATCGTGACGGTCTTGCCGTCGACGGTGCCCACGTTGGACTCGATGACCTTGCCCGGGAAGGAGAAGGTGACCGTGAGGTCGAGGTCGCTCGCGCTGAAGCCGCTGCTCGAGGGATCGAAGGAGGAGTCCGGCGACGTCTTCAGGTGCAGCTCGCCGTCGCTCTCGTCGATCGTGAAGCCCGACCCGAAGTCCTTCTTCTCGACGGTGCCGGAGATCTTGCAGCCCCACATGTCGTCCTCGGTGTAGGGCTCCCACTTCGCCTGACCGAACTCGCCGGAGTCCTCGTCCTCGAGGCCCTTGCACAGTTCGTCGGCGGAGTTGAACTCGCTCTGGACATATGACTTCTCGACGGCCATGTCGAAGTCGAGGTCGTAGCTGTCAGCGCTGGTGATGTCGAAATCCGCGGTCACCCGTGCGCAGCCGGCCGCGAGCAGGAGGAGGGGAAGGAGGAGGAGCGCGGCGAGCCGTCGCCGCAGGGAGAGGGAGTGCATGGTGGCCCCGTTGTCGAAGGAGGTGGGCGGCGCGGAGACCCCGCGCCTGCGGGCCGCCGACCAGTGCGCTCGGTGCGGCCCGTTGCCCATACGCTAGATGCCCTCGTGGCGGAGCGCAGTGGGGAGAAGTACCCATCGGCCGGCGCAGCGGCGGGGCCGTGCCGCTCTCCGGTGCCCCATGCAGGTGCCGTCCGCCGGTGGACCTGCCTCTCGGACCTACCGGTCTGAGGCGGAGGTGCCGGGAGGCATGGGCCGGCCGAAGACCGGTGCGGCCGACGGCCTCTTCGGCCGCACCGCGCTGCCCGAGGACTGCCGGCGCAGACGCCGCACCACCCACGGCCCGAAGTGCACGCGCGCCCAGTGCAGGTCCTGCTGGCGGGCCTCGCGCCACGGCAGCGCGGTCGGGTCGCCCAGGTCATGGGGCTGCAGCGTGTGCTCGACGCCCAGGGTGTCCAGCACGTGCGCGGCGATCGTCAGATGCCCCTCGGGGGAGAAGTGCAGGCGGTCCTCGGCCCACATTCCCTCGTGCGTGAGCGAGCGCAGCGACCACAGGTCCACGACCGCGGCGCCGTGGCGCTGCGCGATCGCGCGCATGTTCTCGTTGTAGATCGCGGTGCGCCCGCGGATCAGGTGGAACACGGGCGTGGAGCCGACGTCGGGCCCGGTCCACAGGAGGATGGTCGCGCCGGTCTCGGCGAGGCGGCCGACGGCCGTGTCCATCGCGGCGGCGATCTCGTCGGGGTCGCGTCCGCGGATCACGTCGTTGCCGCCGGCGAAGATGCTCACCAGGTCCGGCTCGAGCGCGACCGCGGGCTCGATCTGCTCGTCGATGATCTCCTGGTAGAGGCGCCCGCGGATCGCGAGGTTCGCGTACTCGAAGCCCGGGACCGAGCGGCCCAGCTCCTCGGCGACGCGGTCGGCCCAGCCGCGGTGGCCTCCAGGAGCATCGGGATCGGGGTCGCCGATGCCCTCCGTGAAGGAGTCGCCGAGGGCGACGAAGCGGTGCCAGGGCTGAGCTGTTCCGGCACCGGCGGATCGTGCGGTGCCCGTCGATGCGGCACCGGTCGATGCGGCTTCTGTCGATGCGGCGCCGTGCTCCGGGAGCGGTGGGGGAGTGCTCACTTCCAGAACATGAGCGTCACGCCGCCCATGGCGAGCACGCCGAAGCCCACGAGCAGGTTCCAGTCACCGATCGGGAGCGGCAGCGTCGCGCTCGAGAGGTAGTAGGTGACCAGGTAGATCAGGCCCACGATGAGCAGGACCACCGCGACCGGGGCGATCCAGTTCGGGGTGACCGCGGGCGCGGCGACGCGGCGGCCGCGACCCGTGCTCTCGGCGGCGGGCCGACGGCGCTCGGAGATCGCGTCCTTCGCCTTCTCATGGGTCTCGTCGGTCGAGGGCTTCTCCGCCGTGCCGCGCTTCGCGGGCTCGGCGCCCTTGGCGCGCTTCGCGGGGTCCGCGTTCTTCCGGTCGCGCTTGCTGCGCTGGGTTGCGGCCATGCGATGCTGCTCCGTTTCCGACGGGGGACGAGGTCAGGGGAGGTGACGAGGGGAGGGATGTCCGCCCCAGCGTATAAGGCCCGCCTGGACGGCGCGACCGGGACGGCGCGACCGGGGTGGCGCGACCGGGGTGGCGCGGCCGGGGCCCGCGGGGTCCGAGTCCCGCCGGTCCGGCTCAGGACGGCGCGAGCAGCGGGGCGAGCCCTCGGGAGCGCTCGCGCGCGTCGACGCCGTCGCACAGCTCGAGGAACCGCGCGAGGATCAGGTGGCCGTGCTCGGTGAGCACCGACTCGGGGTGGAACTGCACGCCGTGCAGCGGGAGCTCGCGATGGGCGAGGCCCTGCACGACCCCGTCGGCCGTGCGGGCGGTGACCTCGAGGACGTCCGGCACCGTCTCCGGGACCACCGTGAGCGAGTGGTAGCGGGTGGCCGTGAAGGGACTGGGCACGCCCGCGAAGACGCTCCTGCCCTCGTGCTCGACCACGCTCGTGCGCCCGTGCATGAGCTGCGGGGCGTGGGCCACCGTGCCGCCGAAGTACTGGCCGAGCGCCTGATGGCCCAGGCACACCCCGAGCATCGGCACCGTGCCGTCCGCACAGGCGCCGATCACGTCGAGGATGCGCCCCGCGGTCGACGGAGTCCCGGGGCCGGGGGAGACCAGCACGCCGTCGAATCCGCCCAGGTCGATCGCGCCGTCGGCGCCCTGCGGCACCTCGTCGTTGCGCACGACGGTCGTCGCCGCCCCCATCTGCTGGAGGTAGCCGACGATCGTGAAGACGAAGCTGTCGTAGTTGTCGACCACCAGGATCCGCGCGGTGGGCTCAGCCATTGTCGTCGCCCTGATCATCGCCCTGGTCGCCGTCATCGCCGTCCGACGGGGTCGGGCTGTCGCTGTCCGAGGGGGTGTCGGAGTCGCTCGGGGTGTCCGACGGGGTGTCCGTGGGGGTGTCCGACGGCGTCTCGGAGGTGGGGGTGTCCGAGGGCTCCTCGGTCTTCTCCGGTCCGGTGGAGACGTACACGGTCACGGTCGTCCCCGGCTCCACGGAGTCGTTCGGCTTGGGATCGGTCTTGATGACCGTGTCCTTCGCGACGGAGTCGTCGGATTGGTAGGTGACCTTCACGCCGAGGTTCTTGGCGCCGAGGGTCTTGCGGGCCTCGGACTCCGTCTGGCCCACGACGTTGGGCATCGAGATGTTCCCGGGGGCCTTCGCGACCACGATCTGCACCGTGGAGCCGACCTCCGCGGTCTTCCCGTCGCCGCCCGTGGGCGTCTGGCCGGTGACCGTGCCCGGATCCTCGTCGTCGGACTCCTTGGTCGTCGCATCGACCTCGAAGCCCTGGTCCTCGAGGGTCTTGGTCGCGGTGTCCTCGTCGAGGCCGGTGACGTCCGGCAGCTCCGCATCGCCCGAGGCGAGGTTCACGGTGACCGTGTCCCCGGCCTCCGCGTTCGAGCCGGAGGCCGGGTCCTGGCCGACGACCGTTCCGGCCTTCTTGCCCGCGACGTCCTTGGGATCGCCGATCTCGATGCCGAGCCCCAGGTCGTCGAGCTTCTTCGTCGCCTCGTCGCGGTCCATGCCGGCGAGGTCGGGGACCTCGACCTGCTCGGGTCCGCTGGAGACGGCGACCTTCACGGCCGTGTGCTCGTCGACCTGCGTGTCGCCCTCGGGATCGGTCGAGATGACGTCGCCCTCGTCGACGTCGGAGCTCGCCTTCTTCTCGAACGTGCCCGTGAGGCCCGCGCTCTCCAGCTCGGACTTCGCCTGGGCCTCGGTCATGCCGACGACCTGCGGGACCGCGACCTGCTTGGGGCCCGTGTTCCACGGCTGCCAGAGAGCCAGGGCCGCCGCGATCACGGCGAGCACGGCCACGATGATCAGCACGATCAGCCAGACGGGGCGCTTGGGCTTCTGCTCGAGCTCCTCGCCCGGCTCGTCGGCCGAGCCGGCGCCCTGCATGCCCGCACCCGCGGCACCTGCCGCACCGGCTCCGAGGGCTCCGGCTCCGGCGGCGGCCGCGACCGGCGCGCGATGGGTCTGCGTCGCTCCCGCGGCCGCGGGCAGCGCCTCGGTGCGGTCGTCGACGGGGCTGAGCACCGTCGTCGCCTCCGCGTCGGAGGTGGGCTGCGGGTCCCCGGCCACGAGCTGCGGACGCCGGCCGGCGATCACCGAGGCGATGTCGCGCGCGAAGGCGGTGGCCGAGGGGTAGCGGGTCTCGCGGTCCTTGGCCAGACCGGTGAGGATCACCCGGTCCACGTCGGGCGTGATCGCGGGGTTGTACCGCGAGGGCGGGACCGGGGTCTCGCGCACGTGCTGGTAGGCGATGGAGACGGGGCTGTCGCCCGTGAACGGAGGGCGCCCCGTGACGAGCTCGTAGAAGACGCACGCGGCGGAGTAGATGTCGCTGCGCGCGTCGACGAGCTGCCCGCGGGCCTGCTCGGGGGAGAGGTACTGGGCGGTGCCCATGACCGCCTGGGTCTGGGTCATCCCGGTCGCGTCGGCCACCGCGCGGGCGATGCCGAAGTCCATGACCTTCACGTCGCCGTCGTCGGTGATCATGATGTTGCCGGGCTTGATGTCGCGGTGGACGATGCCCTGCTGGTGGGAGTACTCGAGCGCGGAGAGCAGCGCCTGCATGATCGTGGCCGCCTGGCCCACGTCCATCGGATGCTCGGGGTCGACGTACTCACGCAGGGTCTTGCCGCGCACGTACTCCATCACGATGTAGGGGATCGTGATCTCGTGCCCGGTGAAGTCCTTGGCGTGCTCCTCGCCGGTGTCGTACACGGCGACGATCGAGGGATGGTTCAGGCCGGCGGCGCTCTGCGCCTCGCGGCGGAAGCGCTCCTGGAAGTTCGTGTCGCGCGCGAGGTCGGTGCGCAGGATCTTCACCGCGACGGTGCGGTGCAGACGGCGGTCCTCCGCCAGGTGCACGTCGGCCATGCCGCCGTGCCCGAGAGCCTTGCCCAGGGCGTAGCGCCCGGACAGAATCAGGTTCTCTTCGCTCACTGTCCTACCGTCCTCGTCAAGTCGCCGATCTGGGGCGACGCGAACATCGTACGTGCATGTGCCGCGTGCGCGGCCCCGCCGCTCAGGAAGCCGCTGGGGATGATGCCCACACCCATCCCGATCGCGACGGCCGCCACCACGACCACGATCAGCAGCAGCACGAAGCCGGGCACCGTGAACGGGCCGATCCGCGCACCGGTGCTCGTGGACCGCGCGGTGCGGCCCGAGGGCGCCGTGGAGATCCCACCGCCCGCGCCGTCGGCCGACGGCGATCCCGCGGCAGTCGCGCTCCCGGTCCCGGCACCGGTGCCGGGGGCCGGCGAGGATCCCGGGGCGCCGGCGGGGGAGCCGACGGACGCGGGGCCGGCGGGAGAGCCGGGACCCGAGAGCCGGGAGGCGCTCGACGTGCGCGAGGAACCCGCGGCGGGCATCGCCGCGCGGGCGCCCGCCCCGCGAGCGCCCGATCCTCCGGACTCGGAGGCCGACGGCGCCGAGGCGCCCGAGAGGGCCGACGGGCCCGAGGTCCCCGAGCGATGACGGATCCCGCGCCGGCGGTGCGTGCGCGGCAGCGGCATCGCCGCGGTGCGCGTGCCCACGGGAGAGGCCGACGGCTTCCCGGAGCCCGCGCGGTTCTCCCCGGTCGACCCGGAGGACGCGGAGGCGCCCGAGGCCGCCGAGGCGCCGGAGGCCGCGGCGCCCGCGGGGATCGCGCCGGTCGTGAAGCGCGGCTCCTCGCCGCGCTGGATCGACTCGAGGATGCGGGCGACCGCCGCCGCCGAGCGGGGACGGTTCGCCGGGGCCTTCGCGAGCAGCATCATCACCAGGTGCCGCAGGTCGGGGTTCACCGACTCCGGCAGCGCCGGCGGCTGCTTCTTCACCTGGGCCATCGCGATCTCGACCTGGCTGGCGCCCGTGAAGGGGCGATGCCCCACGAGCATCTCGTAGGCGACGATCCCGAGGGCGTAGAGATCCGAGAGCGAGGTGGCCTGCTTGCCCATCGCCTGCTCGGGGGAGAGGTACTGGGCGGTGCCCATCACGAGCCCGGTCTTGGTCAGCCGCGCCTGGTCCTGGCTGCGGGCGATCCCGAAGTCGGTGATCTTCATGTGCCAGTCGTCGGCGTCGTCCACGAGGATGTTCTCGGGCTTCACGTCGCGGTGGACCACGCCCTTGGCGTGGGCGGCGTCGAGCGCGCGGGCGAGGTCGATGAGCACCGAGACCACGCGGTCCTCGGGGAGGCCGTCGGGGTGCTCCTCGATGATCTCCGAGAGCGGCCGTCCCTTGCACAGCTCCATGACGATGTAGGCGCGGCCGTCGATCTCGCCGTAGTCGTACAGCGCGGCGATCGTGTCGTGGCTGAGCGAGGCGGTGTGGCGCGCCTCGGCGCGGAAGCGCTTGAGGAAGCCCTCGTCGAAGGCGTACTCCTCGCGCAGCACCTTGACCGCCGTCTCGCGATCCAGGTCCTGGTCCCAGCCCTTCCACACCTCTCCCATGCCGCCCGTGGCGATCAGGGAGTCCAGGCGGTAGCGCCCCTCCAGCACCAGTCCCTTGCCGGTCCTCACTGCGAGACCACCGCCTTCATCACATCGCGCGCGATCGGTGCCGCGACATCCGCTCCGTAGCCGCCCTCCTCGACGACCACGGCCACGGCGACCTTCTTGTCGCCGCTGTCGGCGTAGCCGACGAACCACGAGTGCGGGGTGCGGCCGTCGCCCCACTCGGCCGTGCCCGTCTTGCCGCCGACCTCGACGCCGTCGATCTTCGCGGCGGTGCCGGTGCCGTCCTCGACGGTGGAGACCATCATCTCGCGCATCTGCGCGGCGTTCGAGGCGCTCAGCGGCTGCGAGTACTGCTCGGCCGAGAACGACGAGATCACCGACTGGTCGCGGGTGCGGACCTCGTCGACGAGCTGCGGGGTCATCACCTTGCCGTCGTTGTCCATCGCCGAGGCCACCATGGCCATCTGCAGCGGCGTCACGCGGTCCTCGTACTGGCCGATCGAGCTCGTGGCCAGCTGCGCGTCGTTGAGGTCGTCGCCCATCGACGAGGGCGTGACCGACAGCGGGATCTCCAGGCGGTCGCCGAAGCCGAACTCCTGGGCCTTCTTGCGCACCGCGTCCTGGCCCAGCTCGATGCCGAGCTTCGCGAACGAGGTGTTGCAGGACTGCTGCAGGGCCTCGGACAGGGTCGAGGAGTCGTCCGCCCCGCAGGCCGTGTTCCCCTGGTTGGGGTGGTTGTACAGGGTGCTCTGCGTGTCCGGGAGCGTGAACGAACCGGGACCGGGGATGCTCGTGTCCTTCGTGTAGTCGCCGCTGTCCAGGGCGGCGGACGCGACGATGAGCTTGAAGGTCGAGCCGGGCGGGTAGAGATCGCCGGCGATCGCGCGGTTGGACAGGGGCCGGTCCGGATCGTCGTTCAGCTCGCTCCAGGCGGCCTCGGCCTTCTTCGCGGAATGGGTCGCCAGGGTGTTGGGGTCGTAGCTCGGGGCCGAGACCATCGCGAGCACCTTGCCGGTCTCGGGGTCGAGCGCGACGGCGGCGCCGCGGCGTCCCTCGAGCGCCTTCGCGGCGGCCTCCTGGGCGTCCGGGTCGATCGTCAGCGCGACGGTCGCGCCCTGCGGGTCGCGCCCGGAGATGGTGTCCGTCAGGCGCTGGTAGAAGAGCGCGTCGGACTCCCCGGAGAGCGTGTCGTTGAGCGACTTCTCGAGACCGCTGAACCCGTACTGGACGGAGTAGTAGCCCGTGAGCGGGGCGTACAGCGAGCCGGGATCGTAGGTGCGCTGGTAGCCGTAGGCGTCGTCGGTCGCATGGGACTCGGCGATCGGCTCGCCGCCCACCACGATCGGTCCGCGGTGGCGGTCGTACTGGGCGTAGACCGTGCGGTAGTTGTGGCTGTTGGCGTTCAGCGACTTCGCATCGATCACCTGGAAGTAGGTGGTCGAGCCGAAGAGCAGCACGAACAGCACGCCGACCACCAGCCAGACATGGCGCAGGGGCTTGTTCACGACATCGCCTCCTGTGCTCGCTGCGGCTCGCCGCTGTCCTTCGGACCCTTCTGCCGGCGAGCCGGCGCGCCCTCGCCGTCCAGGCGGCGGGCCGCGGGCCGACGGGCGGCGTCGGACATCCGCACCAGCAGCGCCACGATGATCCAGTTGCACACGAGCGAGCTGCCGCCCGAGGCGAGGAAGGGGAGGGTGAGGCCGGTCAGGGGGATCACGCGGGTGATGCCGCCGACGACCACGAACACCTGGAGGGCGAGCACGAAGCCGAGCCCCGCGGCGAGCAGCGTCCCGAAGCCGTCGGAGATGCCGACGGCCGCGCGCATCGCCCGCTGGACCAGCAGGATGTAGAGCAGGAGCACCGCGAAGGCGCCCACCATGCCGAGCTCCTCGGCGAGGGTGGAGTAGATGAAGTCGCTGTGCCCGAAGGGCACCATGTCGGGCCGGCCCCCGCCGGGGCCCTTGCCCACGAGCCCGCCCGAGGCCATGCCGAACAGGCCGCGCGCGATCTGCTCGCAGGCGCCGTAGTTCTCGCTGCTCAGCGGGTCCAGCCAGCACGTGAAGCGGGTGCGCACGTGCCCCAGCAGGGTCGCGGCGAAGATCGCAGGGGGCACGAACATCACGGCGCCGATCACGAGCCAGCTCAGGCGGTCGGTCGCGACGTAGAGCATGGCGACGAACAGGCCGAAGAACATCAGCGCCGTGCCCAGGTCGGTCTCGAACACGAGGATCGCGATGCAGAAGGCCCACGCCGCGAGGATCGGCCCGAAGTCCGACCAGCGGGGCAGGTGGATGCCCAGCACCTTGGGCCCGGCGAGGGCGAGGGTGTCGCGGCGGGAGACCAGGTAGCCGGCGAAGAAGATCGCGATGCAGATCTTCGCGAGCTCCGCCGGCTGGAAGGAGTAGCCGGCGATCCTGATCCAGATCTTCGATCCGTACTGCTCGTCGGTGAGGAACGGGACCAGGGGCAGCAGCAGGAGCACCGCCCCGCTGACCGCGAAGATCCACATGTAGCGGCGCAGGATCCGGTGGTCGCGGATCACCATGAGCACGACCACGGCCAGGATCGCGCCGATCACCGTCCACAGCTGCTGGCGCGAGGCGTAGGACGCCGTGGTGCCGATGTACTTCGTGACCGCGGTGTCGTAGCTGAAGATCATGGCGACGCCGATGCCGTTCAGCAGCACCGCGATCGGCAGGATCACCGGATCCGCGTACGGGGCGCGCCACATCACCGCGATCTGGAGGACCAGCACGATCACGCCGGCGCCGATCGCGACCGCGGGCAGGGCGTCGGGGATCTCCCCGTGGCGGCCCAGGCCCACGAGCGCGTAGGTGAGCACGCCGAGCCCCGCGGCGATCAGCAGCAGCAGCGCCTGCAGGAAGCGGCGCGGACGGGCGGTGTAGGAGACGACGGTGACCATCAGTCCCCCTCGTCGGCCGTGGAGGACGGGGACGCGCTGCTCGCGTCGTCCGCCGGCGGGGTCGGGCCCTCTGTCGGCGTCGTGGGCAGGGTGGTCGCGGTCTGCGACTCCAGGCGGTCCACGATCTCCTGTGCGTCGGCGAGGTCGTCGGCCGGGATCGTCGAGGTGACCTGCTGCTGGGTGATCGAGGGCAGGGAGTCCACGGGCACGTCGGTGACCTCGACGGGGTCGGAGAGCGAGACCGGTCCGAGGTCCTGCGAGATGCCGCGGTAGATGACGACGCTGTCGCCGTCGGTCCCCACGTAGTACTGCTTCTGCGACCACGTGTACCCGGCCCACAGGGCGCCCGCGAGCACGGCGACCACGAGCACGAGAGTCACCAGCGCCGGCCAGGGGCCGCGCCGCGGCGGCTCCTCCTCGAAGTCCTCGTCGGAGTAGGGCGGCTCGGGGCTCTCGACGCGGGTCAGCGCGGCGGCGCGGGCGGCCGGTCCCGAGGCGCTCGTGGGCTGGTTGCGGGTGCGCGCGGCCGATCCCACGATGAGCGGGCTCGTGGAGGGCGCCTCGGCGCTGCGGGGGAGGTCGTCGAGATCCACGACGTCGGCGATGATGCAGGTGATGTTGTCCGGCCCGCCGCCCTTGAGGGCGAGCTGGATGAGGGCCTCTGCGCACTCGTCGGGATCCTCGACGCCGTCCATCGTCGCGTGGATCGTCTCGAGGGAGACCAGGCCCGAGAGGCCGTCGGAGCACAGCATCCAGCGATCGCCCACGCGGGCCGAGCGCATCGAGAGGTCGAGCTCCGGGTCCGCGTCCACGTCGCCGAGCACGCGCATGAGCACCGAGCGCTGCGGGTGGCGCTCGGCCTCCTCGCTGGTCAGCCTGCCCTCGTCCATGAGGCGCTGGACGAACGTGTGGTCCTTGGTGACCTGCACGGTCTCGTCGTCGCGCAGCAGGTAGGCGCGCGAGTCGCCGATGTGGGCGAGCGCGAAGCGTCCCTCCGCGCGCAGCAGCGCTGTGACCGTCGTGCCCATGCCCGCGAGCTGAGGCTCCTCGCGCGCACGGCGCAGGATCAGCTGGTTGGCCTCGAGGATCGTCTCCTCGAGGCTCGCCACGAGGTCCGAGGCGGGGGTGTCCGTGTCCAGCTGGGCGAGGCGGCCCACGGCGATCGACGAGGCGACGTCGCCGCCCGCGTGGCCGCCCATGCCGTCGGCCACCATCAGCAGGTGGCTGCCCGCGTACCCGGAGTCCTGGTTGTTCGAGCGCACCAGGCCGACGTCGGAGCGGGCCGCGTAGCGCAGGGCGATGGTCATCGGGGGCCTCGCCTCAGCTCGATCTCGGTGCGGCCGATCCGCACCTGCGCGCCGGGGCGGAAGGGCACGGCGCCCTCGATCTTCTTCCCCGACAGCAGGGTGCCGTTGGTCGAGCCGAGATCCTCGACCATCCACTCGTCGTCCTGCGGGAAGACGCGCGCATGGCGGTTGGAGGCGTAGTCGTCGTCGAGCACGAGCGTGCACTCGGGGGCGCGCCCGATGAGCACGGGCGTGCGGCCGAGGGTGAGGGTCGTCCCGCGCAGCGGGCCGGCCGTGACCACGAGCGCGGTCGAGATCACCGAGGGGTCGGTGCGCAGCGAGGCCGCCTGGGCGGGATCGGCCGACGGGCGCTGCTCGCGCCGCGGGTCCGGCTTCGTGCCGCGGTTCACGACCGTGGTGCCGAAGAGGTCGTTGCGCAGGATCAGCAGCACCGCGACGACGAAGAGCCAGAGCCCCAGCACCAGCGCGACGCGCAGGACGAGGATCGTCAGTTCGCTCATGCGGCGCTCACCAGGTCGCCGACGTCGGCGCGGGCGCGGGCAGGATCACGGTGAGGCGGGTGCGGCCGATCCGGATCGACGAGCGGTCCTGCAGGGTCACGGGCGTGCGGATGCGCTCGCCGTCGACGAAGGTGCCGTTGGTCGAGCCCAGGTCGGTGGCCATGAGGGAGGCGCCGTCGGCCCGCAGCTCGAGGTGGTGGCGGGAGACGCCGGTGTCGTCGAGGATGATGTCCGCGTCGCCGCCGCGGCCGATCACGGTGACGGGGCCGGTCAGCAGGTACTGCTGGTCGTCGATCTCGACGATGGGGTGGCCGGGGCCGGCGGCCTGCTCGGCGCCGGTGGCGGGCGCGACCGTGCCGCGCTCGGTGCGCGACTCGGTCTCGAAGCGGCCGGGGCGCACCTCGTCGTCCTCCTCGAGGGAGACGCTCACGCCGCCCACGAACACGTAGCGGTTCTTCTCCGCGTGCTCGAGGATCACGCGCTCCATCTCCTCGAGCAGCGTCTCCTCCCACGAGGAGAAGCGCTCATGATCCGCCGAGTTCAGGTAGATCGTGAAGACGTTCGGGGCGATGGTGCGCGTGCGGTCGAGGACCTGGATCTGGTCGTCGCACTCGCGCTTGAGCCCCTGGGCGAGGTCGAGCGGCTTGAGCTGCCCGCGGCCGGACGTGAAGACGCTCGTGACGCCGCGGTCCAGTCCGCGCTCGATCCGATCCAAGATCCCCACGGTCGATCCTCCGCTGTCGAGACGGTGTGGTGCTGGTCGATCGTATCGTGCCATCACCGTGCGACTGCGATCAGGGGGAGGGGAGGTCGGGGACGAGGTGTGCAGGTCGTGTGGAGGCGCACCTCGCCCCCGCTCCTCGCGGGGCCGTCGGGAGGGGGTCTCAGTGCACGAGCACCCGGCGGCCCTTCTTCATCCAGCCGCCCTTCCAGAGCATGTCGGTCGCGGCCACCGAGAGGCGGCTGCAGCCGTGGGAGGCGGGGTAGGGCGGGATCGAGGTGGCGCCGTGGATGGCCCAGCCGCGGTCGTAGTAGCCCGGTCGGTACAGCCTGCCCAGCGGCGCCGTCTGCCAGCCGCTCGAGGGGAAGCTGTACATCTTGAAGTCCCCGCTCGGCGTGGTCGCGGTCTTCCAGCGCCCGCCCGAGTAGTACTTCTTCCCCGAGGCGGTCGAGGTGTTGAGGATGTACTTCAGCGTGCCGCCGCTGATGCAGTAGAGCAGCTGCTTCTTCTTGTCGACCTCGAAGGCCGTGCCCGAGGTGATGCGCGGCTTCGGGCGGGTGCCCTTCTTCAGCGCGGCGCGGGACTTCGCCCCGAACACGCCGTCCTTGGCGAGGCCCGCGGCCTTCTGCAGGGCGTAGACGGCCTGCGTGGTGGTGGCCCCGAAGCTGCCGTCGGCGCTGCCGCACCAGTAGCCGCGTGCGGCGAGATCCTTCTGCATGGTCTTCACGGCGCTCCCGCGATCGCCCGGATGCAGTACCGGGTCCTTCGCGGAGGCGGGGGACGTGCCCAGGGCCAGGGAGCCGGCGAGCACGGGTGCGCCGACGAGCAGGGCCCGACGGGTGGGCACGGGAGGGGTGGCGAGGCGGGTCATCTGTCTCTCTCCTTGTAAGAGACGGCGCGGGGGGCCACCGTGGGTGCGATGTCGCGATATGCGCGACATGTCCGATGGGCGGACGCGCCTCAGCCTGCCACAGGTCAAGAGAAAGCAAAAGAGAGGTCAAGGAACTGGTGTCTGACGTGGGCGGGGACCGGCGCAGACGGCGTGGAGGACGCGGGAGCGAGCGGGTGGGGGGAGCGGGAGCGCGTGTGGGAACCTGGGGCCGTGGACGACCTCCTCGCACCCTTCTCCTTCCCCTGCGCCCTGGGCGTCGCGGGCGCCGGCGGCACTCTGCTGACCGCGGGCGACGCCGCGCGAGTGCACCCGCTCGCGAGCGTCTCGAAGCCGATCACCGCCCTCGGCGCGCTGATCGCCGTCGACCGCGCGCTGCTCGACCTCGAGGCGCCCGTCGGTCCCGAGGAGACGCGGGGAGCGCTGGCCGGCGGAGCGGACGCCGAGGTCCCCGAGGGCGCCACGATCCGCCACCTGCTCGCCCACACCGCCGGCTTCGCCTTCGACACCGGGGCCCTGCTCGCCGCGCCCGGCTCCCGCCGCATCTACTCCAACACCGGCTTCGAGGTGCTCGGCCGGGCGCTCGAGGAGGCGACCGGCACGGACCTCGAGACCTGGCTCGAGGACGAGGTCTGCGGGCCGCTCGGCCTGCGCGACCTCGAGGCATCGGGCTCGCCGGCCGCGGGGTTCCGCGCGAGCGTCCAGGACCTCCTGCTCGTCGGCGGCGAGATGCTCGCCCCCACCCTCGTCGGCCCCGAGCTCTGGCGGGAGGCCACGGGCGTGCAGTTCCCCGGCCTGCCCGGGGTGCTTCCCGGGTACGGGCGCCAGAAGCACAACGACTGGGGGCTCGGCCTCGAGATCCGCGACCACAAGAGCCCGCACTGGACGGGGGAGCGCAGCGGGCCCGCGAGCTTCGGCCACTTCGGCCAGTCCGGCTCCTTCCTGCTCCTGGACCCCGACCGCGGGCTCGCCCTCGCCTTCCTCGGCGAGGAGCCGTTCGGCCCCTCCCACGTCGCGCACTGGCCCGCGCTGATCGACGCCGTGCTCGCCCGGCACGACGCGGGGGGGCTGGGCGCGTGAGCGGAGGGCCGGCGGCCGGGCGGACCCCGGGGGCCGACGGCCTCGGCGTGCTCGACGCGTTCGGCTTCGAGGCCGCCGCGATCGTGCTCGGCCCCGAGGGAGTGCGCGCGAGCGCGGGCGACCTCGAGAAGGTGCGCCCCCTGCGCTCGGTGAGCAAGACGCTCACCGGGTTCGCGTGCGCGATCGCCCTCGAGCGCGGCGCGGTCGCGCTGACGGACCCCGTCGGCCCCGAGGGGTCGACCCTGCGGCACGTGCTCTGCCACGCCTCCGGCCTCTTCTACGAGTCCGACCGCGTGCTGCAGGAGCCGGGGAAGCGGCGCCACTACTCCAACCGCGGGATCGACGTGGCCGCGCTGCACGTCGCGCGCGCCGTCGGCCGGGACTTCGAGGACTGGGTCTCGGGCGAGATCGCCGAGCCGCTCGGCATGGAGCGCCTGAGCTGGGACGGTCCGCCGTCCGTGGGCGCCTTCGCCCCGCTCGCGGACCTCGCCCTCCTCGCCCTCGAGCTGCTGCGGCCGACGCTGCTGGGCCCCGAGGTGTTCGCGCAGATGACCACCCCGCAGCTGCCCGGGCTGGTCGGCATCATGCCGGGGTTCGGCAAGCAGGACCCCAACCCCTTCGGACTCGGGTTCGAGGTGCGCGGCGCCAAGAGCCCCCACTGGACCGGGACCACGAGCAGCCCCGAGACCTTCGGGCACTTCGGCATGCTCGGCACCGCCCTGTGGGTCGACCCGGTCGCCGACCTCGCCGCCGTCATCGGCACCGACCACGAGTTCTGCGACACCCACCGCGAGCTGCTCCCGCGCCTGAGCGACGACATCCTCGCGCGCTGGGCCCCGCCCGCCCGCTGACACCGCCTTCCGGATAGTCTCGGAGGGACCCTCGTCCTCCGACCGCCGCGACGCCTGCGCGCCGCGAAGGAGCGCTCGCACATGCACGACGACACCCGCCTCACCGAGGAGCGGATCCGCCGCTTCGTCCGCGACCATCTCGACGGCGGAGGGCGGCGCGAGCAGGTCCCGGTCAGCATCCGCGCCCACGCGCTGCCGGGGGAGCCGGTCCCGCCCGCCGAGGCGATCGCGGCGCTGCCCGAGTACGTCCCGATCGAGGTGGGCCAGAGCTGGGGGCGCGCATGGTCGACGCTCTGGCTGCACGTCTCCGGCTCCGTGCCCGCGCAGTGGGACCGGCCCGAGGACCTGTGCGAGCTCGTCGTCGACCTCGACTTCACCGGCGGCCCCGGTTTCCAGTCCGAGGCGCTCGTCTTCACCCCGCAGGCCGAGCCCGTCAAGGCCGTCAATCCGCTGAACGCGTTCATGACCCTCGCGCCCGGCCAGCGCCTCGACCACTTCCTCGAGTGCGCGGCGAACCCCGACGTCGCGGGCGGCTGGACCTTCGCGCCCACCGACCTCGGCGATCCCGCGACCCTCCCCGAGCGCGACCTCTACACGATCCGCGCCCTCCACGTGCAGCGCAGCGACCGGCGCATCCGCGCGCTCGCCGAGGACGTGCGCTCGCTCGACGGCCTCATGCACGAGCTGCCGGAGACCAGCCCCCGTCGGGCCGAGATCCTGCGCGCCCTCGAAGCGGCGCTCGACGCCGCCGACCCCGACGACCTGCCGGGCACGGCCGACGCCGCCCGCGAGGCCCTGCGCCCTGCCCTCGAGCGGCCCGCGCACTCCTCGGCGCTCACAGTGATGGCCACCGGCCACGCCCACATCGACTCGGCCTGGCTGTGGCCCGTGCGCGAGACCATCCGCAAGTGCGCCCGCACCTTCTCCAACGCGATCGCGCTCATGGACGCCGAGCCGGACTTCACCTTCTCCGTCTCCTCCGCCCAGCAGTACCTGTGGATGAAGGAGCACTACCCGAGCCTGTTCGAGCGGATCCGCGAGAAGGTCGCCGAGGGCCGCTTCGTGCCCGTGGGCGGCATGTGGGTCGAGTCCGACACGAACATGCCCGGGAGTGAGGCGATGGCCCGGCAGTTCGTGGCCGGCAAGCGGTTCTTCCTCGAGGAGTTCGGCGTCGAGACCGCGCAGACCTGGCTGCCGGACTCCTTCGGCTACTCGGCGGCGCTCCCGCAGATCGCCGCGCTCGCCGGGCAGCGGGACTTCCTCACCCAGAAGGTCTCCTGGAACCAGACGAACACCTTCCCGCACCACACCTTCGCCTGGGAGGGCCTGGACGGGACGAGCGTCTTCACCCACTTCCCGCCGGCCGACACCTACAACGGCACCCTCGAGCCCTCCGAGCTCGCGTTCCTCGAGCGCAACTTCAAGGAGAAGGGCCGCTCCGACGTCGCGATCGACCTCTTCGGCTTCGGCGACGGGGGCGGCGGTCCCTCCCGCGAGATGATCGAGGCCGGGCGCCGCGCGGCCGACCTCGAGGGCTCCCCGAAGGTCGAGTTCGCGAGCCCCGAGGAGTTCTTCTCCCGCGCCCGCGAGAGCTACCCCTCCCCGCCCGTCTGGGCCGGCGAGCTCTACCTCGAGCTGCACCGCGGCACCTACAGCGCGCAGCTCGCGACCAAGCAGGGCAACCGGCGCACCGAGGCGGCTCTGCACCAGGCCGAGCACCTCGCGACCCTCGCCGCCGTGCGCGCGGGCGCCCCCTACCCTCACGACGCGCTCGAGGACATGTGGCACGACGCCCTGCTGCTGCAGTTCCACGACATCCTCCCGGGGTCGGCGATCGCCTGGGTGCACCGCGACGCCGAGCGCAACCACGCCTCGATCCAGGCGCGCGCCGAGCAGGTGTCCCTCGACGCCCTCGCGGCGCTCGCCGGGACCGACGGGGCGGCCGCCGCGGAGGGGACCGGCGGCGCCGACGGGACGGGCGAGGAGCGCGCCGGGGACGAGATCCTGCTGAACACGGCCCCCGTCACCTCCCGCCGGGGCATCGCGCCCTACTCCGCGGGGCGCCCCGTGCAGGAGACCGAGGGCGTGGCCCTCGTGCGCCGCGGCGAGCGGATCGCCCTGGACAACGGCCTGGTCCGGGCGATCCTCGACGAACGCGGGGAGATCGTCTCCCTGATCGACAGCGCAAGCGGCCGCGAGGCCATCGCCCCGGGCGACTCCGGTGCCCGCCTGCAGCTGCACCGCGACACCCCCAACGCGTGGGACGCGTGGGACATCGACGCCTTCTACCGCCAGGTGGTGCGCGACCTCGACCGGCCGCTGGCCGTGGAGGTCGACGAGATCGCCGGGGGCGCCCGCGTCACCTACCGGTACACGACCACGGCGCCCGAGGGGGCGTCGGGCGGTGTCACCGGCGAGGGAAGCGAGATCGTGAAGATCTTCGAGCTGCGCCCCGGCGACCGCGCCCTGCACCTCACGATCGACCTGGACTGGCGCGAGCACCGCAAGGCGCTCAAGCTCGGCTTCGGCCTGGACCTGCGCGCCCAGGTGATGAGCAGCGAGATCCAGTTCGGGCACGTGGACCGCCCCATCCCCGTGAACACCTCCTGGGACGCCGCGCGCTTCGAGACCTGCGCCCATCGCTTCGTGCACGTCGCCGAGGGCGGGCGCGGCGTCGCGCTGGCCAACGACTCGACCTACGGGCACGACGTGCTGCGCACCGTCCGCGAGGCCGACGGCGGCACCACCACGACGGTGCGGGCCACCCTGGTGCGGTCCCCGCAGTTCCCCGATCCGGGCGCCGACCACGGCGCCTACTCCATGCGCTTCGCACTGCGCCCCGGCGCCGACATGGTCGACGCGATCACGGAGGGATATCGCGCGAACCTCCCCGAGCGCTGGGTCCCCGCACCCGTCGCCCGGGCCGCCGCTCCGCTCGCCCGCATCGAGGGCGCGCCCGGCGTGCTCCTCGAGACGGTGAAGCTCGCCGAGGACCGATCCGGCGACCTCGTGCTGCGCGTCTACGAGTCCCTCGGCGAGCGGGCACGGGCCTCGCTCGTGCTCGACGTCCCCGCAGCGGACGGGGGAGCAGGGGCGAGCGGAGAGGGGACGAGGAGACCCGACGTCACCGCCGTCGACCTCCTCGAGCGGCCCTTCGGTCCCGAGGCGCCCGCGCACCTCGCCCCGCTCGTCCGGGGCGCGGAGGACGAGGAGCCCGAGGCCGGCTCGGGGATCCCCCTCGACCTGCGCCCCTTCGAGATCCGCACCCTCCGGGTGGCCCGCGCATGACCGGCTCGTCCGCACCCGCCCGGCCCGCGCGCCCCGCCGTCGCGCCCGTCGGCCGGATCTTCGCGATCGTCGCGCTCGCGGAGGCCGTCACCTGGGCGGGACTGCTGCTGGGCATGGCCCTGAAGTACGGGCCCGTGGGCACCGAGACCGGGGTCTGGCTCTTCGGCCGGCTGCACGGCGGCGTCTTCGTCGCCTACGTGGTGATGGTGGTCGTCGCCGCCGTGGTGCTGCGCTGGAGGTGGTGGGTGGCCCTGCTGGCCCTGGTCTGCTCGATCCCACCGCTGGTGACCGTGCCGCTGGAGATCTGGCTGCGCCGCACCGGCCGACTCGCCCGTCGGGGCATGTTCACCTCCGCGTCATCGGGAGGGCCCCTCTCCCAGGATGACACCGATACGCTGGTGGACGTCGATCCCGCACCCTGACCAGGAGGTTCCCTGCCATGAAGATCGTCGTCGCCGGCGGAGACGGATTCTGCGGCTGGCCCACGGCCCTGTACCTCTCGCAGAAGGGGCACGAGGTCACGATCGTGGACTCCCTGGTGCGCCGCGAGATCGACACCGAGCTGGGGTCGAACTCGATGACGCCGATCCTCCCGCTCGACGAGCGCGTGGCCGCCTGGAAGGAGGTCTCCGGGAAGGACATCGACGTGGTGATCGGCGACCTCACCGACTACGACGACGTCACCCGGGTGGTCACCGAGAAGCAGCCCGAGGCCTTCGTCCACTTCGCCGAGCACCGCAGCGCGCCGTACTCGATGATCGATCGAGAGCACGCGATCGAGAACCACCGCAACAACGTCACCGGCACCCTCAACGTGCTGTGGGCGATCAAGGACCTCGCCCCCGATTGCCACCTCGTCAAGCTCGGCACCATGGGCGAGTACGGCCAGCCCAACATCGACATCGAGGAGGGCTGGATCGAGATCGAGCACAAGGGCCGCAAGGACCGCCTGCCGTTCCCCAAGGCCCCGGGCTCCTTCTACCACCTCACCAAGGTGCACGACAGCGACAACATCATGTTCGCCTGCCGCATCTGGGGCGTGCGCGCGACCGACCTCAACCAGGGCGTCGTCTACGGCCTCGACACCGACGAGACCCGCCTGGACCCGCGCCTGGCCAACCGCTTCGACTACGACGCGGTGTTCGGCACGGCCCTGAACCGCTTCCTCATCCAGGCCGCGATCGGCCACGACCTCACGGTCTACGGCGGCGGCTCGCAGACCCGCGGCTACCTCAACATCGCCGACACCGTGCGCTGCATCGAGATCGCCTGCGAGAACCCCGCCGAGCGCGGCGAGTTCCGCGTGTTCAACCAGTTCACCGAGTCCTTCAGCGTCCAGGACCTCGCCGAGAAGGTGCAGCGCGTGGCCCGCGAGCAGGGCATCGAGGTGGGCATCGACCACCTCGAGAACCCGCGCGTGGAGAAGTACGACCACTACTACAACGCGGTCAACACGAACCTGCTCTCGCTGGGCCTGGAGCCGCACCTGCTGACCGACGAGGTCCTCGCCGAGATCCTCGCCGTCGCCCGCGCGAACTCCGACCGGGTGAAGGACGAGCTGGTCCTGCCCACCGTCACCTGGAAGTGACCGCGACGGCGTGAGGATCGCGATCGTCACCGAGACGTTCCTGCCCTCGGTCGACGGCGTGGTGACCCGGCTGCGCCACGCCGTCGAGCGCTTCGTCGACCTCGGCCACGAGGTGCTCGTCATCGCCCCCGACCTGGGCGTCACCGAGCACCACGGAGCCCGCGTCGTCGGCATGAGGCCGGTGACGCTGCCGTTCTACAAGCACCGCCGCTTCACCCTGCCCAACCCCACCGTCGACGGGGTGATCCGCGGGTTCCACCCGGACGTCGTCCACGCGGCCCAGCCGCTGCTGCTGGCCTCCTCGGGCGCGTACGCCGCGCATCGCCAGCGGATCCCGCTGGTCGCGAGCTATCACACGCACATACCCCGCTACCTGGACCTCTACAAGGCCTGGAAGTGGTCGAAGCCGCTGATCTGGTGGCAGATCCGGCGCAACCACGCGCTCGCCGACATCAACATCGCGACCTCGCAGACCATGCGCGACGAGCTCGCCGGGCAGGGCCTTGCCAACCTCCACGTGCTGCGCCGCGGCGTGGACACCGCACAGTTCCATCCCCGCTTCGCCGCGCACGAGGTGCGGGAGCGCCTCACGGACGGGCACCCGGAGAAGAAGCTGCTGGTGTTCGTCGGGCGCCTCGCCGCGGAGAAGGAGATCCAGCGCCTGCGCGCCATGATGGACCGACGGGACGACGTGGCCCTCGCGATCGTCGGCGACGGCCCGTTCCGCGGCGAGCTCGAGCGGATCTTCGCGGGCACCTCGACACTGTTCCCCGGCTTCCTCGAGGGGGAGGACCTGGCCGCCGCCTTCGCGAGCGCCGACGCCTTCGTCTTCCCCTCGGTCACCGAGACCCTGGGGCTCGTGATCCTCGAGGGCATGGCCTCGGGCCTGCCCGTGGTCGCCGCCCGCTCGGGGCCGACGATGGAGCAGGTCACCGACGGGGTCGACGGACTGCTCTTCGACGCGGAGGACGAGGCGAGCCTCGACCGCGCCCTCGACCGCCTCGCCGACCCGCAGCAGGCGGCCTCGATCCGACGCGCCGCGCGCGCCGAGGCCGAGGAGTTCTCCTGGGAGAACGCGTCGGACGACCTGCTGCGCCTCTACGAGCTCGCCATCGCGGAGCACGGCTCGCGCCTCTGAGCATGCGAACGGCCCGGCCCCGCAGGTGCGGGACCGGGCCGATCGGGTGACCGGGCGCCGTCGGCCCAGGGCCGACGTGCGCGGGATCAGCGGAAGGTGACGAACCCGGTCGGGTTGCCCCAGATCGCGCGCTCGACGACCTTCTGCTGGGAGCCGGAGGCGTCGATGATCTGGCCGTTGCCGGCGTAGATCGCGACGTGGCCCGGGTAGGTGACGATGTCGCCGGGCTGGGCCTCCGACTGCGAGATCGACTTCCCCTGGGCAGCGATCTCGCCGCTCGTGCGCGGGATGTCGATGCCGGCCTGCTCGTAGGCGTAGTTCACGAGGCCCGAGCAGTCCATGCCGCTGAGCGAGGCGCCGCCCCAGGAGTACGGGGTGCCGAGCGCGGAGCGGGCGGCGCTGACGATCTCGTTGTCGCTGCTGGAGCTCGCGCTCGCCGGGACCGAGGTGGAGCCCGCGGAGGAGCCGTAGGACGGCAGCTCGCTGGACTGGCTCGAGGTGGTCGAGGACTGGCTGGTGGTGCCGACCTCGTCGCTGCCGGCCAGGTCCAGGTCGTTGGCGTTGGCGGCGCCGCCGGTGAAGGCGGTGCCGGCCAGGACGGTGCCCAGCAGGGCGGCCCCGCCGAGGGTGCGGGCGGCGCGGCTGGTGCTGGTCAGGGGGGTGACGGCGCGGCCGGTGGCGCGGTGCGTGTTCTTCAGTGCCATGGTCTCGGTGCGTTCCTTCCGACCTCGGGTGCGAGGATCGTGATGCTGTGCGGGGGTCGTACGAGGAGGACCGGGAGCGGGGGCTCCGATCGCTGCCTGCGATGTGCCACCACCGTAGGAACGGCGCGAGGGCGATCTGAAGGCGTTTGGACGAGCCAGCGACGAGGGTTGACGGGACCTTGACGCGCGCCCGGGGCGAGGTGACCGGGAGGTGACGCGCATTGACGCTCTCGCGGGGTCTGCGCCACATCGCCGGGAACTGCCTGCACGGATGCGGAGGATGCCCCGGGAATCGGGCACGGGCCGCGCCCCGCGGGCACCACGCGCGCGCCCCGCGCGCTTCACGAGCGCTGGGGGCCTCGAATGTGTCCGCTTATGACATCGAGGTGGCATGCGCGGGTCGCGGATGCCCATGATGCCGGGCATGACCACCACTGTGCCCGCCGACGCCCGTGCGCGCCGCGCCGCGAGCCCGAGCGGCGGGAGCCCGCGCGACGAGAGCCCGATCGGCGCCGACCCGAGCGCCGAGCGAGGGGCTCTGCGCCTCGCGGGCGTCGGCCGCGCCTTCGGGCCCGCCGAGGTCCTGCGCGGCCTCGACCTCGAGGTCCGCGCCGGGGAGATCCTCGCCGTCATCGGCCCCTCCGGCTGCGGCAAGTCGACCCTGCTGCGCCTGGTCGCGGGCCTGGACGCTCCGAGCGCGGGCGGGATCCGCCTGGGCGGGACCACGATCCGCGGCGTCGACGAGTCCACGGCCGTCGCCTTCCAGGAGCCGCGCCTGCTGCCCTGGCGCACCCTCGAGGCGAACGTCGCCCTGGGCCTCCCGCGCGGCACCGCGCGGGCCGAGGGGCGCGAGCGCGTGCGCCACCTGCTGCAGCTCGTCGGCCTCGAGCACGCCGCGTCCCAGCGTCCGCGCGAGGTCTCCGGCGGCATGGCGCAGCGCGCCTCCCTCGCCCGGGCCCTCGCCCGCGGACCCGAGGTGCTCCTGCTCGACGAGCCCTTCGGGGCGCTCGACGCCCTCACCCGGTTGCGCATGCAGGATCTCCTGCTCGAGATCCACGCCGCCGAGCCCACCACCGTCCTCGTCGTCACCCACGACGTCGAGGAGGCGCTGTTCCTCGCCGACCGCGTCGTCCAGCTGCGGACCCTGCGCCGCGCCGCGCCCGAGGAGGGCTCGATCGCCCGCGTGATCGACGTGCCCAGCCCGCGCCCGCGGGACCGCGCCGACGCCGCCCTCGCCGCCCTGCGCAGCGAGCTGCTCGACGGGCTCGGCGTCCCCAGCCACCACGGCACGCCCGCCCCCGGCACGACCACCCGCCCCACGACCCCCGAGGACCACGCATGACCCGCACCGCACGCACCCTCAGCCGCCGCGGCGCACTCGCGCTCGGCGCGGCCGCCGCCCCGCTCGCCCTCGCCGGTTGCGTGGCGGGGGAGAACGCCCGGAAGGACAGCGCGGGAGGCGGCGGCTCGGGCGACTGGTCGCTGACCGAGCTCACGATCGACTTCGCGACCTACAACCCGCTCAGCCTGGTCATCAAGGACCAGGGCATCCTCGAGGACGCCCTCGGCGACGGCGTGAAGGTCACGTGGGTGCAGTCGGCCGGCTCCAACAAGGCCAACGAGTTCCTGCGCTCGGGCTCCGCCCAGGTCGCCTCGACGGCCGGCTCCGCCGCGCTGCTCGCCCGCGCGAACGGCTCGCCCATCAAGGTCATCGACATCTATTCGCAGCCCGAGTGGTCGGCCCTCGTCGGCCCGAAGGGCACCGACCTCAAGGACCCCGCGGACCTCGCGGGACGATCGGTCGCCGCCACCAAGGGCACCGACCCCTACTTCTTCCTCGTCCAGGCCCTCGACACCGCGGGCCTCACGGTCAAGGACGTCGAGATCCAGGCCCTCCAGCACGCCGACGGCCGCTCCGCCCTCGACGGCGGCTCCGTCGACGCCTGGTCCGGGCTCGACCCGATCATGGCCGCCGCCGAGGCCGAGAGCGGCGACGTCCTCTTCTACCGCAACGTCGACTTCAACACCTACGGGTTCCTCAACGCCACCGAGGACTTCATCGAGGACCACGCCGACGTCGCCCAGGCCGTCGTCGACGCCTACGAGAAGGCCCGCAGCTGGGCGCTCGAGAACCTCGAGGGCACCGCGAAGCTCCTCGCCCAGGTCGCCGGCATCGACGAGAAGATCGCGAGCACCGTCATCACCGAGCGCTCGAACCTCGACGTCAGCGGCGTGCCCGGCAAGGACCAGACCTCCGTCCTCGAGAAGATCGCCCCCGTGCTCGGCGCATCCGGCGACGTCCAGGGCGGGGAGGACGCCGTGACGAAGGCGCTGACGAGCATCGTGCACGACGCCTTCGCGACCAAGGCCACGAGCAAGTGAGCAGCGCGACCGCCGTCAGCGAGCTCGGCATCTCGCACGTCGAGAGCACGGCGCGACCCCGCCGCGGCGGGTGGCCGCGCCGCCTCGCCCTCGGCGCCCTGGTCCCGCTGCTGATCCTCGTCGCCTGGGAGGTCGTCACCGCGACCGGCCTCGTGCCCGCCTACCGCCTGCCCGGACCCCTCGCCGTGCTGCGCGCCGCCGGGGAGCTGCAGGCCGCCGGCGAGCTCTGGCTGCACGTCGCGATCTCGGTGCAGCGCGTCCTCATCGGCTTCGCGATCGGCTCCGTCGCGGGGCTCGCCGTCGCCTCCCTCGTGGGCCTCAGCCGCACGGCCGACACCCTGCTGGGCCCGCTCCTCGCGGCCCTGCGCGCCGTGCCCTCGCTCGCCTGGGTGCCGCTGCTGATCCTCTGGATGCAGATCGGCGAGACCTCGAAGATCACGCTGATCGCGATCGGCGCCTTCTTCCCTGTCCTCACCACGGTCTCCTCCGCGCTGCGGCACACGGACCCGCAGCTCGTGGAGGCGGGGCGCGCCTTCGGACTGCGCGGCCTCTCGCTGCTGCGCACCGTGCAGCTGCCCGCCGCCGTCCCCGCGGTGATCTCCGGCCTCCGCCTCGCCCTCGCGCAGTCCTGGCTGTTCCTCGTCGCCGCCGAGCTCATCGCCTCCTCGATGGGGCTGGGCTTCCTGCTGAACGACTCCCAGCAGAACGGCCGCGTGGACCGGATCCTGCTGACCATCGTGCTGCTCGCCCTGCTGGGCACCGCCACCAACGCCCTGCTCGGGCTCATCGAGAAGAAGCTCCTGAGGAGGTGGGCATGACGACCGCCCCGACCGCGCCCGAGGCCCGACTGGTCGAGAACCGCAGCTTCCCGCCGCCCGCCGCCTTCGCCGCCCAGGCGAACGTCGGCCCCGAGGAGTACGCGCGCGCCGCCGCCGACCCCGTCGGCTTCTGGGAGGAGGCCGCGCGCCGCCTCGAGTGGCGCACCCCCTGGCACACCGCGCTCGACTGGGCGCCGCCGACGCCCGACCCCGCGACCGGCGAGCTCAGCGTGCCCCGCGCCCGCTGGTTCGAGGGCGGCACCCTCAACGTCGCCGAGAACTGCGTGGACCGCCACGTGCGCGCCGGGCGCGGCGACAAGGTCGCCCTGCACGTCGAGGGCGAGCGCGGCGACCGCCTCGCCGTCACCTACGAGGACCTCCAGGAGCGCGTCTCCCGCGCCGCCAACGCCCTCGAGTCGCTCGGCGTCGGCCCGGGCGACCGCGTCGTCGTCTATCTGCCGGTGATCCTCGAGACCGTCGTCATCACCCTCGCCTGCGCCCGCATCGGCGCCGTGCACTCCCTGGTCTTCGGCGGCTTCAGCGCCGAGGCCGTGAGCTTCCGCCTCCAGGACACCGGCGCGAAGCTGCTGGTCACCTCCGACGGCCAGTTCCGCCGCGGCAGGGCCGTCGAGGTCAAGTCCGCGGCCGACGAGGCAGCCGCCGACCTCCCCGATCTCGAGCACGTGCTGGTGGTGCGCCGCACCGGCCAGGAGATCGCCTGGACCAGCGGCCGCGACCTCTGGTGGGACGAGACCGTGGACCCCGCGAACCCCGTCCACGAGCCCCGCGCCTTCGACGCCGAGCACCCGCTCTTCATCATCTACACCTCCGGCACGACCGGGAAGCCCAAGGGCCTCGTCCACACCGGCGGCGGCTACCTCGCGCACGCGGCCTGGGCCCACTGGGCGCACTTCGACGCCAAGGAGGACGACGTCCACTGGTGCACCGCGGACCTCGCCTGGGTCACCGCCCACACCTATGAGATCTACGGTCCGCTCGCCAACGGACTCACCCAGGTCATCTACGAGGGCACCCCGGACACCCCGCACCGCGAGCGCCACCTCGAGATCATCGAGCGCTACGGCGTCACCGTCTACTACACGGCCCCCACCCTCATCCGCACCTTCATGTCCTGGTTCGGCGAGCAGCTGCCCGCCGGCCACGACCTGAGCTCGCTGCGCCTGCTGGGCACCGTGGGGGAGTCCATCAACCCCGAGGCCTGGGTGTGGTTCCGCCGCACCTTCGGCCGCGACGAGCTGCCCATCGTGGACACCTGGTGGCAGTCGGAGACGGGCGCCGCCATGGTCGCCCCGCTGCCCGGCGCGACCACGCTGAAGCCCGGCTCGGCGACCCGCGCCCTGCCCGGCATCGACGTCGCCGTCGTCGACGAGGAGGGCCGCGAGGTCGAGCCCGGCCGCGCCGGCGCGCTCGTCGTCCGTCGGCCCTGGCCCGGCATGGCCCGCACCGTCTGGGGCGACCCCGAGCGCTACCGCGACTCCTACTGGCGCGCCCACGCCGGCCGCGGCGAGCACGGCGGCTTCTACCTCGCCGGGGACAGCGCGAGCATCGACGCCGACGGCTGCCTGTGGGTGCTGGGCCGCCTCGACGACGTCGTCAACGTCTCCGGGCACCGCCTCTCCACCATCGAGATCGAGTCCGCCCTGGTCGCCGACCCCGCCGTCGCCGAGGCCGGAGTCGCGGGCGTCGCCGACCCCGTCACCGGCCAGGCCGTCGCCGCCTTCGTGACGGCGAGCGAGGGCGGATCGACGGCCGACGGGGCCGGTTCCGACGGGGCCGGTTCCGACGGGGCGACGCCCGACGGGATCGACGCCGCCCGGCTGCGCGCGCTCGCCGCCCGCGAGATCGGCCCCATCGCCAAGCCCCGCCACGTGCTCGAGGTCGCCGACCTGCCCAAGACCCGCTCCGGCAAGATCATGCGCCGCCTGCTCGCGGACCTCGTGCACGCCGAGCGGGACCGTCGAGCGGGCCGCACGGCGGCGCCCCTGGGCGACGTCACCTCGCTCCAGAACCCCGATGCGGTCGACGCCGTCGGCCGCACCCTGGAAGGCCTGCCCGCGGATCACCCGCTCCTGGCAGGCTGACCCGGGCCGTCCGAGCCGACCTGACCATCCGAACCGACCGCCCGCACCGATCACCACAGGAGGTCACCATGACCACGACCGTCCCCGCGTCCACCTTCGAGACGCCGCTGAAGTTCGCCTACTGGGTGCCCAACGTCTCCGGCGGCCTCGTCGTCTCCACGATCGAGCAGCGCACCGACTGGCAGCTGCCCTACAACTCCGCCCTCGCGAAGACCGCCGAGGACTCGGGCTTCGAGTACGCCCTCACCCAGACCCGCTACGCCGCGAGCTACGGCGCCGCGCAGCAGCACGAGGCCTCCGCCTTCAGCCTCGCCCTGCTCGGCGCGACCGAGCGCCTGCGCGTCATCGCCGCCTTCCACCCGGGCATGTGGCACCCGGGCGTGCTCGCCAAGTGGCTCATCACCGCCGACCACCTCTCGAACGGCCGCGCCGCCGTCAACATCGTCTCCGGCTGGCTGAAGGACGAGTTCACCGGCTTCGGCCTGCCCTGGCTCGACCACGACGAGCGCTACGTGCGCACCGAGGAGTTCATCAGCGCCCTGCGCGGCCTGCTCACCGAGGAGGGCTACTCGCAGGACGGGAAGTACTACTCGATCGACGACTTCAACCTCTCCCCGAAGCCCGTCGACGTCCCCGGCCGCCCCCACCCCGAGATCTTCTTCGGCGGCAACTCGACGGCCGCGCAGAAGGCCGCCGGCCACGTCGCCGACTGGTACTTCTCCAACGGCCGCGACCTCGAGGGCTACCAGGGCAACGTCGAGGGCGTGCTGGCCTCCGCGGCCGAGGTCGGCCGCAGCCCCCGCTTCGGCCTCAACGGCTTCGTGATCGCCCGCGACTCCCGGAAGGAGGCCGAGGAGACCCTGCGCGAGATCGTCGCCAAGGCCCACCGCCCGGCCGTCGAGGGCTTCGCCCAGTCCGTCAAGGAGGCCGGGCAGTCCACGGCCGACGGCAAGGGCATGTGGTCCGACTCCTCCTTCGAGGACCTCGTGCAGTACAACGACGGCTTCAAGACCCGCCTCATCGGCACCCCCGAGGAGATCGCCGAGCGCATCGTCGCGTACAAGGAGATCGGGGTGAACCTGCTGCTGACCTGCTACCTCCACTTCACCGAGGAGGTCGCCGCCTTCGGCCGGGACGTGATGCCGATCGTCCGCGAGCTCGAGAAGGACCTCGCCCGCAAGCACGGCACCGAGCTCGACGCCTCCCAGATCCCCGACGTCCCCGGTGTGAGCGCCGAGGCCGCCACCGCGGCGGCCGACGCGACCCTCCCGTCGGACCCGTCGGCCCCGTCGACGGATGAGGAGCAGGCCGCGTGAGCGACGAGCGCACCTTCGGGTTCCGCACCCGCGCCCTGCACGCCGGCGGCACGCCGGACGCCGTGCACGGCGCCCGCGCGGTCCCGATCTACCAGAGCACCTCGTTCGTCTTCGACGACGCGACCGACGCCGCGACGCTGTTCGCCCTGCAGAAGTACGGCAACATCTACTCGCGCATCGGCAACCCCACGGTCGCGGCCTTCGAGGAGCGCGTCGCCTCGCTCGAGGGAGGGATCGGTGCGGTCGCCACGGCGTCCGGGATGAGCGCCGAGTTCATCACCTTCGCGGCGCTCGCCGGGGCGGGCGACCACATCGTCGCCTCCGCCCAGCTCTACGGCGGCACCGTCACCCAGCTCGACGTGACCCTGCGCCGCTTCGGCGTGGAGACCACGTTCGTCGCGTCCTCCGACGCCGCGGACTATGCGGCCGCGATCCGGCCGGAGACCAGGGCGGTGTACGTCGAGATCATCGGCAACCCGTCCGGGGAGATCGCCGACCTCGAGGCGCTCGCCGAGGTCGCGCACGCCTCGGACGTGCCGCTCGTGGTCGACGCGACGCTCGCGACCCCGTACCTCGTGCGGCCCCTCGAGCACGGCGCCGACATCGTCATCCACTCCGCCACGAAGTTCCTGGGCGGACACGGCACGACGCTGGGCGGCGTCGTCGTGGAGTCCGGCCGCTTCGACTGGGGCAACGGCAAGTTCCCCGCGATGACCGAGCCCGTCGCGAGCTACGGCGGCCTCAGCTGGTGGGGCAACTTCGGCGAGTACGGCTTCCTCACCAAGCTGCGCTCCGAGCAGCTGCGCGACATCGGCCCCTCGCTCAGCGCGCAGTCCGCCTTCCAGCTGCTCCAGGGCGTCGAGACGCTCCCGCAGCGCATCGACGCCCACCTCGCGAACGCCCGTGCGGTCGCGACCTGGCTGGACGAGGACCCGCGCGTCGCGTACGTGACCTGGGCGGGGCTCCCGGACCACCCGCACCACGAGCGCGCGGAGAAGTACCTGCCGCTCGGCCCGGGCTCGGTCTTCGCTTTCGGCGTGAAGCCGACGGGCGACTTCGCGAGCGACGAGGAGCAGGCCGCCGCGGCCCGCGCCACCGGTGAGGCGGTGATCGGGAACCTGCAGCTCGCCTCGCACCTCGCGAACATCGGCGACGCCCGCACGCTCGTGATCCACCCGGCCTCGACCACCCACCAGCAGCTCAGCCCCGAGCAGCTGCTCGCGGGAGGCGTGGCACCGGACCTGATCCGGATCTCGGTCGGGCTCGAGGACCCCGAGGACATCCTCTGGGACCTCGACCAGGCCATCACGACGGCGACGGGAGTGGAGCGATGAGCGCGGAGAAGGACGGCGCGGGGCAGGCCGGCGCGGAGAAGGACGGCGCGGGGCGGACGGCACGGACCTGGGTGGGGCCCACGGCCCCGCAGCGGCTCGGGATCCTGCGGCGCACGCGGTCCGTCGCGATCGTCGGCGCCTCGACGAATCCCTCGCGGGCCAGCTACTTCGTGGCGACCTACCTGCTCTCGAGCTCCCCGTACGACGTGTACTTCGTGAACCCCCGCGCGACGGAGATCCTCGGGCAGCCGGCCTACGCCTCGCTCGCCGACCTGCCCGTGGTGCCCGACGTGGTCGACGTGTTCCGCCGCCACGACGACCTCCCCGGCGTGGCCCGAGAGGCCGTCGAGGTGGGCGCGAAGACCCTCTGGCTGCAGCTGGGCTCCTGGAATGAGGAGGCCGCCGCGATCGCCGAGGAGGGCGGGCTCGACGTGGTCATGGACCGCTGCCTGAAGATCGAGCACGCCCGCTTCCACGGCGGTCTGCACCTCGCCGGCTTCGACACCGGGGAGATCACCTCGAAGAAGCAGCGGCTCGCGCGGTAGGCGCGGGCGCGGCGCCCGGAGGCGGGGTGCCCCGAGGTGCGGCGCCGGAAGGCGCCCGCGTCGCGTTGGACGCAATGGACGACGGCCGGTTCCCCGGATGGGGGACCGGCCGTCGTCGTGCGTGGGGGAGCGGTCGATGGGGCGGGGTGGGACTCGGCGCGGTGGGGACCGGCGCGGCGGGGCTGCCGGCGTGGCGAGGAACCCAGGCCGCTCTTGCATGGGGGTGGGACATTTGGGGTTCGGGGTGTGGGTGGGTGGTGTTTGTGGTGGGTGTGTTTGTGGAGAAGTGGGGGTTGTGGAGGAACGGATAGAGTTTTCCACAGATTCTCCAGGGCATCTTGTGGTGTCCGTTTCGTCGGGTATTCTTGGGGTATAGAACTTCAGGCCCGATGGAGGGGAGGGGGAATCGTGCTCACGAATGGTGATGCGCTCGGTGATGGCGATGATTCCCCCGCGCCCGGTCAAGGTGATGGTGCATCGGATTCCCCGTTGGCTGCGGACGATGCCGGTGCTTCGGCTGCGTCGCCGGGGTCGAGTCGGCCTCCGAAAGCGGCATATGGTCCGCGTCCGCGGACGCCTCTGTCGCGGGAGACCCTGGGTGAGCGGACGTTCGCGGTGGAGGGCCCGGATCTGTCGGAGGAGCTCGAGGGGATTTGGGATCTCGCGGTCCGGGAGTCGCAGCTCGCGGCGGAGTTGATGCGGCGTCTCGCGCCGTTGTGGGTGGGGCGGGATGCGGTGGGTGCGCTGGCGCATGAGGGGGATGTGGAGGATGCGCAGGCGGCGGTGGCGCTGCGCACGACGACCACGGTGTCTTATGGGCAGATCCGTGACGCCCACGAGGCGCTGACGTTGTTCCCGTTGTTGTTCGCGCGGGTGGAAGCGGGCGAGCTGCCGGTCGAGTGGCTGCGCCGTGTCATCCACCGGTCCCGTGACCTGCCCGAGGAAGACCGGAAGGGCCTGGATCGGGTGATGGGTGGTTGGGAGTTCGGGGTGACTCCGGAGACGTTCCGGCGCCTGCTGGGCGAGTTGATCACCTGGTTCACGTCATTGCTGGAGTTGTCGCCGGTGGAGCGGGCGCAGAAGCGTCGGCATGTCGCGGCTCCGGTGGTGGGTGTGGATGGGACGGCGTCGTTGACGGTGACGGGTCCGGTCCCGGAGATCCTCGCGTTCGCCCAGTCCCTGGATGCGGCCGCGGAGACACTGCAGGCTGCTCAGCGTCACGCTCTCGACGGTGACGACGAGGTTCCGTTCGATGAGGACGGGACTGTGCGGGCGTCGGGGAAGACGATGACTCGTGGGCGCCTGCGGTATGAGGCGTTGCTGCGGGGGGAGGTGAACACGGACGGGCGCGAGGTGCCCGCGGCGCGGTTCGCGATCCTGGTGACGATCCCGTTCCTGACTCTGCTCGGCCAGAGCGAGGCACCGGCGCTGTTGGAGGGGAAGCATCCGATCCCCGCAGACATGGCACGCGAATTGGCGGGCCAGTGTCCGGAGTGGATGCGGATCCTGACCGATCCCGTCACGGGTGCTTTTTTGCCGTTGCCGCCGGAGCGGTATCGCCCGAGTGTGCAGATGGTGACGCATTTGCGGTTGCGGGGTCCGGAGTGTTCCGTTCCGGGGTGTGTGCGGGCGAGTTGTCGTGGTGTGGAGGTGGATCATATTGAGGAATTCGATCATGATCATCCCGGGCAGGGTGGGGTCACGGAGATCGAGAATCTTCATGTGTTGTGCTGGTCGCATCATCAGGTGAAAACCGCCCGTGATATCGACCCGGTCAGACTCCGCGATGATGGCGGTGAATCCGGTGAGGGTGTGGAACGAGGAATGCGGGACCGGCATGGCGGGAGTCCGTCGAGCCCCGTGGACCCGGGCATCCCTGTGTCCCGCACGCGGGGTCGCACGCACTGGTCCCTCGGGGACGCAGCCGAGCTGACCGTGGAGGACCAGGGCGATCTGATGACCCCGCTCATCGTCCGCGAGCTCGAGACCGCCTGGCACCAACACCTCACCACCACCGCACACGCACCCGATCTCCCCGTCGACGCCGACCCGCCCCGACCACCGGCCCCGACCACGAGAACGACCTGCGACCCGCCCTTCTGACGAGGTCGGCGGACTGGCAGGCCCGCATGACTAGCATGGCGACCATGTCGGACGAGCAGCACACCGCCCCTTACGCGCGGCGCGACCCTCGCCTGGTGACCCTGGAGGAGGACTCCGGATACCAGGTGCACGAACGCATCGGCGCAGGTGGCATGGGCATCGTCTACCGTGCGCACGACGCCGACGGCAACGAGGTCGCCATCAAGCTCCTGCGCCATGACATCGCCGACGACCCCCGCGCCCGCGAGCGCCTCGCCCGTGAGGTCAGCGCCCAGCGCCTCGTCCACAACGACAACATCGTGCGCATCCTCGATGCCGAGCTCGAATCGCCCGACGCATTCGTCGTCACCGAGTTCGTCCCCGGCCCCACCCTCGAGGACGCAGTGCGGAACAACGGCGGCCTGCACCCCGAGCTCGTCCGCGAGCTGGGCATCGTCCTGTCCGAATCCCTCGACGACATCCACGCCTCCGGCGTCGTCCACCGCGACCTCAAGCCCTCCAACGTGCTGCTGCGCGGCGCACGCACTGAGGACCTCCTCGGCTACGACCCCGACGGCTACGGCCTCGACCCCGTCATCATCGACTTCGGCATCGCCGTCGCCGCCGAGGAATCCCGCCTCACCTCGACAGGCCTGGTCATGGGCACCGCCGCGTACCTCGACCCGGAGGTCATGCGCAGCAACCGCACCGGCGAGGCCGGCGACTGGTGGGCACTCGCCGCGATGCTCGCCTTCGCAGCCACCGGCCGCGAGCCCTACGGCAGCGGGCGCGCCGACCTGGTGCTCCTGCGCGCCGAGCGCGGCGAGATCGACGTTGACGGCGTCCCCGTCGAGCTCGCCCAGTGGTTCCGCGACGCCCTCCGCTCCGATCCCGCCGACCGCCCCAGCCCCCACGAGCTGCGCGAACGCCTCGACGCCCTCGACCTCGACCGCTATGAGGACGCCGGCGCCACCGAGGCGATCACCGCCGGGGGAGCGACAGGCGCTGTGGCCGCGGGCACGTCGGCACGAGGCGCTGGGGACGACGTCGAGGGCGCGTCCGGAGAACCTTCCGACGAACGGGTCGGCGGAGCAGGGGAGCCCGCGACCGAGATGCTGACCGCAGCCTCCCCGTCGGCCCCCGATGCGACCGAGGCCTTCGCCGCCGGACCCGCGGGTTCCGCCGGCTCCCGACCGGCCGGCGACCCGGATCGCACTGAGGCTCTCTCCGCGACCTCGACCCCGGCCGGGGCCGATCCTGCGACCGAGGTCATCCCCGTCGTCCAGAACCCGACGCGTGCATTCCCCGTCGTGCCCGACGAGGCGCCGGCGAGCCGTGAATCGGCCCAGCCCACCGAGGCCATCTCGGCCGGGAGCGAGGCCGGGTACGACAGCGTCCGCGGGCCTGTGCGCCGTGAGCCGCCGACGGAGCGCATGGCGCCCGTGGCCGATCCGCCGGTGCCCGTTCCGCAGCAGCAGGTGCAGCAGCAGCCCGCGATGCGGCCCTGGGAACCCGCCGCCCAGCAGCCGCAGCAACCGCAGCAGGCCCAGCAGTTCCCGCCGCAGCAGATGCAGCAGCAGCCCGGCGACGCCCTCGCCGACCCGTACGGCGCGTGGCAGCAGCCGCCGCCCCCGCGGCGCCGCATCATCGTGTGGATCGGGAACCTGATCCTCGTGGCCCTCGCCGCGATCGCGCCCTACGTCTCGCTCGCGCTCCTGCTGCTCTTCGGCGCGCTCGCCCGCACCTGGGAGCAGTCGCACCGCACCGTCCTCTCCCGGCGCTCCCGGGGATCGGCGAACGGGGCGGCACGGACCGCCGCCGGATTCGCCGCGCCCTTCCGCTTCGTCCTCGGCCTCGTCGTCACCGCCCTGCAGGCGCTGTTCCCGCTGATCCTGGGGCTCCTCGTCGGCATGGCCGTCGACGCGGGCTTCGTGCTCCTGCGCGAGGTCCAGCCGCCCGACGCGGTCGCCTTCGCCGTCGCCATGGCGATCACGGTGCTGCTGGTGTGGGTCGGGATCGGCGCGCGCACCACCCGCGACGGCGCACATCGGGTCGTCGAGGCCGCGACGCCCGACACCGTGTGGAGCCTGGTCGTGGGCGTGCTGCTCGTGCTCCTGCTCGGCGCGATCGTCTCCGTGGCCGTCGCCCGCGGAGGCTCCATCGACTACCTGCCCTTCTACAACCTGCCGACGCTGGACCGGATCGCCTTCTGGCGCTGAGCGCAGCAGCCGGCCGGCGGGCCGACGGTGATGGCCGCCACGACCCTCCAGGCACGATCAGGACCCGTCGGTAGACTGCGCGGCGCGTCCGGGATGAGACCGGGCGCGCACGACCCAGACCCGTCGCCCGCGCGGCGACGAGAAGGATCCGAGGAGGATCATGGCCGCATCGAACGCCCAGGATCGCCGCGAGGCCCAGCGCGAGGCGATCCGCCAGCAGCGCCAGGCGGAGCTCAAGCGTCAGCGCAACGTCCGCACCGCCGTGATCGCCGCGGTCGTCGTGGTCGTGCTCCTCATCGCAGGCGGCGTCGGCTACCTGATCTGGAACTCGACCCGACCCGAGGGCCCCGTCGCGACGCCCCAGGGGATCCCGGAGGGGCAGCCGTACTACTCGCTCGGCGCGCCCGAGGACTCGGGCAAGCCCGTGGTCGAGCTGCACGTGGACTTCATGTGCCCGATCTGCGGCCAGTTCGAGGAGACCAACGGCAAGGATCTGCGCACCATCATCGACAAGAAGGAAGCGACGGTGCACCTCTACACCCGGCGCTTCCTCGACGGGAACTCGACGACGGGTGACTACTCGACGCGCGCTGCGAACGCCGCGGCCTGCGTCTACAACGATGATCCCGACAACTTCATGGACTTCCAGACCGCGCTGTTCGACAACCAGCCCGCCGAGGGCAGCGCCGGACTGAGCAACGACCAGCTCGCGGAGTACGCGAAGAAGGCCGGGGCGAGCGACTCCGTCTCCAGCTGCATCGACAAGAGCACGTACAAGTCGTGGGTGCGGAACGTGGTCGAGCCGGCGGCGAAGAAGGATGCCGACGGCGGCGGCACGCCGTACGTGAAGGTCGACGACACGGTCCTCGACTCCACCAAGTGGAGCCAGGAGGGCGTGTTCCTCAAGACCGTCGAGGACGCGGCCAAGGGCTGAGCGCCCTCGGACCTCGCCGATCGCGCCCGACGCCTGCGGTCCGGTACCCTTTCGGGGTGCCGGACCGCAGTCGTCCGGGCACCCGCTGGAGTGGCGCAACGGTAGCGCACCTGTCTTGTAAACAGGCGGTTGCGAGTTCGAATCTCGTCTCCAGCTCTCTGACCAGTCATCACGCCTCGAGCTGTGCCAGCTCCCCGCCCTCCGTCACCGCTTTCGTCACCGGATTGGTGTCCGGCGTGATGGTGAACAGCTCCTCGAGGACCGACCCGGCGATGTCCGGAGTGGACTGCCAGTCGCCGTAGACCTTGAGAGTGAAGCTCGGGTCTGTGTGGCCCAGCAGAGCGGCGACCTCGAGAGGGGAGCGGCCCAGGAGTAGGAGCGTGGTCGCGTAGGTGCGGCGGAACACGTGGGGCGTAGCCCAGGGGAGCCGGACGCTCTCGTGATCGAATGCCTTGCGGAACCTGTTGTGCACGTTGCTCCGGTCGCGGATGGTCCCGCGCTCAGAGGGGAACACCAGGCCGAGCGTGTTCCATGTCGGCTCGAGCTTCGCTCGTGCCCGATCCGTCGCCTTCGCTTCCCTGAGCATCTTCGCCAGCGAGGGAGAGATCGGGACGCGGCGCATGCCCGTAGCCGTCTTGGTGTGATCCTGGAGGTACAGCCCCTCGCCGTCCTTCCTTGCGACGGTCGCGGCGACGGTGACGGCGGGCTGTGCGGCCTCGAGGTGGACGTGCTCCCAGGTGAGTGCCAGAACCTCGCCGATGCGGAGCCCCGTGCCGAACATCAGTCGTGCGATGGGCAGGAGCATGTTCCGCTGAGCGACCTTGCTCTGCTCGAGGTAGGCGAACAGGCGCTCGAGATCCTCGTGCGAGAGGGCACGCTGGTGATCCTTCGGCACCTCGAGCGCCTTCCCCTCGGCCTTCGCGGTCTCCTCGGCCTCACGCTGGAGACGCTGGGCTGTCCGCCGGGAGCGCTTGACCTTGCCCAGACGTGCCGCAGGGTCGGCGACGACGACGCCGTACGTCAGCGCTCGGCGGTAGATCATCCCGACCAGTGACCGTGCTGTGTGTGCGGCTCCGTCGCCGCGTTCGTTCGCGATGTCCTGTAGCCAATCCTTCAGCTCGCCGTGCGTGATGCTGTCCAGCCGGCGACCGTCGAACCTGTGGCCCTGCGAGAGGAAGTGATTGTCCAGCCCCTCGCGGTAGATCCGCTGTGTGCCGTCGCTGTAGTCGGCATCGTCGCTGAGCACGTACTCCCGGTGATTGCGTGCGAACGCCGTCCACTCCCTCGGGATGCCCGCGTACTTCTTCGCCTCGGCCTGTTCCTTCGCCTCGGCTACCAGGTCGGCAACGCGTGCCTCGAGGCCTTGCCTCGCCTTCGTGGGAGTGCTCGCCCTTGGCCCTTGCACCTGCCGAGTGTCGCCCTCGGCGATGCCTGCTCGAGCGCGGGCCTGGTACACCGTAGCGCCAGGGACGCGGCGCGTGATGGGTCCAGACTCGAGCTTGACGCCCGTGCCAGAGAAAGCGGTGACGGAGACGTTGCCCGTCTGTGCCGGGGCGAGAGGTGTACGTGCCATGTGGGCAACGTACACCAAAGCGGTGACGAGTTGCAAGGTTCAGATACTACGTCTGCCGAGGGCAAGCTCAGGGTAGCGCGCCACAGGAACGCCCCGGGGCATGACCCCTAGATCGCGATTCCCTACCCCCCGGCTGGTCTCAGCAACTGTCGGCCTGTACGGGTTCCAGTAGGCCCCTCAGAGCAAAGATTTGGTACCGATCCTGGGGCGTTCCTCTTCGGTGCCTCCGCATTCGGGAATGTGCGCTCGATCCCGTCGACGGACTGGACTGTGCGCGGGGCGTCTGTCCCAGTTGGGACAGACCGGATGTCTCGATCCACGGCCGACTTGCTCGCCCCGACGACCGGAGCGATGGACCGTGACGACCAGCCCTGGTCACCAATCGGTAGACGTCTTCGGTGTCCGCACCTGCTCTCGGTACGGCTCTCGCCCCTCGTGTCGGAAAGTGAAGCCCTTGTAGCTCTTCTCGGGCACCAGTCGCTTGCCCGCCTGTGCCTTGGTCACGTAGCCGTGGATCTCCTCGGCGTCTTCCGCTTCCATGCCCAGCTCGAGGCACCGATCACGGACAAGCACCGGGGCGAACCCTCGCCAGTAGGCCCGGTTCTCCATCAGGTCAGACTTGAGCTTCGCGACCTCGTTCCACTTGAGGCCAGTGCTGTACCCCGCCGCCCATGAGGCTAGGGCCTTGAGGATCTGATCAATGTCGGCAGGTAGCTTCTCCATGGCCGGACTGTACAGCGCCCCGCGCAGACCTAGGAGAGGTCGAAACAGGTTCACCCCTCCTCGGGTACCCCGGACACTAGTTCTCGTCTCCTGGGTCTCCACGGGCAGTTGTCTGAGCGATGTTCTGCTCCCCATTGCAAGCGGAGCGCCTCGAGGGTGCTACGGAAAAGATGAAACCCCCGCCCCGGCGCGATGCCAGGACGGGGGCAGATGGTGGGCCAGGCTCAGGCGATGTCGAACCTCACCCGGCACTTGAGGGACTCGGCGCGTAGTCCGGTGGGCAGGGTGACGGGGTTCCCTCCGCTCGCCTGACTGGAGCCAAAGACGCTCACGCTTCCGACAGCGAGATCCACAGAGCCGCACCAAAGGTGCTCATCCCCGGGGGATGCGAGGTGCGTCAGCGAGGCCGGGAGCCGCTCACCGAGACGAAGAATGTCCCGCGTGAGAGGCTCCAGCGGTTCCCATGCCTCATGCTTCGAGGGGTTGCGATAGCGGACGCCCTTGAGGGCGAGCACGTACTCCCCGCCCGCCAGAACCTCGACCGGATCGTGCGTGACGGTGACCTCAGAGACGACGATGCGCGGCTTCATCAGCACGGCGGGCGTGAGATGGGTCCTCGGGTCGAAGACCGCGAGGTCCGCCTCCTCGCCTCCTCCTCCTCGGAGGATCTGCGCGGCGAGGAAGAGGACATCGGCCCGCTGGTCTTCAGTGAGCACGCCCTCCTCCCATGTGGCGATGGCGGCGAGAGGGGATGCGGTGGTCGTTGCGGTCATGGTGTCTCCGTTCGTGGTGGTGTCGTCGTGTTCGGTGCCGGTCAGCGCCATGCCTGGCCCTCGAGGTAGTCACGCTCGCGCCCCTCGTGAAGGTGACGGCGAACCTCGCCGTCCGTCTGCCGGTACACGTTCCCCAGGGCGCGCGATGTATCGACCGGCTGGTAGTCCACGCCGTCAAGGACTGCCTTGACGGACTCATTGCGCCTCCGCTCATCGTCGGTACCGACCTGGACCTGCGTGCGAGCAAGCGGATCGCACTCGCCGATCACCAGACCCACGCGCCGTGCCTTGCCCATGAGCGAGTTGACGGAGCTGTTCCACTCCTCAGTGACTGCCTTCAGGGCCTCTGCCGCTCGCAGGATCTCGGCCTCGTGCTTCGCGCGGGCCTCCTGGTACTTCTCCCATGCGACGGGGAGAGCACCGGCCCCCTGTGCCCCGAACTCGGCGAGGTCGATTGCGGCCACGCTCTGCTCGGCAACAGACTTCACGCGCTCGAGGTGCTCCAGGCGCTCGCGCTTTCGGGGGATGGTGGTCTCGTCAATCTCGGCGAGGCGCTCGACATCGGCGAGGACTGAGCCAGCGTCGATGTCAGCGAGGATCTGATCCCTCTCCTCCTCGAGCTTGGCCACCTCAGCCGCGACAGCGGCGAGGGCGTCCTCAGCTTCGGCGAGGGACAGGTGCGCCGCGTCAGCGGCGCTAGAGGTCTTCGTCTTGGTCTTCGTGGCCATGCTGAACCTTTCGTTGGTGGGCCGCTTCGCGGCCCCTTGGGTGCACCGAGGAGGAGAGGTCCTCCTCTTCGACTCCTCGGTGCGTTGGGTCTAGAACTCCGATGGCCGGTAGGCCAGGGAGCCCCTTGGTCTACGGCGGCGAGGACTGGACTCGGCGGGAGGTGGATCTAGACCTAGGCCGTTGGACCCAGGGCCAGGGCGCACCTACAACCGTTCATCTCCTCGCCGCCCCTTGGATCTATCTGGTGTAGTGATCTGGTAGATGATCTGGTAGGTGGACACCCAGATGTCCGGTCCGGATAGGACACCCAGGTGTCCGGTCGGTCGTCCCAGATGTCCGGTCCGAGGGCCTCAGACAGGACACCTAGATGTCCGGTCCTGGATAGGACACCCAGATGTCCGGTCCGAGGGCCTCAGACAGGACACCCAGATGTCCGGTCCGAGGGCCTACGTCTCGCCCTCCCACTCCGGCAGGGTGAGCCGGTACTCCGTGGTGTGGTTGCTCCCGTAGTTGGAACCCCTCTGCACCTCGACCACGTAGCGCTTCCGGATCAGCGCGGCGATGTACCGGCGCACGGTCCGCTCTGTCTTCCCGACGCCTTGCGCGATCAGGTTCTGCCCCGGTCGGCAGTCGCCCAACGTCGTGTGCGTGCAGTAGGAGAGCATCACGTTGAGACACGCGACCTCCTCGGCGGACAGGTCCGGTCGGCCCCCTTGGTTGATCGCCTTGAAGAAGGCGAAGAACGCCCGGAGGTCCGGAGTGTCGCCCTCCGGTGGCCGTGGCACCTCCTCCACCTCCGTCACCATCTCCTCGGTCTCCGGCGCCGGTTGGGGATCAGCCGCCGCACGGGGCCGCAGGAACTCGGGAAGCTCCTGCACTCCCTCCTCGGTCAGCCGGCCCGGTGTCGTCGTCTTCGTGACGATCGGCTCCTCATGCCCTGCCGGGGCGTACTCCACCACTTCGGTGAACGGCCCCGCCGGAAAAGGGTCGGGGTATGGATCCCATGTCCTGTGCGCGGTCCCGGGGGTGTGCACGTTCTCGTCGTACGGAGTCACCCGGCATCGCCTGCCGTCCGAGCTCTCGCAGTCGTAGGTGACCGTCATCCAGTCACCCCCTCGGCACCCTCCCACTCCTCAGTGATCCATGTCGGGATGATGCCGTCCTCGTCCACGTACTCGAGGATCGCCAGTAGGTAGACGGCCTCTCCGGTCTCGAGCACGCCCGCCTCCCAGCGCCTGTGGATCTCCTCGGCGTACTCAGCCTTGCCCTGCTCGTCGAACTTGTGTGTTGTCGTCGTGTTCATGCCGCCTCGACCTCCTCGGCTCCATCCGTCTCGGCTCGACGGGCGATCATGGAGTACAGCTTCGCGGGCGTCGATCCTGGTGCCAGCACTCCGCCCTCGGTCAGGCGGTCGATGCTCTGCCTCACTTCCCGCATGGGCACCTTGGTCCTGCCGTCCCCTCCCAGCCAGCGGGCGAGTGTGCGATCGCTCAGCGTTGCCACACCCTCGCTGTCCGCGAACAGGACCGAGGCAAGGGCGACCTTCACGTCATGGTGGACGTTCTCCGACCCCCGTCCCTTCAGCAGGTAGATCGCCTCATCGGCGATCAGCTCCACGCAGACGACATCGGGCAGTCGGCCCCGCTTCACTCGACCTCACCGCCCGTGAGGATGAACTCGCGCTGGTCGCTCTCCGGGGTGATCACACCCTGGGACCGGAGCTGTCGGATCGCCGTATCCACGTCAGCCGGGGTGCAGGTGCTCTCACCGTCCGACGCCAACGCTCGCCGCAAGAACACCTTGGACGGCGGAACCCATCGCCCGCTGTCGTCGGCGTGCTCGTGGATCAGGACAGTCAGGCGCAGACCTCGGTAGGCCCGCTTCGTCTTCATCTCTTCGTGGTGCTTCGAGTAGCTGAATCCCATCGCGGGATCTCCCATCAGTTCGTGGGCCGCTCGTCTCCATCAGGGACGCTCACGGCTCGGTGGTAAGTGGTGTGCCTTCGCTCAGGCGGCGACTGCCCGTGTCGACTCAGGAGAGCCGTGCCGGGCGTCCTGGGGTCCGTAGTGCCAGACGCCCCGCGCGTCCTCCCAGTGCTTAGACGGGCAGTCGTTGAGCATGTCCAGGCAGTACCGTTCGCCGCCGCGCCCCTTGCGATGGAGCGTGAACGGCTTCTCGCCTGCAAACGTCTCGTGACAGCCTCCGCAGTGCCAGAACCTCGGGCCGCTATTCAGCTCGGTCCCGCACGGGCAGTACGGATGCGCCGAATCGGGAGCGCCTGCGTACTCGTGACCCCAGGTGTGCCAGGACTTCAGCGAGACGTACTCGGGTCGGTCGCGATCCCTGGGCCGCTTCCTCTCGTCGATCATGCAGACGGGGCAGTCGGAACGGATGCGGGAGGCCTCGAGCTGATATCGGGTCAGACGCCGCGAGGGTTCACCGTCAACGGGTGCACAGAGGTCCAGGCTGTCCCTGGTCCGCTCCGTGTCTTCGACGGCTCCTAGGGCCGACTCTCCCAGCACGTAGCCGGTCCCGTTCTCGAGTGCACGGAGCGCCTGCCCGCGAGTAGGGAAACTGCCCCTCTCGACGCCGCCCAGCGTCACGATGTAGAGGTCACGCTCCGCGTCGTGGGAGATCCCGTCGCGGGCGCTCACGCGGCCACCTCGGAGCCGTCGCTCAGGTCGGCGATGTGCGCCTGTACGTCGCTCAGGCGGTAGCGAACCGCTCGAGCAGACACCTTCACGTGCCTTGGCTGGGGAGTGTGGCCGGTAGATCGCCAGGTGCGCAGTGTCGCGGGCTTCAGCCCGAGCATGGACGCGGCTTCCTGCTCGGTCAGCAGACGGTCGCCGACCACAGGGTGCGCAGGGGTAGAGAGGGACATGATGGTGTCCTTCAGCGGGGATCTCGACGCCTACAACCCCGGGACTCTTCGGTCCTCATCGGCGGGCGGATCAGAGATCGGATCTCGGCGAGGGTCGCGGTTCGCTCCGCGTCCTCCTCGTGCAGTGGTCCCAACGCCAGCGCGTTCCATCGCGCCGTCTGGAGATGATCCAACTGCCGCAGGTCTCGACGCCAGCGCGCATCCGCTTACTTCACCACGGTGCACGCCGTCTGGAGACGGATACCTGCTCGCCCTCTCGCCGGGAGGCGGTGGGGCGGGGCCTGCTTGGTGCGACCCTCAACCGGAACGTCGATTGTACACCTGTTCGAACATGCGTCAACATCCATCGTTGATCGTCGCTTGACCAGTCGGAGCGGATGCGCTCGATAGACCCACATCTATGTACCACGTCTAGGTGATACACTATCGGGATCACCAGGTACGATGGTCGCATGAACGTCACAGAGATCTCGACCCATTGGCACGCCGCAGTCGTCGCACCGGACGCAGGGATCGGAGTCGCGATGGCCGCGACCCCGATCTGCGAGTGCCCCGGCTGTCTCGTCCGGGTCTGGCAGGACCGGGAGTGCTTCGACGCCGAGTTGCGCGTACTCGGCTTCGCCCGCGTGGACCTCGCGCCAGGGGACGGCGAGAGGGAAGTGCTCTACGCACTCGGCGAGGTAGAGCCGCAATGGACCGAGGGCGGAATGCTCCAGGTTCCGTGGTCACCCGACGCCCTGCCGGTCGCTGAGTACGGCGGCGATGTTGAACAGCTCCGAGAGCATCCGCTCGTCCCGATGTTGTGGGGACGCCTTGAAGCCCTTGTGCGAGACCTTGACCGTGAGGCCGACAGCGCTACGGCGTAGGACTCCACAGGGCACAACCCAGCGCCCCGACCTTCCAGTGCGGAGGGCCGGGGCGCTTCGTTGTGAGGGAGCTTCAAAGCGTGAACGTCACCACTGTCACCGCTTTCGTCACCGCTTTGGGTGACGAGGTTCCTGGTGCTCCGACGCCTCGACGGTGCACAAGTGCAGGTAGAGCCAACATGCAAAAACGGGGATCGACAACCTGAAACACCACATGCGCAAAACAGGCGGTTGCGAGTTCGAATCTCGTCTCCAGCTCAGCGAAACAGCCCCTCGCCCGGAGGTGCACCGCACACGGTGCCCAGTGGCGAGGGGCTGTTTCAGCGTGGATCCACGCTCTCGACGTCGCCGTGCGCGGAGCGCATCGACGAGGAGCCGTGCTCAGCGCCCGTGGTTGATCTGCACGTGCTTGGTGCGGGAGAAGTCCTCGAGCGCATGGATCGAGAGGTCCCGGCCGTACCCGGAGCCCTTGAAGCCGCCCCAGGGCAGCTCGCTCGCGAGCACCAGGTGGCTGTTGACCCAGACGGTCCCGAAGTCCAGACGGCGCGGCACGTCGAGGGAGCGGGCGGCGTCGCGCGTCCACACCGAGGCGGCGAGGCCGTAGACGACGTCGTTGGCGCGGCGCACCGCCTCGTCCTCGTCGGCGAAGGTCTCCACCGTGATCACCGGCCCGAAGACCTCCTCGCGGGCGGCCTCGGTGCCCTCGCGCACGTCGACGAGGACCGTCGGCTCCACGAAGTAGCCGGGGCCCGGGAGGGCGGCGCCGCCGATGGCGACGCGGGCCCCGTCCTGCTGCGCGCGGTCGATGAAGGCCAGCACCCGCTCCTGGTGGGTCTGCGAGATGAGGGGGCCCACCTCGATGTCCTCCCCGGCGTCGGGGGTGCCCACGGGGATCTGCCGGACCTGCTCCACGAGCTGCTCGACGAAGCGGTCCGCCACGTCCTCGTGCACCAGGACGCGCGTCGCGGCCCCGCACTCCTGGCCGGAGTTCCAGAACGACGCGCTGCGCAGTCCTGCGGCCGTCGCCTCGAGATCGGCGTCCTCGAAGACGAGCACGGGCGCCTTGCCGCCGAGCTCGAGATGCACGCGCTTGAGGGACTCGGCGGCGGCGCTCGCGACCGCGCGGCCGCTGCCGACGCTCCCGGTGAGGGCGATCAGGTCGACCCCGGGGTGGGACGACATCGCGGCGCCGACCTCGCGGCCCCGCCCCAGCACGATGTTGAGGACGCCCGCGGGCACGATGTCCGCGATCAGCTCGGCGAGCTTGAGCAGGGAGAGCGGGGTGAGCTCCGCGGGCTTGACCACCGCGGTGTCGCCGACGGCGAGGATGGGCGCGATCTTCCACGCGGCCATCAGCAGCGGGTAGTTCCAGGGCACGATCACCCCGACCACGCCGACCGGCTCCCGGAGCACCAGGGAGGTGTGGTCGGCGACGTAGTCGGCGGTGCCGAGGCCGGTGAGGGAGCGCGCCGCGCCGGCGGAGAAGCGGAAGACGTCGGCCGCCGAGGCCACGTCGTCCGCGGTGACCGACGGCGGCTTGCCGGTGTCCAGCGCCTCGAGCCGGCCCAGCAGCTCGGCCTCGGCGTCGATGCGGTCGGCGATCGCCAGCAGCAGCTCGGCCCGCTCCCGGGGCGTGGTCGCGCCCCACGCGGCGAAGGCCGCCGCGGCGGCGTCCGCGGCGCGGTCCAGCTCGGCGGTGCCCGCCTGGGGGAGGAGGGCGACCTGATGCTCGTCGGAGGGGTCGACCAGCGGTGCCGAGACGGGGCCCGTGGTGTCGAAGGCCCCGTCGATGAAGTGGCCCAGCGGCGGCATCTCCGCCTCGGCGACGAGGGGATCCCCTGCCCCGCGGCGCACCTGCACCCGCTCGTCGGCGGCTCGATCGGTGGTGGTCGAAGTGGTCATCGCGCGATGTTCTCCTGACGCGTCGTTGCGGTGGTCGGACACCGGGACCGTATCTTGTGATCACACATCACACAAGGATGGTCGTGCGTGCAGGGGCCGCACCGGGGCACGGATCGGTGCGGGGGAGGGGGAGAGGTCAGCGCTCCTTCTCGGAGCCCTGCGTCTCGAGCTGGGCCTCGATGCGCTGGGTGGCGCTGGTGAGCGAATCGCCCGTGAGCGTCGCGGCGGCCTCGCCGTCGTGCGCGGCGGCGGCCTCGATCAGCTGCTGCGGGAAGCGCCAGAGCGTCGAGGCGGTGCCCGTGTCCACGGAACCGCGAGCGCCCATCACCTTGTAGGGGCGGCAGTCCTGCCAGAGCCCGCGGACGACCTTGAGGAGGAAGGGGTTCCCTGACGCGCCGTAGAGCGCGGCGAGCAGGGCCTCGTCGATGTCCAGGGCGTCGAGGAGGCGGCCCTCGTCGACCGCGGTCCTGAGCAGCTCGAACTGGGTGCGCATCTCCTCGAGCCCCGCCTCGTCGATGCGCACGGCCCCTTCGCGGGCCGCCGCCGACTCGAGGATCCGACGGGTCTCGTAGACGTGCACGAGCTCCTCGAGGCTCAGCGTGCGCACCACCGCGCCCTTGTGGGGGGAGCGCTCCGCGAGGCCCGCCTCCTCGAGGCGACGGATCGCCTCGCGCACCGGCATCACGCTGGTGCCGACCTCCTGGGCGATGTCGCGGATCCGCAGCCGGGTCCCCGTGGGCATGTCCCCGCGGAGGATCGCGTCGTGCAGCGAGGCGTACACCTGGTCGGTCAGCAGGGTCGGTTCGATGCGCTTGGAGAGGGCCACCTGTCCAGATTACGCGGTGGATCCGGGGAACCCTCTTGCGTTGATTTGTGATCACAGATTACAGTCGCTCCACGGATCGCGGCGCGGACGCCGGATCCCAGATCGCACAGGGACGTGCACCGCCCCGCGACGACGCACAGGCAGTTCCGCCCGACCCACGCAGGCCGGGCCCATTGAGAAGGAGCACGTCCATGAAGGACGCCATCGTCATCGGCGCCGGCCTCGCCGGCCTCTCCGCGGCCTGGAGACTGCGGCACTTCGACACCCTCGTCCTCGAGGCCGACGACCGCGTGGGAGGTCGGATCCGCTCCGAGCGGCGCGGCGCGTACTGGCTGAACTGGGGCGGGCACGTCTTCGCCGGCCCCGACTCGTCGACCGACGAGCTGCTGCGCGAGGTCGGCGTGACCGCGGTCGAGATCCCCGGCTCGCTGCAGGGCATGGCCATGAACGGCACGTTCCTGCGCAAGGGCCACATCGCGACCTATCCGCTGCGCATCCCGATGCCGATGGCCGATCGGATCGCGACCTTCCGCGCGGGCGCCAAGGTGCTCGGCGGCGTGGCCCGCTACATGGACGTGGTGCGCACCCGGCCCGGCGAGTCCGGGGCCATGCGCCAGCAGCGGATCTACGACTTCGAGGGCGATCGCAGCTTCCAGGACTACGTGGGGGACCTGCCGGAGGACGCCGCGTCCCTGTTCAGCACCACCGTCACCCGCTCCGCCGGGAACATGGACCAGATCTCCGCCGGCGCCGGCATCGGCTACTTCAGCCTCGTGCTCGGCTTCGGCCAGGGCCTGAACCGCGGGATCGTCGGCGGCCCCTCCACGCTCACCCGGACCCTCGCCGCATCTCTCGGCGAGGACCTGCAGCTGGGCGCGACCGTCCACGAGGTCGTGCACCGGCCCGGATCCGTGCTGGTGCGCTACAGCCAGGACGGCGTCGAGCGCGAGGAGGAGGCGCGCACCGTCGTCGTCGCCACCACGGCCGACGTCACCCACCGCATCGGCGTGGACCTTCCCGAGGACCTCCGCGACGCCCTCTCGCGCATCCAGTACGGACCCCATGTGAGCACGGCGTTCCTCACCGACGAGACGACCTCCCGTCCCTGGGACGACATCTACGCGATCGCCGCCCCCAAGCGGTCCTTCGCGATCGCCCTGAACCAGGCGAGCATCGTGCGCGGCACGGAGTCCGAGCGCCGCCCCGGCGGCAGCCTCATGACCTTCTCCCCGGCGGGGCTCGGGCGCGCGCTGCTCGACCTCGACGACGAGGAGGTCCAGCGCCGCCACCTGCGCGACCTCGACCAGATCCTCGGGCACGGGTTCGCGGACTCCGTGGTCGAGGCGGAGACCGACCGCTGGGCGGTCGCCTCCCCGTACAGCTTCCCCGGACGCGCCGCCCTGCAGAGCGTCCTCACCCGAGGCACCGACCGGGTCTTCCTGGCCGGCGACTACCTCGGGACCCTCTACACCGAGAGCGCCGTCACCACCGGCTTCTCGGCGGCCCAGAACGCGGCGAGCGTCCTGGCCACCCCCGTGCGGCGGAGCCTGTCGGGCCCTGCCGCCGATGCACCGACCCTGACCCCCACCGCAGTCTGAGAAGGAGACCGACCATGACCCTGGACCTCCACGGAGTCCTCACCGCCCTGGCCACGCCGTTCGACGCCGAGGGGGCGATCGACGAGGCGACCCTGCGACGCGTCGTCGACCGCTCGATCGACGCGGGCGTCGACGGCGTCGTCGCCGCCGGATCGACCGGCGAGGTCGGCGCGCTCGGCCGCGACGAGCGCCTGCGCCTGGTCGACACCATCATCGACCAGACCGCCGGGCGCGTCCCGGTGATCGCCCAGACCGGTGCGACCAGCACCGCCGAGGCGATCTCGCTCTCGCGCGCCGCACAGCGCTCTGGCGCCGACGTGCTCATGCTGGTCACGCCCTTCTACGAGCCCCTCAGCCTCGAGGAGACCGTCCAGTACATCACCGAGGTCGCCGGCGCTGTCGACCTCCCGGTGATGCTCTACAACATCCCCGCGGCCACCGGCGTCAACCTCGATCCCGCCACGGTCCGCTCCCTCGCCGAGCAGAACGAGAACATCCGCTTCATCAAGGACTCGAGCGCGAACTGGGAGCAGGCGCTCGAGCTGATCCGCCTGCACGGGGACGTCATCGACACCTTCATCGGCTGGGACGTCTACCTCTACAGCGCCCTGGTCGAGGGCGCCGCCGGCGTCATGGCCGGCGCGGCGAACGTCGTGCCCGAGGAGATCGTCGCCGTCACCCGCCGCATCGCGGACGGGGACCTCGAGGGCGCCCGGGAGCTCTGGTCCCGCCTGTACCCGGTGATCGCCTCCCTGTTCGCCGTGCCCTTCATCCCCGCCGTCAAGGCCGGGCTCGGGCTCACCGGCCTCGAGGTCGGCGCTCCCCGCCGTCCGGTGGCCCCGCTGGACGAGGCCGCCCTGGCCCCGATCCGGCAGGCGCTCGCCGAGCTCAGGGAGGGGCGCGGCTGAGATGGACACGACGCAGCTCACGACGACGCTCACCGCGATCGCGGACGGCATCTGGGGGCCCATGGCGTACCTCGTCATCGGCCTCGGCCTGCTCTTCACGATCACCACCAAGGCCGTGCAGTTCCGGCGGATCCCCGACATGATCCGCCAGCTGCGCGACCAGCCCAGCGCCGAAGGAGGGCTGTCCTCGTTCCAGGCCCTGGTGCTCGCCCTCGCGAGCCGTGTGGGCGTCGGCAGCATCGCCGGCGTGGCCACCGCCATCGCGGGCGGCGGCCCCGGAGCCCTCCTGTGGATGGCGATCACCGGGCTGCTCGCCTGCACGGTCGGCTACGCCGAGGCCGCCCTCTCGCAGACCTTCAAGCGCCGCGTCGAGGACGAGGACCGCCGCAAGGCCGGCGAGGACATCGGCGGCATGCCGTACTACATCAAGCACGGCCTGCGGATCCCGTTCGTGGGCGGCCTGGTCGCGGTCCTCGGGCTCATCGGCTACGGCTTCGTCTTCCCCGGCTTCCAGGTCAGCTCGATCGCCGCGAGCGCGCACCTCGCCTTCGGCCTCCCCGGCTGGGTCCCCGCCGTCCTGGTCACGGGCATGATCGCCGTGGTGATCTTCGGCGGCACGACCCGCATCGTGAGGGTCACCCAGACCCTCGTGCCCCTGCTCGCCGTCGGGTACCTCGTGCTCGCGATCGCCGTGATCGTCGCCAACATCTCGCAGGTCCCGGAGGCGGTCATGCTCATCGTCCGCTCCGGCCTGGGCCTGCAGCCTATGCTCGCCGGCGTCACCGGCGCCGCGATCGCCTGGGGCGTGCGCCGGGCGGTCTTCGCCTCGGCGAACGGGCTGGGCGAGGCGACCTTCGCCGCCGCGGCGGCGCGCACCACGCACCCCGGCAAGCAGGGCCTCGTGCAGACCTTCAGCATCTACATCGACGTGCTGCTGATCTGCATGGCCACGGGACTGATGATGGTGGTCTCGGGGAAGTTCAACGTCTCCGACCACCGCGGCGGCTTCGTCATCGAGAACCTGCCCGGCATCGACGCCGGACCGAACTGGGTGCAGGAGTCCATCGACACCCTGGCTCCCGGCTGGGGCGCGGGCTTCGTGGCCGTCGCCGTGCTGCTGTTCGGCTTCACGTGCCTGCTGCTGTACTTCTACGTCGCGAACTCGAACCTGCTGTTCCTGCTGGACGGCCGGCGCGGCCCGGGCTGGACCCTCGTGCTGCGCCTGGGCACCCTCGCGATCGTCTTCGCGGGCTCCGTGGTCAACGCCGACCTGGTGTGGGCGGCGGGGGACATCGGCCTGGGGCTCATCGCCTGGGTCAACCTGCTGTGCCTGATCCTGCTGTTCCCCGTCGTGCACAAGGTGTGCAAGGACTACGACCGGCAGCGCCGCGAGGGGCTCGATCCCGTCTTCGATCCCGAGGCGCTCGGCATCCGCGGCGCCGACTTCTGGAAGGACCCCGCGCGCGTCGAGGACGGCACCGCCGAGCAGACCGCGCGCCAGCGCGAGGCGAGCGGCACCGGGGGCTGACGCCCGCGAACGCCCGCTCCCATCACGCCGAGACGGCGGGCCCGCCTGCGCGGGCCCGCCGTCGTCGTCTCAGATCCCCGCGACCTGCAGCGAGGATCGGCCGGCCTCGCGCACGCGGGCCCGGGCACGGTCGACGGCTCCCCGGGGGATGCTCGGCAGGCGCACGCCGCTCATCGACTCGAGGACCCGCACCACCTGGCGGCAGTAGCCGTGCTCGTTGTCGTACCAGACGTAGAGCACGGCGTCCCCCGTGCCGTCGGCGATGGTCGCGAGGCCGTCGACGATCCCCGCCTTGCGCGAGCCGAGCGCGTCGCTCGAGGCGAACTCGGGCGACTCGATGAAGTCCACCTGCCGGCGCAGCGGCGAGGCGAGCGAGGTCTCGCGCAGGAAGGCGTTGAGGTCCTCGCGCCCGATCCCCGCGGCGCCCTCGCCGAGGCGCAGGTTCAGCACGGCGAGCGACACGTTCGGCACGGGGACCCGGATCGCGCTGCCGGTGAGCCGGCCCTCGAGCGCCGGGTAGGCGGCGCCGACCGCTCGAGCGGCGCCGGTCTCGGCGATGACCATGTTGAGCGTCGCCGCCCGGCCGCGCCGATCGGCGCGGTGGAAGTTGTCGGTGAGGTTCTGGTCGTTCGTGAAGGAGTGCACGGTCTCCACGTGCCCCTTCTCGACGCCGCAGTGCTCGTGGAGCGCCTTCAGCACCGGGGCGACCGCGTTCGTGGTGCAGGAGGCCGCGGCGAGGATGCGGTGATCCCCGATCTGCTCCTCGTTCACGCCGTGCACGATGTTGGGCACGTCGCCCTTGCCCGGCGCGGTGAGCAGCACGCGGCTCGCGCCGGGGGAGCGCAGGTGCTGGGCGAGGCCGTCGCGGTCGCGCCAGCGTCCGGTGGTGTCCACGACGATCGCCTCGTCGATGCCGTGGGCGCGGTAGTCGACCCGGTCCGGGGCGTCCGACTCGATCACCTGGATCTCGACCTCGTTCGCGATCAGCATCCGCCGCTCCTCGTCCACCACGATGGTGCCGTCGAAGGGGCCGTGCACGCTGTCGCGGCGCAGCAGGCTCGCGCGCTTCTGGAGGTCCCCCGGGGCGCCGGGACGCACGACGACCGCGCGCAGGCGCAGCCCGCCCGCCCCCGCGGAGCGCGCGAGCAGGATGCGGGCCAGCAGGCGGCCGATGCGCCCGAAGCCGTAGAGCACGACGTCCCGCTGCGGGGGCACCTCGGCCGGGCCGATCCGTGCGACCTCCTCGCGCAGCAGGCCGTCCAGGACCTGGCGCGAACCGTCGCCCTCCTCGCCCGCCAGGCTGAGGAGGGAGGCGAGGTCGACCGCGCAGGGCGGGGGATCCATCGCGGTGAGCATCTGCAGCAGGGGGAAGGTCTGCGCGGGATCGAGCTCGCGGCCGTCGATGTGGCGGGCGAAGCGGTGGGCCTTGAGGATCTGGCGGGCGGAGAGGTCCACGAGCCGCCGCCCGTGGATCGTCACCACCACGTGGCGGCTGCGGTGCAGGGACCCGATGATCGGGATCATCGACTCCGCGAGGGACAGCCGATCCTCGGGGTCGGCGGGGGCGTGATGCACGGGAGGTCCTCCTCGGGACGAGCGGGCGTGGTCCCTCAAGACTGGCTCGCGACCAGGGCCGATGGAGGTCTCCCGGGGTATGAAGATCGGGTCTTCTTGCGCCGCGGGAAAAACCTGCGCCTCAGTCCATCGCGGCGTGGCGCTCGAGGAACTCGAAGACCTCCGTGTCGTCGACGCCGGGGAAGCGGCCCGAGGGCAGGGCGGCGAGCACCTGGGTGTGCATGCGCGCGCTCGGCCAGGCGGCGTCGGCCCAGCGATCGGCGAGGCCGGCCGGGGGCCGGGTGCAGCACGACTCGTCGGGGCAGGTGGAGACCTGGCGCTGTCGCGTCGCGCGGCCGCGGAACCACTTGGCGTCGTCGAAGCCCACGCCGAAGGTGATCGAGAAGGCGCCGTGGGGGCCGGAGCCGGTCTGGGTGGACGACCAGAAGGTGCCGCCCACGGTGTCGGTGTACTGGTGGTTCTCGGTGGTGCGGTTCCCGCGGTGCCCCGCGCGGCGCGCGACCCACTTGCGGCACACGATCTGGCCCTCGACCGCGCCGGTGACGTCGGTGGGGATCGGCAGGTCGTCGTTCTCGTAGGCCTTGTGGATCTCGCCGTCGGCCCCCACCCGCAGGAAGTGCACCCGCACCCCGTGATGGGCGGTCAGCAGGTTCGTCATCCGCAGGGCCGCCTGCTCGTGGGTGACGCCGAAGGCGTCGCGGAAGTCCTCGACGGCGAGGTCGCGACGCTGCTTCGCGTCGCTGAGGAAGTCCGTCGCCTGCCGCTCGGGCATGAGGCAGCAGGCGGCGAAGTAGGCGATCTCCAGGCGCTGGCGCAGGAACTCCTCGTACGACGAGGGCGGGGTGTGGTCGAGCACGCGGTGCGCCATGGCCTGCAGCGCCATCGAGCGCAGGCCGTTGCCGCCGGGGATGGAGGACGGCGGCAGGTAGATGCGCCCCTGCTCGAGGTCGGTGATGGTGCGGGTGGAGCGCGGCAGATCGTCCACGTGCAGCAGGCGGAATCCCAGGTGCTCGGCCATCAGCGCGACCTCGCGGTGGGTGAGCGCCCCGACCTCGTGGCCCGCGACGGCGACGATCTCCTCGGCCGCCGCCTCGATCGCGGGCAGATGGTTGTCCTGCTCGCGCATCCAGCGCCGCAGCTCGGTGTTCGCGCGGCGCGCCTCCTCGGGCGTGGCCGTCGCCTCGAGGGCCTTGCGGTCCAGCTCCTGCAGGGTCCTCACGAGCGCCGCGAGGGCGTCGTGGGGGAGCGTGCGCGAGATCCTCACCGGCGGCACGCCGAGCGCGGCGAACTGGGGTCCGGCCTGCAGGCGCGCGAGCTCGAGCTCGAGAGCGGAGCGGGCATCCGGCGGCTCCTCGGAGAGCAGGTCCACGACGTCGACGCCGAGGGCCGAGGCGATCCCTGGCATCTCCGGCGCGCGCACCGCGCGCTTGCCGTTCTCGACGAGGGACAGGGTGCTCGCGGTGGTGCCCAGCTGCCCGGCGAGGTCCGCGAGGGTGAGGCCCGCTCGGGAGCGGAAGTGCCGGATGCGGGCGCCCATCACCCGCGTGCGGTCGTCGTCGACTCTCATGTTTTGAGCATACGTGAAGAATCGCCGATCTTCGATCGAATCTCTCGTGTTCTGCGACCGAGGGGGACCTCAGAGTGGTTCCACGGCCGACGGACGCCCCGTCGGCCCGGCCGGGAGATCCTCCCGGTCCGCCCCACGAAAGGCACGATGATGACGCAGCTGACGACGCGCCCCGCCCCCGCCACCGCTCCCGCCCTCGGGAGCAATGACCCGGGAGACCTGGTGCTCCCGCTCGAATCGGTGGGCCTGGACGACCTCGCCCGCGTGGGCGGCAAGAACGCCTCGCTCGGCGAGATGCTCGGAGCGCTCGCGGACCTGGGGGTGCGGGTGCCCGGCGGCATCGCGACGACCGCCGATGCCTTCCGCCTGCACATGGCCGCCACCGGCCTCACCGACGAGATCAGCGCGCAGCTGGCGCAGCTCGACGTCGAGGACACCACCGCCCTCGCCCGCGTCGGCGCCCGCATCCGCGAGCGCGTCGAGAACGCGCCGCTCGCGCCCGAGCTCGAGGACGCCGTGCGCAGGGCCTTCGCCCGCCTCGAGCAGGACGGGCCCGCGGGGGCGGACGCCGCCTCCTTCGCGGTGCGCTCGAGCGCGACCGCCGAGGACCTCCCCGACGCCTCCTTCGCCGGGCAGCAGGACACCTACCTGAACGTGCGCGGGATCGACGCCGTGCTCGACGCGGTGAGGAAGGTGTTCGCCTCCCTGTTCACCGACCGCGCGATCGCCTACCGCGTCCACCACGGCTTCCTCCACGACGAGGTCGCGATCTCCGTGGGCATCCAGCGCATGGTGCGCTCCGACCTCGCCTCCGCCGGCGTCATGTTCACCCTGGACACCGAGTCCGGCTTCGAGGACGCCGTGTTCATCACGAGCGCCCACGGCCTCGGGGAGGGCGTGGTCCAGGGCGCCGTCGACCCCGACGAGTTCACCGTCCACAAGCCCGGCCTGCGCGCGGGGCGTCCGGCGATCGTGCGCCGCCACCTGGGCGGCAAGGACCGGAAGATGGTGTTCACGGACGATGCGCGCGTCGGCCGCACCACGGCCTTCGAGCCCACCGAGCCCGCGGAGCGCGGGCGCTTCTCGCTGAGCGACCGGGAGGTCGCCGAGCTCGCCCGCATCGCCCTGGTCATCGAGGAGCACTACGGGCGTCCGATGGACATCGAATGGGGCAAGGACGGCGCCGACGGCACCCTGCACATCCTCCAGGCCCGCCCCGAGACCGTGGTCTCGCGCCGCGCCGCCGGGACCATCGAGCGCCACCGCCGGGTGGGCGAGGCGCCCGTGCTCGTCGAGGGCCGCGCGATCGGCCAGAGGATCGGCAAGGGCGCCGTGCGGCGCCTCGAGGACCCCAGCCGGATGCACGACTTCCGCCCCGGGGACGTGCTCGTGGCCTCGATGACCGACCCCGACTGGGAGCCGATCATGAAGCGGGCGGCCGCGATCGTCACGGACCGCGGCGGCCGCACCTGCCACGCGGCGATCATCGCCCGCGAGCTCGGCATCCCCGCCGTGGTCGGGACGGGCGACGCGTCGCGCCTGCTGGAGGACGGCCGGGAGGTCACCGTCTCCTGCGCCGACGGCGAGACCGGACTCGTGCTCGAGGGGCTGCTGGAGACCGACGTCGAGACGATCGAGGTGGGGGAGCTGCCCGAGATCGACGTGGACCTCATGCTGAACCTCGCCAACCCCGATCTCGCGCTCTCTGTGGCCGCCCTGCCCAGCGCCGGCGTCGGCCTCGCGCGGATGGAGTTCGTCATCAACCGCCAGATCGGCATCCACCCGCTCGCCCTCCTGGACCCCGAGCACCAGAGCACCGGGGTGCAGGAGCAGATCGAGCGCGCGACCAGCGCCGACGCCTCCCCGCGGGAGTTCTTCGTACGGCGCCTCGCCGAGGGCGTCGCGACCATCGCCGCCGCCTTCGCGCCGCGCCCGGTGATCGTGCGGCTGAGCGACTTCAAGTCCAACGAGTACGCCGGACTCGTGGGCGGCGAGGTCTTCGAGCCCGACGAGGAGAACCCGATGATCGGGTTCCGCGGGGCCTCCCGCTACCTCTCCGAGCAATTCGCCGAGGCCTTCGCCCTCGAGTGCGAGGCGCTGCGGCGGGTGCGCGAGGACATGGGCCTGGAGAACCTGCGGATCATGATCCCGTTCGTGCGCACGCCCGACGAGGCCCGGGGCGTCGTCGGGCGCCTGGCCTCCCACGGCCTCGAGCGAGGGAAGGACGGGCTGCAGATCGTGATGATGTGCGAGATCCCCGCGAACGCGCTGAACGCCCCGGCGTTCCTCGAGCACGTGGACGGCTTCTCCATCGGCTCGAACGACCTCACCCAGCTGACCCTGGGCATCGATCGCGATTCAGCGCTCGTCGCGGACTCCTTCGACGAGCGCGACCCCGCGGTGCTGCAGCTCATCGACCTCGCGATCCGCGCGTGCCGCGAGCGCGGGAAGTACGTCGGGATCTGCGGTCAGGCCCCGAGCGACCATCCCGAGCTCGCCGAGCGCCTGCGGCGCGCCGGCATCGGCTCGATCTCGCTGAACCCCGACACCGTCGTGGACACCTGGATGCGGATCGCGGGTCAGAAGGTCTCGTAACCCGACTTCGCGACCGTGAACCCGTGGCCCGTCTTCACGTTCCAGCAGGTCATGCCGTCGGACTCGCTGCGGCAGGCGGTGTCGCCCTGAGCGGCGCTCTCGTCGTACGAGAGGGTCGTCGGGGAGTCCCCGCCGAACGTCGTGCCGCACTGCAGGTCCGCCTTCTCGTCGGCGACGCCGATCGAGAACGGGCCCGAGGAGCAGTCCTCGCTGTCTCCGCCGAAGGAGCGGTCGTCCAGCGAGCAGCCCACCGAGTCGTCGTCCAGGCTGCAGGTGATGTTGCCGGTGGGGGAGACCACGCGGCTGAGGTCCTTCGCATCGTCGGGCGCCGGGGACTTGTCCTCGGCCTCGGTCGACGTCTCGGTCTTCGACTCGCTGGACTTCTCCGAGGGCTCCTTCGAGGCCGACGAGCTCGCGCTGGTCTGCTGCGCGGACTCGTCGTCCCCGCCGGAGAAGAAGGAGCGCAGGCCGAAGATCGCGACCAGCGCGACGATCAGGGCGAGCAGCAGGCAGCCGCCGCACGCCCACCAGGTGGCGCGGCTGCGGCCCGAGTCCTCGTCCCCGCCGTCGTCGTGCCCGTCCTGCTCGTCGTACTCCTCATGTCCGGCGTAGGCGGCGCCGGCCTGCACGGGCTCCTCGAAGTTCGCGGTCGGGGCCGGAGCCGGGTAGCCGTAGCCCTGGTCCGATCCGGGGGCCGACTGCGAGGGCGAGGGCATCGACGGGCCCGAGGCGGAGGGCCCGAGCGGGACGACCCCGCCGTCGGGCTTCACGTGGCGCACCGTGCCGCTCGAGGCGGCGGGCTCTGCCACCGGGTGCTCCTGCGGCGGCTTGATCGGCGGCAGGGTGGGGGCCGACGCCGGGGCGTCCGCGACCGGCGGCAGGCCCCATGCCGACTGCGCGTCGGGATCTCCACCGGGCGCGGTCGGCGGTTCCCGGTCCGACGCGCCCTCCGCGGCGAGCCGGGGCGGCTCGCGGCGCAGGGGAGCGGGGGCGTCGGAGGGCGCCATGGCCTGGGTGGGCGGGCCGTCGTCGCCCTCGGGGACCGCGGGGGCGGGATCCGCGGAGTCGGTGCGCTGGATCTGCCGGGTGGCGAGCACGTCGCCGGTGTCCTCGAGATCGCCGTCCGGATCGGGAGCTGCCTGCTGCGCCTGGTCGGGCTCCGCCGTGTCGGGCTGCTGCTTCGCCTGCTTCGCGCGCACGCGCGCGTTGGTCGCGAGGATCCACTGCCGCGCCACGTCCGGGCAGGAGGGGTTCTCGACCAGGAGTCCGTGCAGCTGGGGGTGCCGCTCGGTGAGCTCCATCAGCCTTTCGGGCGAGGTGCTCGGATCCTGGGCCTCCTCGGCGGGTGACCGGGGGGTCTCGTTCACATCGTTCTCCTGTCGGTGGGCGCCGTGCGCGCGGCCCGTCTCCGGGCGCGCGGCGAGGGCGGCGCTGTGCGCAGTCACCGAGGATGCCACACGCCCCGGTCGACCGGTCGAGCCGGATGTGACCTGGCGGACCCTCCGCCGGCCTTCAGTGAGGGCAGCCTTGCCTGGCACAATGGTCGGACGCGCTGCTGTTCCGCCCCGCAGCCCCGCGCTGCCCGCCCGCACGTCCGAAGGAGCCGCTGTGCCGCGTCCGTCCACCACCGCCCATCTCGCCGAGGTCCTCCGCGTCGAGGACCTGACCCCCGCCTTCCGCCGCGTGGTGCTGGGCGGTGAGGGCATGGCGGAGTTCGGCATCGACCACCATCCGCTCGATCAGCGGTTCAAGCTCATCATCCCGCCCGGCGGGGGCGATCCCGCCTTCGATCTCGTGGACTTCCTCGAGACCCACCAGAGCGACGACCTCTCCTGGTACCAGGCCTGGCTGCAGGTCGACGAGGACGTGCGCGGCGCCATGCGCACCTACACGATCCGCGACTGGGACGAGGCCGCCCGCGAGCTCGTCGTCGACATGGTCCTGCACACCGACGAGCACGGCGTCGGCGGCCCCGCCGGCAGCTGGGCGCAGGCCGTGCGCCCCGGAGGGCGCCTGCACCTCATCGGCCCCAGCCGCGGAGGGGAGCAGTCCCGCGGCGGCATCGAGTTCGAGCCCGGCGGCGCGAAGGACCTGCTCCTCGTCGGCGACGAGACCGCGGTGCCGGCGATCGCCTCGATCCTCGACTCCCTGCGCGGGTCCGACGTGCGCGGCAGGGCCCTCCTCGAGGTGCCGACGGCCGCCGACCGCCTGGATCTCGAGGGGCCGACGGGCGTCGAGGTCGTGTGGCTCGCCCGCGAGGGCGCCGAGCACGGCACCCTGCTCGAGCCCGCAGTGCGCGAGGCCGTCGCGGCCGACGCGGACCTCCCCTCCGACCCTGCGGCCGGCGATCGCGTCGAGCTCGAGGACGTCGACATCGACTCGACGATCCTCTGGGAGGTCCCCCAGCAGCTCACCCAGGCCGCCCACGGCAGCAGCTCCGAGGTCCACCCCGACGAGCGCCCCTTCTACGCGTGGATCGCGGGCGAGGCGGGCGTGGTCAAGCGCCTGCGCCGCTACCTCGTGCGCGAGATCGGCGTGGACCGCAAGCAGGTTGCCTTCATGGGGTACTGGCGGATCGGCAAGGCCGAGGGCTGAGCCCCGGCGCGGCCTGTCGGTGCGTTGTCCCTCAGACGGTCATGGTGCTGAGGCCCTCGGGGCGGCCCTGCGCGGCACCGCGGCCGTGCAGGTAGGTCGAGATCGCCAGACGGGCGATGGCGGAGCGGCTGACGATGCCCACGACGGGACCGCCCTCGCCCCGCACGACCGGGACCTTCTTCAGGCGCACGTCCGCGAGGGCCGCGACCGCATCGGAGATCGAGGCGTCCTCGTCGACCGTGATCACCTGGTGCGTCGCGAGACGCATCGCCGGCAGTCGCCCGAGGTCGCGCATCGCCTCGTCGATGTCCTCCTCCGCGCCCGCGACGAAGGAATAGATCGACGCCGATGACGGGTGGTGCGCCGAGAGGTAGCGCATGACGTCCCCGTCGGAGAGGAACCCGAGGAGGGTTCGGTCGTCCCCGAGCACAGGGGCGCCCGAGATGCCGCGCTCGGCGAACATCCGCAGGGCCTCGAGCACGGTCTGCCCGCTCGAGATCGCGAAGACGTCGGACTTCGTGATGTGCGAGACGCGGTGCTCCGCGTCCTCCGGTGCCGCCTCGGGCGCGGCCGTCTCGCGGACGCGCCGCGTCCGCGCGCTGCGGGAGGCGGCGATCGCCAGGCCGACGCCGATCAGCGAGGTGAGCACCACCAGTCCGACGGCGCCTCGGAAGCCCAGGAGGGCGCCGCCCTCGGCTGCGCCGCTCGCCGCGCCCGCGGCGGTCAGGGCGCCGTAGACGCCCACGCCCAGGGAGGTTCCGACGCAGCCCGCGATCTGGAAGCTGGTGCTGACGACGGTCACGCCGTGAGGGCTCGTCTCGCGGTCCAGGTGCGAGAGCGCGAAGGTCTGCGCGGGGCCGATGACGAACGAGGTGCCGAGCACCGCCGGGACGTAGAGGATGCCGAACAGGACGACCGACGGACTGCCCGCGGCGACTCCGACCAGGACCACGAAGATCGCCATGACCAGGTAGCCGGCCGGGATCATGCGCCGGCCCCCGTGGCGGTCGAACAGGCGACCCGCCACCGGCCCCATGGCCACGGTGAGGAGGATGCCGGGGGCCAGGGTGAGGGAGGCGCCGAGCGGCGACAGGCCGCGGGAGGACTGCAGGAAGACCGGGATCACGACGTTCATGGCGAACACGAACACGAGCCCGAGCATCGTCATCAGCACACCGAGGACGAACGGGGTGCTGCGGAACGGACGCAGGTCGATCAGCGGGTTCTCGATCCGGTGCTGGCGCGTCACGAAGCCGGCGAGGGAGATCAGACCGACGACGGCCGCGGCCGCCGCGATCAGGGCGGAGCCGTCGAAGGCCGTCGAGATGCCGTAGAGGATGCCCACCAGGGCGACCGCGACCAGTGCCAGGGACGGGGCGTCGAGCACGGGGCGATCGCGCTCCCCGACCTCACGCAGCAGAGCGGCGCCCGCGAGGAGCACGAGCAGCGAGAGGCCGCCGAAGACCCACATCAGCACGGTCCACGGGGCGGCGGTGAGCAGGACTCCGGAGATCACGATGGCCATCGACGGGCCGAGAGTCGTCATCGCGGCCATGATGCCCATGGCCAGGCCCAGCTTCTCCCGCGGGGCGACGGCGAGGGTGATGGTCATGCCCAGCGGGGTGAGCAGGCCGGTGCCGATCGCCTGCAGCAGACGGCCCAGCAGCAGCACCCCGAAGGACGGGGCGATCGCGCCGACGATCGAGCCCAGCACGAGCAGGGCGACGACGGCGACGAACAGCGGACGGGTCGGCAAGCGGCGGTACAGGATGTTCGAGACGGGCACGAACACGGCGGCGACCAGCAGGTAGGCGGTGGTCAGCCACTGCACCGTCCCGACGGTGACGTCGAAGTCGGCCATGATCGGCGTGAGCGCGACGTTGAGGAAGGTCTCGTTGAAGGTGGCGAGGAAGGCCGCCGCGGCGGCGACGGCGATCATGCCTGCGGCGGTGCGCGCGGACGCAGGACCGAGAGAGGCGGGAGTGGTGGGCAAGGGGGTGCTCCTGACGGACGATCGGGGTGGATCGCGCGGTCGACCGTGCCGTGTCAGGGCTGCTGCGGGAGCACCTCTCGTGTCGTGTCATCGATGCGCCGTTGCGGCTCGAGAGCCACAGGAACTCTAGCGATCCGGGCCCTGGAGTTCGTAAGGAGCTGTGAGCGAGGTCGCTCGTCGGCGCCGCCTCAGGGCCCCTCGATCACCGGGATCGCCGTGGTCCGGGTGATCGGCTCGCCCTGCTCGCCGAGGGGGCGCACCTTCAGCCAGTAGAAGCCGTGGCCGGAGAGCATGACGTCCAGGGTGCCGTCCTCGCCGAGCGAGGGGAACTCGGCGCCGCCGAAGAGGTCGCGCACGGTCCGTCGGCCCGGGCCCTCGAGCGCGACGCGCGCTGTCACCGGCTGCGGGGAGAGGTTGAAGACGCACAGCAGGGTCTCGGCGTGCTGGTCGGCCTCCTCCCCGTGGTCCGCGCCGTCGTAGGTGCGGGTGAAGGCGAGCACGCGCTCGTTGTCGGCCTCGACGTGCCGGTAGGCGCCCATGCCGAAGGCGTCGTGCTCGCGGCGCACCGCGAGCATCCAGCGCACGAAGTGCAGCAGCGACCCCGAATGCGCCATCTGCGCCTCGACGTTCGTGGTCGCGTAGTGGTAGACGAGCGACTGGATGACCGGCAGGTACAGCTTGCCGGGGTCGGTGATGTCGCTGAAGCCCGCGTTGCGGTCCGGCGTCCACTGCATCGGGGTGCGCACCGCGTCGCGGTCGGTCAGCCAGATGTTGTCGCCCATGCCGATCTCGTCCCCGTAGTAGAGGAACGGAGAGCCCGACAGCGAGAGCAGCAGGGCATGGATCAGCTCGATCTCCGAGCGGGAGTTGTCCAGCAGCGGCGCCAGGCGCCGGCGGATGCCGACGTTCGCGCGCATGCGAGCGTCCGGCGCGTACCAGCCGAGCATCGCCGAGCGGTCCTGCCCGGTGACCATCTCCAGGGTGAGCTCGTCGTGGTTGCGCAGGAACGTGCCCCACTGGGCGCCCTGCGGGATCTCGGGGGTCTGCGCCATGATGTCGACGATCTGGCGCGCGCTGCCCTCCCGCAGCGCGTAGAACAGGCGCGGCATCACGGGGAAGTGGAAGCACATGTGGCATTCGGGATCCTCGGGGGTGCCGAAGTACTCCACGACGTCCTCGGGCCACTGGTTGGCCTCGGCGATGATCACGCGGCCCGGCCAGCTCTCGTCCACGAAGCGGCGCAGATCGGCGAGGAAGGCGTGGGTCGCCGGGAGGTTCTCGCCGTCGGTCCCCTCCTCCTCGAAGAGGTAGGGGATGGCGTCGGCCCGGAAGCCGTCCACGCCCTTGTCCAGCCAGAAGCGGACCACGTCGAGCATCGCCTCGCGCACCGCGGGGTTCTCGAAGTTCAGGTCCGGCTGGTGGGAGAAGAAGCGGTGCCAGAAGAACTGGCGGCGGACCGGGTCGAACGACCAGTTCGACTCCTCCGTGTCCACGAAGATGATTCGTGCCTCGCGGTACTTCTCGTCCGTGTCCGACCAGACGTAGAAGTCGCCGTACGGCCCCTCCGGGTCGGCGCGGGACTCGAGGAACCACGGATGCTTGTCCGAGGTGTGGTTCATCGGCAGGTCGATGATCACGCGGATCCCCCGGCGGTGGGCCTCGGAGACCAGGCGCTCGAAGTCGGTGATGGAGCCGAAGTCCGGCAGCACCGCGCCGTAGTCGGAGATGTCGTACCCGCCGTCCCGCAGAGGGGAGGCGAAGAAGGGCGGCAGCCACAGGCAGTCGATGCCCAGCCACTGCAGGTAGTCCAGGCGCTCGATGAGGCCCGTGAAGTCGCCCGTGCCGTCGCCGTTGCCGTCGGCGAAGCCGCGCACCAGCACCTCGTAGAACACGGCCTTGCGGTACCAGTGGGGGTCGTAGTCGACCCCGGGGCCCTGCGGTGTGAACTGGGCGGGGTTCAGTGCCATCGCGCGATCCTCCGGAGTGACGCCGATCGGGTCGTCCCACAGTAGGCGGGACGGTGCCGCGGCGCCATGCCTCCGGTGGCGTCAGTCCCGCACGACCCGCCAGTCGATCGGCTCCGCCCCCTGCTGCTCCAGCAGGGCGTTCGCGCGGGAGAAGGGACGGGACCCGAAGAATCCGCGCGAGGCCGAGAGCGGGCTCGGGTGCGGGGACGTGATGCAGGGCGTCGGCGACAGCATCGGCTGCAGGCTCTGCGCGTCGCGGCCCCACAGGATCGCCACCAGCGGGCCGCCGCGGTCGGCCAGGGCGCGGATCGCCGCCTCCGTGACCGCCTCCCAGCCCTTCCCTCGATGCGAGGCGGGGCTGCCGGGCTGCACCGTGAGCACCCTGTTCAGCAGGAGCACGCCCTGGTCCTGCCAGGCGCTGAGGTCGCCGTGCGGCGCGGCGGCGATCCCCAGGTCCTCCTGCATCTCCTTGAAGATGTTCTGCAGGCTGCGGGGGAGCGGCCGCACGTGCTCCTCGACCGCGAAGGACAGCCCGATCGGGTGGCCGGGCGTGGGGTACGGGTCCTGGCCCACGATGAGCACGCGCACGTCGGCGAGCGGCCGCGTGAAGGCGCGCAGCACGTTCTGGCCCGTCGGCAGGTATCCGCGCCCGGACTCCGTCTCGGCGCGCAGGAAGTCGCCCATCTGATGGATCGCCGGTTCGACGGGGGAGAGGGCCTCGGCCCAGTCGGGGGCGATGGTCTCGGCGAGGGGGCGCGGCATGGGGCAAGTCTGGCATGCGGAGCGGGGGAGCCAGGGCGGGTCGACGGGTCCCCGGCGCGCCGGGACGGACGGCCCGGCGAGCGACCGTAGGGTGGACCCATGCCCGCCCCCGCCGACGTCCCCGCCGAGAACTCCGCCGAGCTCACCGAGCTCGACGAGAGCGCGGAGCTCACGGCGCAGGAGCGCGCGATCCTCGCGATGGAGGAGCGGACCTTCCGGTACGTCGGCGCGAAGGAGCGTCGGATCCGTGAGGAGCTCGCTCTCACCCCGACCGCCTATTTCGTGCGGCTGAACGCGCTGCTCGACCGGCCCGAGGCGCTGCGCGCCGCGCCCGCCCTGGTGCACAGGCTTCGCGCCCGGCGCGTGAGCGCGAGCGACGCCGGCCACGCCGCCTGAGCCGCGCCGCCGCCCGCGCACCGCGCGTGGCTCCCCGCTCCGTCGGCCCGGAGCTGGTTCAATGGGTCCGTGGCAGATTCCGAGTACCCCTACCCTCCGGACCAGTTCGACGAGGAGGCGACCGAGGTCGCCTACCACGGCGCGCATCGCGCCGAGGAGTCGTTCTGGCGCCAGAACCTCGTCTACCTGATCATCATCGCCGTCGCGGTGGTGGTCCTGCTCGTGCTGCTGTTCACCATCGGCGGGCTCGGGAAGTCGGGGGACGACCGCGCCGAGTCGCCCACCACGGCCGCGAGCTCGCAGGACGACTCGTCGAAGAGCGATGACTCCTCCGACGGCGGCGGCGAGGAGCAGGCCGAGCCCGACAAGTCGACCCCCGTGCTCGTGATGAACGCCGGCGGGATCTCCGGCATGGCCGGCGCCTGGGAGAAGTCCCTGACGGACGCCGGCTGGACGAAGGTCGGCATCGGCACCGCCGACAACGTCCAGCAGGAGAGCGTCGTCTTCTACCGCGACGACGAGGACAAGGCCTCTGCGCAGGCCCTGGCCGACGAGGTCGGCGCGGGCGACGCCCGCCAGAGCGACGAGTACGACAACCGCATCACCTTCGTCGCCGTCGAGCAGCCCGAGGGCTGAGGACTCCGAGGAGTCTCGCCGGGCGCTGCCGACGAGCGCGCCGAACGGACGATGCGAGCAGGCACCGCATGAGGGGCCGGTCACCGGGGTACGGTGGCCGGCCCCTCGTGCGTGCCAGGGGCTCGCAGGTGCGAGGGATGCGCCGACGGCGGAATCCGTGGGAGGGGTTAGCACTCCGAGGGGGAGAGTGCTTATGATGATCTGGCACTCGACGCCGACGAGTGACAGCGTCCGGAAGGGCGCGATCGTCGGCGGAGAGCCAGGAGCATTCCGGCCCCGTGAGGGACCCGGCGCCGCGTGACGTGAACACGGCGCCTGGTGCCGTCCGTCGCGGGCACAGGGTCGGGTGGACACCACGGATACGGGAGAGATTCCACAATGGCCAAGCTCATCGCATACGACGAGGAGGCCCGGCGCGGTCTCGAGCGCGGGATGAACCAGCTCGCCGACGCCGTCAAGGTCACCCTCGGCCCCAAGGGTCGCAACGTCGTCCTCGAGAAGTCGTGGGGCGCACCGACCATCACCAACGACGGCGTCTCCATCGCCAAGGAGATCGAGCTCGACGACCCGTACGAGAAGATCGGCGCGGAGCTCGTCAAGGAGGTCGCCAAGAAGACCGACGACATCGCGGGCGACGGCACCACCACCGCCACCGTCCTCGCCCAGGCCCTCGTCAAGGAGGGCCTGCGCAATGTCGCCGCAGGCGCCAACCCCATCGCTCTCAAGCGCGGCATCGACAAGGCCGTCGCCGCGGTCTCCGAGACCCTGCTCTCGCAGGCCAAGGAGATCGAGACCAAGGAGCAGATCGCCCACACCGCCGGCATCTCGGCGGCCGACCCGGCCATCGGCGAGCTCATCGCCGAGGCCCTCGACAAGGTCGGCAAGGAGGGCGTGATCACGGTCGAGGAGTCCAACACCATGGGCCTCGAGCTGGAGCTCACCGAGGGCATGCGCTTCGACAAGGGCTACCTCTCGCCCTACTTCGTCACCGACGCCGAGCGCCAGGAGGCGGTCCTCGAGGACCCGTACATCCTCCTGATGAACTCGAAGATCTCGAACGTCAAGGACCTGCTGCCGCTGCTGGAGAAGGTCATCCAGGCCGGCAAGCCGCTCGCGATCCTCTCCGAGGACGTCGAGGGCGAGGCCCTCGCGGTCCTCGTCGTCAACAAGCTCAAGGGCTCCTTCAAGTCCGTCGCGGTCAAGGCCCCCGGCTTCGGCGACCGCCGCAAGGCGATGCTCGAGGACATGGCGATCCTCACCGGCGGCCAGGTCATCTCCGAGGAGGTCGGCCTCAAGCTCGAGACCGCGGGCCTCGAGCTGCTCGGCCAGGCGCGCAAGGTCGTTGTCACCAAGGACGAGACCACCATCGTCGAGGGCGCGGGCGAGGCCGACCGGATCGCCGGTCGCGTCAAGCAGATCCGCACCGAGATCGAGAACTCCGACTCGGACTACGACCGCGAGAAGCTCCAGGAGCGTCTGGCGAAGCTGGCCGGCGGCGTGGCCGTCATCAAGGCCGGCGCCGCGACCGAGGTCGAGCTCAAGGAGCGCAAGCACCGCATCGAGGACGCCGTGCGCAACGCGAAGGCGGCCGTCGAGGAGGGCGTCGTCGCCGGTGGCGGCGTCGCGCTGCTGCAGGCGGGCAAGGACACCTTCGCCAAGCTCGCGCTCGAGGGCGACGAGGCGACCGGTGCGGGCATCGTGTCCGTCGGCATCGAGGCCCCGCTCAAGCAGATCGCCGTGAACGCCGGCCTCGAGGGCGGCGTCGTCGCGGAGAAGGTCAAGAACCTGCCGATCGGCCAGGGCCTGAACGCCGCCTCCGGCGAGTACGAGGACCTGCTGACCGCGGGCATCATCGACCCGGTCAAGGTCACCCGCTCTGCGCTGCAGAACGCGGCCTCGATCGCCGGTCTGTTCCTCACCACCGAGGCCGTCGTGGCCGACAAGCCGGAGCCCGAGGCCCCGGCTGCCGGCGGCGGCGACATGGGCGGCATGGGAGGCATGGGCGGCATGATGTGATCCGCCGCCGGGCAGCTGCCCGGTGGTGATCGCCTCAGCGATCGCGAACGCTTCATCGCACGGCGCGGCCGCGTGATCTTCATGGTCACGCGGCCGCGCTGCTGTGTGCGCGGGCGATGCCCGTCGGCCGTGATCAGGCCTCGAACGGGTTCCAGTAGCGCCCGCCGTCGACGACGACCATGACGATCGAGGCGGCGACCACCGCGAGTGCGCCCAGGATCGTGCTCCAGTCCCTCAGGCGCATCGGCTTCACGTCGTACCAGGTGCGGTGGCGTCCGCGGCCGAAGCCGCGCAGCTCCATGGCGCTGGAGACCGTCTCGATGCGGTCCAGGGAGCCCAGCAGCAGGGGCATGAGCGTCGACACCACATTGCGCACGCGCGTGACCAGCCCGACCTTCCGCGAGATATCGAGACCACGGGCCTGCTGCGCCTGGGAGATCGTGCGCATCTCGCGCTGGATGTCCGGGATGAAGCGCAGCGCGAGGGAGACGGCGAAGGCCACCTTGTACGGGACGCCGATGCGGTGCAGGGACGAGGCGAACTCGGGCGGACGCGTCGTCGCCACGAACAGCAGCACCGCCGGCAGCATCGCGAAGTACTTGAGGGTGACGGCGAGCTGGTAGAACAGCTGCTCCTGCGTGAGGTCCCAGCGCCCGGGCCCCTGGACGACCACGTGCCGGGCGCCCAGCAGCTCGCTGCCGTAGCCGGGTGCGAACACGAAGATCAGCAGGTTGTTGAGCGCCATGAAGGTGAGGATGATCCACAGCACCGTCGCCAGATCGCGCAGCCGGACCCGCGAGAGCGCCCAGCCGATCAGCGACAGCACCCCGAGCGCCGCCAGGAAGCGCACGTCGAAGCTGATCATCGCCGCGAGCACCATCGCGATCGTGAGCACGAGCTTCGCGGTGCCCGTGAGGGTGTGCAGCAGTCCGGGCCGCTCGACGTACTCGAGGAGGGGAGCGGTCATCGCGCATCCTCCCCGGAGGCCGTGGGGAGAGCGCGCTCGGCGCGGTCCGCGGCCACGAAGCGGTGGACCAGCGCGATCGGGTCGGGGATCCCGCAGCGCCGGGCGAGGGTGAACAGGCCCGTGACCACGAGGTCCGCGCGCTCGGCGAGGAACTCGTCGGTGAGCACGGCGGCGGGATCCGTGTCGGCGAGGAGCTCGCCGCCGGAGATCACGAGCACCCGGTCGGTGTACTCGAGGGCGAGGTGCATGTCGTGCGTGATCAGCACGATCGTGGTGCCCTCCGCGTGGATCCGCGCGAGGAAGTCCATGAACTCGCTGTAGTGGGCGAAGTCCTGCCCGGCCGTCGGCTCGTCGAGGATCAGGATCTCCGGCTCGAGCGCGAGCACGCAGGCGATGCTCAGCCGCTTCCTCTGCCCGTGACTGAGGGCCGAGACCGGCCAGGAGCGCATCGGCCGCAGGTCCGTCACCTCGAGCACCCGCGCCGTGCGCCGCTCGATCTCCTCGGCGTCGAGGCCGCGTGCTCGCAGGCCGAGGCGGATCTCCTCCTCGAGCAGGGGCTGGGAGAGCATCTGGCCGGGCTCCTGGAGGACGAAGCCCACGTGCGCTCCGTGCTCGGCCAGCGGCCAGGAGGCGGCGTCGGCCCCTCCGATCCGCACGACGCCTTCGGTGGCCTTCTCGAAACCGCTGATCACGCGCGCGAGCGTCGACTTCCCGGCGCCGTTGGAGCCGATCACGCCGAGCATCTCGCCGCGGCGGATCCGGGCCGTGACGCCTCGCAGCGCGCGGACGTCGGCCGAGGCGCCGGGGCGGCGCAGGATCGCGCCGACGTGCTCGAGGTCCAGGGCCGGGAGCGCGTCGTGGGACGTGGGCTGGGCAGCGGTCGCGGTGTGCCGGGACTGCCCGGGCGTCGCGCTCTCAACCCAGGTGCGCACGGCCTCCCTCTGCGCGGACGAGAGCTCCATGCGGGGAAGGTCCGCCGGATGCTGGTCCGCGGTGACCGGGGCGCCCGCGAGGCGCAGCGCCTCGACGTGCAGCGGAGGGCGGATGCCGTGCTCGCGCAGGAGCGGTGAGGCGAGCAGCTCGTCGGGCGGGAGATCGGCGACGATGCGGCCCTCGTCCATGAGGACGATCCGGTCCAGAGGCCGGTGCAGGAGATCCTCGAGCCGGTGCTCGACGACGATGATCGTGCGCCCCTGCTCGCGGTGCAGGTCGTCGATGAGCTCGACGGCCGCGCGGCCGGCCGCGGGGTCGAGCATCGCGAGCGGCTCGTCGAACAGGAGCATCTCGACGTCGTCGACGAGCACGCCGGCGATCGCGACTCGCTGCTTCTGCCCGCCGGAGAGCTGCTGCGGGGAGGCGTCGAGGTGGTCGGCGATGCCTGCGGCCCGCGCGGCCCCGGCCACGCGGCCGGGCATCTGCGCGTGCGGGACCTGCTGGTTCTCGAGGCTGAAGGCCACGTCCTCGGCGACGGTCAGGCCCACGAACTGACCGGAGGAGTCCTGCAGCACCGTGCCCACGCGCCGCGAGGTCTCGATGATCGGAGCAGCGGCGGGATCGGTCCCGAAGACCTCGATGCTCCCGCTCGCCTCTCCCGCGTGCACATGGGGGACGAGGCCGTTGAGCGCCCCGAGGAGCGTCGACTTGCCGCATCCCGAAGGGCCGACGATGGCGATCTTCTCCCCGCGGCGCACCGTGAGGTCGATGCCGCGCAGCGTGGGCTCGGACTGGGCGCGATAGCGGAAGGAGAAGTCGCGGAGGCGGGCGGGGGTCTCTGCGTCGGGCTTGTCGGAGGTGACGGCCCCGCCCGGCCTCGGGTTCTCGACGCTCACCTGTCGAGCGTCAGGGAGCCGGTCCGGGTGCGCGAGCGGGCGTAGATCCCGAGGATGATCCCGCCCAGCACGGCGGCGGTCACCGAGTTCACGACGAAGGCGATGACCCCCTGCGTGAAGACCTTCGAGGCGGGTTCGCCCATGATCAGCACGTCGCCGATCGGCGCCCACAGCACCCAGGTGACGGCGTTCGCGACCACGACGGCCAGGACGAACCGCACCAGGGTGGGGCGCGGGAACTCGCCCTCGCGCACATGGTTGTGCAGCATCACCAGGCCCACGATCAGGGCGAACACGGCGCTTCCGGTCTCCCAGGTGGGCCACATGCCGAATCCCGTCGCGTCCACGAGCACGTGCCCGATGAGTCCCGCGAGCACGCCCACGAGCGGCCCGTAGAGCACCGCGAAGACAGCCAGCACGGCGTACTGGAGGTTGATCGTGGTGTTCGGGATCGGCGTGGGGATCGCGAGGAAGCGACCGAGCACGAAGAACAGGGCCGCACCGATGCCGATCGCGACGACGCGGGTGACGGGGGAGATGCGCGGGCTCATGGACGGCTCCGATTCTCGGACGGTGCGGGGGCGTCCGCCGACGCGGCGGACGGAGCGGGGCGGACGGGCTCGAGGGCGACCTCCCACGAGGAGCCCGTGCCCAGGTCGAACGCGCGGGCGTAGGAGCCGCGGTTGATCGCGACCGCCATCCGGTCCAGCGAGTTCACGTAGATCAGGGATTCGCCGAGCTCGACCGCGGCGAAGCTCGGGGCGAAGGTCATCTGCGCGGAGTGGACCACGCGCCCCTGGTGCCGCACGCGCAGCTGGACCCGCTCGCCGTGGCGGACGCCGAGCCGCGCGAACAGCGTGCGCGGGATCGAGGTCCACAGGGACCCGTAGCGCACGTCGAGCACGTCGATGGATCCGTGGACGGCGCCCTCGCGCAGCTCGGGCTCGAGCAGGGGGAGGGAGACCAGGCGCTCGAGCGGGACCTCGGGGCCGACGTCCTCGAAGGCGATCGCCCCGGAGGCCAGACGGGCGCCCGTGAACGCGTAGATGTCCCTGCCGTGGAACGTGTACGACTCCTCGGAGCCGGCACGACGGTTCATGGTCTCGTCGATCTGGCGCAGGGCGGTGATGCCGAAGATCGCATGGAGGTGCGTGAGGGTGCCGTTGTCCGGCGTGACGACGAGGTGGCCCGTGGCGGTGCGCGCGACGACCGAGAGCCGGTCCGAGCCGACGCCGGGGTCGACGACGGAGACGAACACCGTCCCCTCCGGCCAGTACGAGACCACCTGGGCGAGACGGTACGAGCCCTCCCAGATGTCGTAGGGCGGGATGTTGTGCGTCAGGTCGTGGATGCGCAGCCGAGGATCGACGCCGACGGCGACGCCCTGCATCGCGCTGACGGCGCCGTCGTCGAGACCGAAATCGGATTGCAGGACGAGCGGGTTCACACGGGAAGTATCGCAGGCGGCGGGACAGGGGACACGGCGGGTCCGACGTCCGGTTCATCCGGGTTCATCCTGCTGCGGGGGCGGGCCTCCGAGCAGCGCCCGGGACGGAGGGCCGCACCGGCCCGCCCGGGCCCGCACCGTTCGGGAAGGTCTCGAGAGCCCTGCGCGTTGGGACGAGCGTGAGGTACTCCCTGCTCGACCGCTCCCGCACGCGCGAGGGGCGCCCCGAGGCCGCCGCCCTGCGCGACAGCGTGGAGCGCGCGACCACGGCGGAGTCCCTGGGCTACCACCGGTTCTGGGTGGCCGAGCACCATGGCGTGCCAGGCATCGCGAGCGGCTCCCCGGCGGTGCTGCTCGCGGCGATCGGGCAGCGCACGCAGCGGATCCGGCTCGGCTCCGGCGGGGTGATGCTCCCCAACCACCGTCCGCTCGTCGTGGCAGAGCAGTTCCTCATGCTCGAGGCGCTCGCACCCGATCGGGTGGACCTCGGGATCGGCCGCTCGCTCGGCTTCACGGCGCCCGTGCGCGAGGCGCTCGGCCGCACCGGGATCACCGCCGACGAGTTCGCCGAGGAGGTCGCCCGCGTGCGCGAGCACCTCGAGGGCGAGGCCCCGATCACCGCCCGCCCGGCGGGAGGGACCCCGCCGCCGATCCACCTGCTCGCCACCGGTACCGGACTGCGCACCGCGGCCCGCCTGGGTCTGCCCGTGGTGATCGGCGGGCCCGTGCTTCTCGCCGAGGACGTGGGGGAGCGGATCGCCGCCTACCGCCGCGAGTTCCGCCCGCACGCGGGCAGCGTCCCGCACGTGATGCTGTCGATGGACCTGCTGGTCGCAGGCAGCGACGCCGAGGCCCGCGAGCTCGCCCTGCCCGAGATCCGGGCGATGGTCCGCTCCCGCGTGACCGGCGCCTTCCCGCCGCTCGAGAGCCCCGCGAGCATCCGCGGCCGCGAGCTCGGATCGCGCGAGCGTGACCGGCTCGAGAGCGGACTGGCCACCGCGTGGGCGGGCAGCGCGTCGACCCTGCGGCCCCGCCTCGAGCGGCTCGTCGAGACCGCCGGTGCCGACGAGATCCTCGCCTCCGGGACGACCTTCGACCGTGCGGCGCTCGCGGAGTCCGACGCCCGGGTCGCGGAGCTGCTGGGCTGAGGAGCCGTCCCGGCGTGGGGGACCGGCCGCTCAGCCCTCGGCCGGCGGGGCCAGGTCCTTGCGGAAGCAGACGCTGATCCCGTCGCTCGGGTCGTAGGGCGCGAACACCTCCACGTGCTCCCACCCCTCGCGCTCGTACAGCGCGATCGCGTCGGGCTGGCGGTTGCCGGTCTGCAGGAACAGCTCGTGGGCGCCGCGCGCGCGGGCGGCGTTCTCCAGATGGGCGAGGATCGCCCGCGCCAGGCCCAGGCGGCGGAACGCGGGGCCGACGAACAGCCGCTTGACCTCGAGCCGCTCGGGGAGGAGGCGCAGCGTGCCGGTGGCCGCGGCCTCGCCGTCGACGAGTGCGAGCACGACCGTCTCCACGTCGTCGCCCGTTGGCCGCCCCGGAGGGGTCGAGGCGCCGCGGATCGGCACGTAGCGCGGGCCGACCTCGGCGTCCATCGCCTCGCGCAGCGCGGCCGCGCGCGGATCCTCCCAGGACACCTCCTCCCAGGTGATGGAGCGGGCGGGCGTGGTGCGGGTGTCGGTCATGCGGTGGCCTCCAGGATCTCGTCGCCGGGCGCGCCGCCCGTGCTTCCCATCTTCCCCGTGCTCGCGCCGTGCGCGGGGATCGAGGCGAGCAGGCGCTGGGTGTATTCGTGCTGCGGAGCGGCGAAGACGCGCGCGGCCTCGCCCTCCTCGACGACCTCGCCGCGACGCAGCACGGTGAGGGTGTCGGCGACCTGCCGCACCACTCCCAGGTCGTGGGAGATGAACAGGTAGGTCAGTCCCAGGTCCTTCTGCAGGCGCACGAGGACCTCGAGGATCCCGGCCTGCACCGTGACGTCCAGGGCGCTCGTCGGCTCGTCGAGGACGAGCACCTCGGGGCGCAGCACCAGGGCGCGGGCGATCGCGACGCGCTGGCGCTGTCCGCCCGAGAGGGCCGTCGGCCGCCTGCCCAGGAGCTCCTCGTCGAGACGGACCGCGGCGAGCGCCCAGCGCACGCGCTCCGCGCGTTCGGCGGCATCGCCCACGCGATACAGGTCGAGAGGTTCGCGGACGATCCGGCCGACGGTGAAGCGCGGGTCGAGCGACGTGAAGGGGTTCTGGTGGACGAGCTGCAGGTCGCGCCGCAGCGCGCGCAGGGCGCGGGGGTCCGACGGGTCCACCGCCCGGCCGTCGACCACAAGGGTCCCGGCGTCCAGGCGCTCGAGCCCCAGCAGGGCGCGGGCCGCCGTGGTCTTCCCGGAGCCGGACTCGCCGACGAGGGCGTGGGTGGTGCCGCGTGGGATCGAGAAGGACACCTGGTCCAGCGCTCTGATCTCGTGGCCGGCGGTGCCGCGGAAGGTGCGGGAGATGCCGCGGGCGGCCACGCGCGGCGCGGCGGCGGGCGAGGAGGCGTCAGCAGTGGAGGGGGCGGGCGATGCCGCGCCCTTCTCCTCGAGCTCCCGCTCGGCGCGCAGGGCGGCGAAGCGATCGGGGTGCAGGCCCGGGACGTCGGCCTGCAGGCGCCGGGTGTACTCCGAGCGGGGATGGGCGAAGACCTCGGCGGTGGGGCCGGCCTCCTGGATGGTGCCGCCCGAGAGGACGACGACCTGCTGGGAGCGCTCGGCCGCGAGGGCGAGGTCGTGGGTGATCAGGAGGAGGCCGATGTCGAGCTCGTCCTGGAGGGACGCCAGCAGGTCCAGAATCTGCTTCTGGACGGTGACGTCGAGGGCGCTCGTGGGCTCGTCGGCCACGAGCAGGGCGGGGCCGGGGATGATCGCCAGGGCGATGAGCACGCGCTGCAGCTGCCCGCCGGAGAGCTGGTGCGGGTAGGAGGCGGCGATCCGCTCGGGGTCCGTGAGGCCCGCTCGCTCGAGCCCCTCGCGCACGAGAGCCTCGCGTGCGGCCCGGCTGCGGGCGTCCGGCACGAGCGCCGCGGCCTCGAGGGCCTGGGAGCCGATGGTGCGCACGGGGTTCAGGGCGCTGCCCGGATCCTGTGGGACGAAGCCCAGCACGCGTCCGCGCAGGGGACGCAGGGCGCGCTCCGGAAGACGGGAGATCTCCCGTCCGCGCAGGCGGACGCTGCCCTCGACGCGGGCACCGCGGCGCTCGAGCAGGCGCAGCACGGCGCGGGCGATCGTCGACTTGCCCGAGCCGGACTCGCCGATGAGGGCGAGGGTCGAGCCCGCCGGGACGGAGAAGGACACGTCGCGGACGACCTCGCGGGCCGCGGCGCGCTCGCCGTAGGCCACGCGCAGGTGCTCGACGGTCAGCAGGGGAGCGGCGCCGCCCTCGGTGTCTCGCTCGGCGGCGGCCCCTGCGTCGGGGCGGGTGTCGGTGCCCGTGTCGGTGGAGGTCATCGGTTCCTCTCGGTGTCGATGAAGCGGCTGAGGCGGCTCACGGAGAGCACGACGATCGCGATCACGAGACCGGGCGCGATCACCAGCCAGGGCGCGTGCAGGAGGTGCTCGCGGCCGTCGGCCACCAGCAGGCCCCAGTCGGAGGCCGGCGGCGGATCGCCGTAGCCCAGGAACGCGAGGCCCGCGATGGTGAGGATCGCGAGGCCGAACTGGAGGACGGCGAGGGACAGCACGGGGCGCACGGCGTTCGGCAGCACGTGGCGGATCAGGATGTACGCGCCGGAGCCGCCGTTCAGGCGGGCGGCCTCGATGAACACGCTCGTGCGCACGCGCAGCACCTCGGCGCGCATGAGCCGGGCGAACACCGCCACCGCGGAGACGCCGGTCGCGATCGCGGCGTTGCGGGTGTCGTACCCGAGGGCCGTGACCACGACGACGGCGAGCAGGAAGCTCGGGATCGCCAGCAGCACGTCGACCAGGCGGCCCAGGACCGCGTCGGCCCAGCCGCCCGCGTACCCGGAGACGAGGCCGATCGCCCCGCCCACGAGCACGCCGATCGCGACCGCGATCAGGGCGCTGGTCATCGAGGAGGCCGAGCCGTGGATGATGCGCGAGAGCAGGTCCCGGCCCAGATGGTCGGTGCCCAGCAGGTACTGGCCGCCGGGCGGGGTGAACTTCCGGTCGGGCACGCCGACGGCCGGGTCCGCGCTCGTGAACAGGCCCGGCACGAGGGAGAACGCGAGCACGAGGAGCAGCACGGCGAGGGACAGGCACACGGTCGGGGGCAGGCGACGGAGGCTGCGGATCCGGGATCCTGCCTGCGCGGGAGCGCCCGCGGGCGCGTGCTCGGGCGAGCCCGAGGGGTCGCCGGTGGTGAGGGCCGCTGCGGTCATGACGCCTCCCGGGGTGCGCGCAGCCGCGGGTCGAGCAGCGGCAGCACGAGGTCGATGACGAGGTTCACGCCCACGAACACGGCCGCGGAGAGCACCACGGCGGCCTGCAGCACGGGCACGTCCTGGCTGGTCACGGCCTTCTGGACGACGGTGCCGATGCCGGCGCGCCCGAAGATCGTCTCGGTGATGAGCGAGCCGCCCAGCAGCTCGCCGACCACGAGCCCGCACACGGTGACCGTGGGCAGCAGGGAGGGCCGCAGCAGATGGCGGGCGAAGACCCGCACCGGCGCGAGCCCGCGGGAGATCGCGACCTCCGTGTGGTCGAGCGCGGAGGTCGTGTCCAGGGCGGTGATGAAGACCTGCGCGATCTGCGCGGACACGGGGATCGCGAGGGTCAGGGCCGCGAAGGCCGTGGATCCGGCGGTCTCGGGATCGATGATGGAGAAGGCCCCGAGCTGCACAGCGAACACCTGGATCAGCACCAGGCCGATGAGGAAGTTCGGGGTGGACAGGAACACCGTGGGCAGCGAGCGCACGAGGCCGCCCAGGCGGCTCTCGCCGAGGCTCTGCGAGGCGAAGCCGAGCACCAGGGCGATCAGCAGCGCGAACACCATGGCGGTCGCGGCGAGGGTGAGTGTCGAGGGGATCGCCTCCGCGATCGTCGTCGACACCGGCGCCGAGGTCGCGAGCGAGATCCCGAGGTCGCCGCGCAGGGCGTTGCCGATCGAGAGGAGCAGCTGCACGAGCACGGGCTTGTCGAGCCCGTAGAACGAGCGGATCTGCGCCTTCTCGGCCTCGGAGTAGCCGGCCTGCGGGTTCTCGAGCTGCGCGCTCACCGGGTCGCCGGGGATCGCCGCGAGCACCAGGAACACGAGCACATAGGCCAGGGCGATGACGAGGACGGCCTGGGCGATGCGCTTCAGGGCGATCATGCGTCCGCCCCCTCGCCGTCGGACCCCGAGCCCGTCTTCGTCGCCGCGTGGTACGAGGGGATGGCGACGGCGTTGAAGGTGATGCCGGAGAGCTCGGGGGTCTGCACGTAGATGCGCTGGACGTTCTGCTCGAGCGGGATGAAGTAGGCCTGCTCGAGGACGTGCTGCGAGAGCTCGTCGATCACGCCGGCGCGCTCCGTGCGGTCGGCGGTGCCGGCCACCTGGCCGGCGAGATCCACGAGGCGCTCGTCGGAGTCCTCGAGGGCGAACCAGTCCTCGCCGTCGGCCGTGATCACGCCCGCCACGGTGCCCGCGTCCACGAAACTGCGGGTGACCTCGGCGAGGCCCTGGTCGGGATTGTCCTCGACCTTCCCGGAGTAGCCCGCGACGTCGATCTTCTGGGTCGCGACGCGGATGCCCAGACGCCCCAGCTGCTGGGAGATCAGCTCGGCCTCGGGCACGGAGCCCGTGAGGTACGGGGTCGGGTAGAGGGTGAACGCGAGCTCCGTGCCGTCCTTCGTGCGGTAGCCGTCGTCGGAGCGCCCCGTCCATCCGGCGTCGTCGAGCAGCTGCGCGGCCGAGTCCGGGTCGAAGGGGAAGAGATCCGAATGGTCCTCCGCCTCGGGGACGCTCGACTGCAGCCAGCTCGTCGCGCTCTCCCAGTCCTTCGTGAACACGGTGCGCAGGATCTCGTCGCGATCGATGCCGCGGGAGATCGCGCGGCGCACGCGCACGTCGTCGAAGGGCGCCACGTTCGTGCGCACCCGGAAGCCGTGGGTGAAGCCGAGATAGCGCGGCACCTCGATCGTGAAGCCGGCCTCCGTGAAGGAGTCCAGCACCTGCGGGTTCACGTTGTAGGACACGTCGCTCTGGTGGGCGCGGGCGGCGGAGGCGCGCAGGGTGTCGTCCGGGAGCACCTTGAAGGTGAGCTTCCGCAGGGCGGCGGCGCCGCCGCGGCCGAGCACGGGCGGCGCCCAGTCGTAGTCCTCGCGGCGCACCAGGGTGACGTGGTCGCTCGCGGCCCAGGAGTCCAGCACGAAGGGGCCGCTGCCGATCTGGTGGGCGAGGTCCGACTGCTCGCCGAGGGAGCGGGCGACGGACTCGGGGCTCAGCAGCAGGCAGCCGTGGTAGCCGAGGGTCGGCAGGAAGGAGAGGGACGGGGCGGTGAAGCGCACGTGCACGGTGCGCTCGTCGAGCGCCTCGGCCCCGTCGTAGGTCGAGCCGGGGAACAGGCCCACCTTCGCGATGCCCGCGTCGGGCCGGCCCTTCGCCCAGACGTCGAGGTTCGCGACCACCGCGTCGGCGTCCAGGGCCGTGCCGTCGGAGAAGGTGACGCCGTCCTTCAGGTGCAGCGTGAACTCGGTCGAGTCGCTCGCGACGTCCCAGCTCTCGGCGATCCAGGGGGTGATGGTCCCCTTCTCGTCCGTGTGGACGAGCTTGTCGGTGAGCTGCTGCCAGACGTTCGCCTCGTAGCTCGAGATCGCGCTCTTGGAGGGCACCCATCCGCCGTCGAGGTTCGAGATGAGGAAGGTCAGCTCGTCCTCGGGCGTCTCGGAGTCGCCCGCCGCGTGGGCGGCCTCGAGCGCGCAGCCAGCGAGCGGCAGGGCGGCGAGGCCCAGCGCGCCCGCGCCGATCCCGCGCAGCAGGCGCCGGCGGGTGACATCGGGGCCGACGGGGGCGGGGCCGACGGGCCGGGTCACCCTCGGGCCTCCGGGTCGGACAGGGCGGCGGCGAGACGCGCGGCTCCCTCGCGCAGGCGCTCGGGGGGCAGATGGCTGATGCCCACGCGCAGCGCGCCGCGGTCGTCGGCCGGGCACGCGCCGGAGCCCTCCCAGAAGAAGTACCGGCCCAGCACGGCGTCCGTCCAGGTCCGCTCGCGGGCCACGCGCTGGGCGGCGGCGAGATCGATGCGCTCGTCGCGCACCCGCACCCAGGCGAAGATGCCGCCCGTGCGGTGGACGACCTCGATACCCCCGGGCACCTGCTCGTCCAGGATCGAGGTCACGAGGTCGAAGCGCTCGGCGTAGGCGGTGCGGGCGCGCGCGGCGATGGCGTCGAAGCCGCGCGGGGCGAGCGGACCGTCGCCGGGAGCGGGGTGCGCGGCGGATCCGGCCCCGAGGACCCTCTCGACGATCGCCTGCACGAGCACCGAGGAGTGCTGGTCCTGGTTCGCGCGCAGCCGCGTCACGGGGCCGACGAGCCACGCCGGCAGCGCGAGCCAGCCCAGCCGCAGGCCGGGCCCGAGCACCTTGGAGAAGGTGCGCACGTGGACCACGCGGTCCGAGTCGAGCGGGTAGTCGGGCAGCGAGGGGCCGTCGAAGCCGAGCGAGTGGTACGCGTTGTCGGAGACGATCACGAAGCCGAAGCGCTCCGCGAGCTCGACGAGGCGTGCGCGCTCGGCCGGGGCGGTGACGTACCCGGTGGGGTTGTGGTGATCGGGCACCGTGTACAGCAGCTTCGGGCGCTCGCCCGCGACCAGGCGCGCCTCGAGCGCGTCGATGTCGAAGCCGCTCTCCGTGAGACGCAGCGGGACGAGCCGGGGCCGCTTGTGCTGCAGGTCGCGGAAGATCAGGGGGTAGGTGGGGTCCTCGACGATCACCGCGTCGCCCTCGTCGAGCAGGGCGTCGAACAGCAGCGAGAGCCCGTGGAAGGCGCCGTTGGTGACGACGATCCGCCCGGGCTCCGTGCCCTCGCGCCGAGCGATCCAGTCGCGCAGGCCCGCCAGGCCCGGGCTCTGGGAGTACTGGAGGGCCGCGGCGAGGGCCGACGGGTCGGCGGTGAGGTCCTCGGCCGCGTGGCGGATCTGCGCGAGGGGGAGCAGGTCCTCGCTCGGGGCGCCGCCGAGCAGCGGGATCGAGTCGGCGGGAAGCGAGGAGGCCTTCCCGAAGCCTCGCGCGCGGTCCTCGCGCGAGCCCAGGTCGGAGAGCAGCTCGGCGGGGGAGAGCGCCGGAGCGGGATCGGCGCCGGTCGCAGTGTTCGCGGTGTTCGCCGTGTTCGCGGTGGTCGCAGTGTTCATCGGGGTCAGAGGGCCTTCCCGGGATTGAGCAGGTGCTGGGGGTCGAACGCGTCCTTGAGGCGGCGCTGGAGCGCGCGGGACGCGTCGGAGAGCTCGAGGTCGAGCCAGGAGTGCTTCGCGGTGCCGATGCCGTGCTCGCCGCTGATGGTGCCGCCGAGGGCCAGGGCCTCGCGGACCAGGTCGTCGGCCGCGTCGTGGAGCACGGGCGGCAGCGGCGCCGAGGGGTCCGGGTTGTCCTCGGGGCGCGGGAGCGAGAGCGACGGGTGGAGGTTGCCGTCGCCCGCGTGGGCGACCGCCGAGGTGCGGATGCCGTGCTCGCGGCCGATCCGCTCGATCACCGCGAAGGCGTCGGCGAGGCGCGACTTCGGGATCGCGACGTCCTCGCCGAGGCGGAAGTGCCCGGCGCCGGAGCCGCGGCCCGAGCGGCGCAGCTCCCACCAGTGCTCGGCCTCCGCCTGGTCCTCCAGGACGCGGATCTCGACTCCCGACGGGTCGGGGTCCCCGCCGCCGAGCGCGACGATCAGGTCGTCCGCCTGCTCCGCGATGCCGTAGCCGTCGAGCTCGACGAGCAGCACCGCGCTCTCTCCCGCGGCGACGCCCGCTCCCGTGTTCTCGTCGATGTCCTCGAGGGAGCGCGCATCCAGCAGCTCGCAGGCCGCCGGCCGCACGGGGCTGCGCGAGATCGCGTTCACCCCGGCCGCGGCGCCCGCGACCGTGGGGAAGCGGGCGAGCACGGTGCGTCGGGCGACGGGCAGCGGGCGGATCCGCACGGTCGCCGCGACGACGATCGCGAGCGTGCCCTCGGAGCCGATGAGCAGCTGCGTGAGGTCGAGCCCGGTGACGCCCTTGATCGAGCGGTGGCCGGTGCGCAGCAGCGTGCCGTCGGCCAGGACCACCTCGAGGCCGAGCACGGATTCCCGGGTCACGCCGTACTTCGCGCAGTGCAGGCCGCCGGCGTTGGTCGCGATGTTCCCGCCGATGCTGGAGAGCCGCGCGCTCGCCGGGTCCGGAGCGTAGAAGAAGCCGTGCGGCGCGAGCGCCTCGGAGAGGTCCGCGGTGATCACGCCCGCCTCCACCACGGCGACCTCGTCGAGCACGTCGATCTCGCGGATGCGCGTGAGCCGCTCGAGGCCCAGCACGATCGAGCCGTCGACCGGGGTGGCGCCGCCGGACAGCCCCGAGCCGGCGCCGCGCGGGACGACGGTCGTGCCGGTCTCGTGGGCGAGGCGGAGGACCGTCTGCACTCCCTCGACGTCGCGGGGGAGGGTGAGCAGGAAGCTCGTGCCAGGGGCGGAGGGGACTGCGTGGTCACCCGTGTAGACCGGGTCGGGATCGGTGAGCACGACGTCCTCACCGAGGAGGCCTTGCAGGCGCTCGGCGAGGGCGCGCAGATGCGGCGAGAGGGAGGATGCGTCGGCCGAGGGCGCAGACGCCGGGACGGCCGACGTGTCAGCGGAGGTCGAGGCAGAGATCGAGGTGGTCACGCGGGCTCCACGGGGTCGGCGGCAGGACCGTCCCATCGTGGGGGTCGACGAGTATTAGCGCAACTGATGATTCACATAAGGAGACACGCGGAGGCGTGGTCGCTCCGGGAGTGGGGCGCAGGTCACACGAGGGTTCCTCTCGGGCGGCACCATCGGCCCGGGACTCTCTGTCGGACGGTGCTCCCCGTGGACCCGCCCTCCGCGCAGGCGCATCTCTTCTCCGCGGTCACTTCTCGTGTCGCGCCGGGTCCTCTGACCTGCAGGTTGGGGACAGAGCCCGGACGCCCGGCGAGGACGGGAGACTTCACGACATGCCCCATGCCCTGGCAGATCTCCCGGACGCGCTGCCCCGACCCGTGTTCACGACGCATGACGCCCGCGTCGCAGGCGTGGAGCCGCAGCGCCTCCGCCGCCGGGACGTCACCCGGCTCCGGCAGGGCCTCTACGCGTGCACCGACGCGCTCCGCGCCGGCAGGGTCACGCGCTGGGACGTCGCCGATGCGATGCTGCGCCTGCACCCCGAGGCTGCGCTGGTCGGTCTGACCGCGGCTCGGGCCTGGGGTCTTCCCTGTCCGGGCGACCCCGACATGACCGGACGCGAGCCGATGGACGCGCGCTGGGGGATCCCCACGGTGCACCTCGGCACTCCGAACGCTGCGCATCGCGCGTCCGACGATGTCGTGCAGTGGAGCCGGGTGCCTCTTCAGCCGTGGCAGATCGAGACGGTCGACGGGGTGCGCGTCGCGACATTGGTGCGCACGTGGACGGATCTCGCCTCGGTCCTCGACGACGTCTCGCTGGTCGTCGTGACCGATCGGCTGCGTGCGCGGATCACCCGGGACAGGTTCATGGAACCGACCGACCCGCTGGTGCCCGACGGCGCTCTGATCTGGGCTTCCGGCAGCGGTGTGCACGGCGCCCCGAAGGCCGCGACCGCCTTGATGAGCTCCGGCACCGACAGGCCGAGCGTGCTGCATTCCCGCCTGATGCGCTCGGGCCCCGCGTGGGGACGGGTGCGGTTGAACATGCCGCTGACGGGCGGGGATCCTGACCCGTCCTCCCCTCACTACGTCGCGGTGATGCTGCTGGGACGTGCGCATGCGATCTGGTGGGCGGACCGGGTCTATGCGGTGTTCCGCGAAGAGCCCGTGTGCGCGCCGGGCTGCGAGGACTGCGCTCGCTGCACGCTGCCTTTCGTACCGCGCCTGCTGCCCGTGCGCATCGCCCACGCCCCGGGGCTGCCCGGATGGCTGGAAGTGCGCATTCCCGAGCAGGTGCTCGTCCACGACCCCCGTCAGGTGCAGTTCGCCGTGCGCAATGCCGTGTTGGACCAGCGGCGCGCCCACCGCGCACGGATGGAGCAGGCCGAGTCGCACACCCGGCGCAGGATTCTCGGAGCTCCCGGGACCGCAGAGGAGCTCGGATGGCAACTGGAGAGAGAAGGCGGCACGGCCTGACCCGGGGCGGGTCTCTCGGACGTGAATGAGGTGACGCGGGTGACGCGGATGGCCGGGGTCTCGCACCTCGGGCCGTGCCGTGGCTCGACGCCGGTGTGCCTGCTGGAGCGTTACGAGTTGCGGTGGTTTTTCGATGCTTCGCACGTCCGTCCAAAACCCACCGCAACTCGTAACGCTCGCGCACAAGGGGGGGCTCCTCGACGAGCCGGCCTCGGCCTCGCGCTGCGCAGCCCCTGTGAACCCCATGAAGGAGCGTGCGGTGGAGGGCGTGTTCCGGTGTCACCACGCCTCAGCGCCTCAGCGCCTCAGCGCCTCAGCGCCTCAGCGCAGCGTGGCCAGGGCCCGCCTCAGAGCCCCCATGCCTGCGCGAGGAGCTCGTGCGAGCGCTCGCGATGGGTGGGATCGAAGACCTGCCCGGTGACGATGAGCTCGTCGGCCCCGGTGGCGCGGACGATGGACTCGAGCTGCGCGACGACGGTCTCGGGAGAGCCCACGGCGCGCACGGAGAGCGTCTGGTCGACCTTCGCGAGCAGCGCCGGGTCGGCGAGGCCCTCGAGATCCCGGGGAGGCTTCACCTTCGTGCGCTCGCCGCGCAGGATGCCGAGGAATCCCTGCTGCGCCGAGGTGAACAGGTGCTGGGCCTCCTCGTCCGTGGGTGCGACCAGGACGTTCACGCCGACCATGGTGTGCGGGGCGTCGATCTGGGCGGACTCGGCGTCCGCGTCGAAGGTCCGACGGTAGGCGTCCAGCGCCTGCTCGAACCCGAAGGGCGAGAAGTGCGAGGCGACGGAGAAGGGCATGCCGAGGCGACCGGCGAGCTGCGCGCCGTTCGACGTCGAGCCGAGGATCCACATGGCGACCTCGGTGCCCTCGGCGACCGGGGCGGCGATCCGCAGGCCCGTCGGCTGCTCGGCGCGGGACCAGTCGCGCATCTGCTCGACCGCGGCGATGAACGCCTCCGGCTCGGCCGACGTGCGCGCCAGCAGCTGCGCGGTGAGCGGATCGGTGCCGGGCGCGCGCCCCAGCCCCAGATCGATGCGATCGCCGTGCATCTGCACCAGGGTGCCGAACTGCTCGATGACCGAGAGCGGGGAGTGGTTCGGGAGCATGACGCCGCCCGAGCCCACGCGGATCCGCTCCGTGAGCTGCGCCGCCTGGCCGATGAGCAGGGAGGTCGCATTCGAGGCGAGCGAGACCGTGTTGTGGTGCTCGGCGAACCAGTAGCGGCGGAAGCCCAGGCGGTCGGCGAGCTGCGCGGAGCTCATCGCGTGGCCGATCGCCTCGCGGGCGTCCATCCCCTCGGAGATCGGGACGAGGTCGAGGATCGACAGCGGGACGTGCGGGGTGCGCGGCGCGGAGGATGCGGACGAGCCGCTGGTCTCAGGGGCGGGAGTGCTCATGGAGCCGAGGCTACGCCGCGCCTGGTGAGGGGTGCTGTGCCCTGTGAGCTCTTGAGCGTCGCCCCAGGGAATAGCGAGGTCAGGACCGTTTCGGTGCAGCGGTCACCAGGTCGGATGCTGGTGGCGTGCCGCCATCTGCGCGTACTGCGCCTGCACCCGCTGATTGTGGTTCGAGGCCGCCGTGCAGCCCCAGATGATGCTCGCGATCCACGCGCCCACGCCGATCAGCGGGACCAGTCCGAACAGCACGGTCCCGATCCCCATCGTCAGCACGGAGAGGATGCCGAACACGATCGTCGAGAGCACCAGCAGGCCCACGGTGATGCCGATCAGGACGAGCGCCCCTGTCACGCTCGAGTAGAACACCCCGAAGACGCCGAAGAAGAAGGTGAGGACGAAGGCCACGCCCACGCTCTTCAGCGGCATCACGGCCACCGGCACGGGCATCACGCCGGGCATCGGGCCCGCACCGGCACCGGGGTTCCCCGTCGGCGCGCCGTAGGGCTGGAGGGCGGATCCGGGCGGCGGTCCGCCGGGGGAGGAGTACGGGGCGCCCGCCGAAGCTGCCGTGCCGGTGCGCGGTGCACCGTGGGCGTGCTGTGCGTCGGGCGCGTGCTGTCCGCCTGCCGCGTACGGGTCGAAGCTCCGCTGCGCCGCGTCCGGGGCGTGATGGTGCACGACCTCGCCCGGGATCACGGGATGGGGCCCGCGGTGCGGATCCGGTCGGTCCCAGGGTGACTGGCTCATGAACGTCCCTCGCTCGTCGTGCGCGTGTGCTTCCGTCGCACCCTACGCGGAAGTGCGGGGCTCAGGTCACGTAGCGCGTGGGCTCGGGCTCGACGGGCAGGCCCTGCTCGGTCCACGCGCGGAAGCCGCCCTCGAGGTCCGTCGCCCGGGAGAAGCCGAGCTCTCGCAGGTCGCGCGCGGCGAGCGAGGAGGAGAAGCCCTCGTTGCACACGACGATGACGTCGTCGTCATAGGTGGGCCCGTCGGCCATGCGGCTCGGGCTGAGGGGATCGAGCCGCCAGAGCATGACGGTGTGCTCGACGACGATCCCTCCGGGGATGTGTCCCTCGGCGTCCCGCGTCCAGGGCGTGCGCATGTCGATCACCCAGGCCCCGGCGCGCAGGCGCCCGGGCAGGTCCGCCGGCGCCACGCGCGCCGTGTCGCGCCGGGCCTCGGCGAGGATCTCCGCGATGCTGCGAGCCATGGTGCGCTCCGGGGCGCCCGGTGCCGCGAAGGCCCGGGCGCATCCGGTGTCAGCCGCGGCGGCCCGAGGAGAAGGCCGCGAGTCCGCCGGAGCGGCGCGACGAGCCCTCGCCCGAGCTCGAGGTCGAGTAGGAGGTCACCGAGCCGGAGCCCGAGCGGCCCCCGCGGCCGCGACCGCGTGAGCCCTGGCCCGAGCGCGAGCCCTGCCCCGAACGCGACCCCTGGCCGGAGCGGCCGTCCTGGCCGGAGCGGGAGCCCTCGCCGGAGCGGCCGTCCTGGGAGCCCTGTCCGCGACCGCCCTGGCCGCCGCGACCGCGGCCCCCGGTGGAGCGTCCGCCGCCCTGGCCGCGACCGCCCTGGCCGCGACCGCCCTGACCGCGACCGCCGCCCTGGCCGCGACCGCCGCCCTGCTGGGGCTGCTGCGTCGGGGCCGGCGCGGGCTCGGTGAAGACGCGCTCGCCGGGGGCGAGCTCGCTCAGCACGGGGCTCGTGACGATCACGCCCTCGTGCTGGGCCGGCGTGATGCGGGCCTTGCGCATGAGGTCGTGCACGTCCTTCTTCTGGTCGGGCGTGCGCACCGTGATCACGGTGCCGGAGCCGCCGGCGCGCGCGGTGCGGCCCGAACGGTGCAGGTACGCCTTGTGCTCGACCGGCGGGTCGGCGTGCACGACGAGGGCGACGTCGTCCACGTGGATGCCGCGGGCGGCGATGTCGGTGGAGACCAGCGTGCTCGCGGTTCCCGAGCCGAAGGCCTCGAGGTTGCGGGTGCGGGCGCCCTGGGAGAGGTTGCCGTGCAGCTCGACGGCGGCCACGCCAGATCGGCTCAGCTTCTGGGCGAGCTTCTTCGCGCCGTGCTTGGTGCGGGTGAACAGGATGGTGCGTCCGGGCGCCGCGGCGAGGTCGCGCAGGACGTCGAACTTCGCATCCGCTCCGACCTCGAGCACGTGGTGCTCCATCGTCGAGACCGGGCTGGTCTCCGGATCGGCCGAGTGGGTGACGGGGGAGTGCAGGAACTCCTTCACGAGCTTCTGGACGCCCTGGTCCAGGGTCGCGGAGAACAGCATGCGCTGGCCCTTCGCGGGGGTCTTGGCGAGGATCCGTCGGACCATCGGCAGGAAGCCCATATCGGCCATGTGGTCGGCCTCGTCGAGCACGGTGATCTCGACGGCGCCGAGGTCCACGTGACCCTGGCCCATGAGGTCCAGGAGGCGGCCGGGGCAGGCGACGAGCACGTCGACGCCGCGGGCGATCGCGTCGACCTGCGGCTTCTGGCCTACGCCGCCGAAGACGACGGTGCTGCGCAGGTTCGCGGCGCGCAGCAGCGGCGTCAGCGACTGGTCGATCTGGGCGGCGAGCTCGCGGGTCGGGGCCAGCACGAGGGCCCGCGGGAAGCGGGCGCGGCGCTTGCGCGCGTCCTGCTCGAGGCGGGCGACGAGCGGCAGGCCGAAGGCGTAGGTCTTGCCGGAGCCGGTGCGGCCGCGTCCCAGCACGTCGCGGCCGGCGAGGGAGTCGCCGAGCGTCGCGGACTGGATCGGGGTGGGGGTGGTGATGCCCTGCGGGGCGAGGGCGTCGATGAGGTGCGAGGGCACGCCGAGGCGCGCGAAGTCAGTGGAGGTCACGGATTTCCGTTCTAGAGGACGCGGTCCCGCCCTGCGCGCTGCGGTCCGCTGGTCCGACGGGGGAGACCCGTTCGGCGTCCGACCGGGAGGACCCGGGGACGTGCCCGACGGGGAGTCTCCCCGGGGCTGCGCGCGGACGGCGCGCCGCCGTCGTCGCGCAGTGCGCGGCGAGGCGCGGTGCCATGGCAGGTGGGACGGCACACGAAGTCATCAGCCTACGTCGGGCCCCGCCGTCCGTCCCGATCTGCGGGTCCCGATGTGAGCAACGCACCTGGAGGGCGCGCCCGGCCGGTATCCTCGGCGGATCACCGGGGCGGGGCCGGGGTGGACGGTCTCCGGAACAGCAGGAAGGCGGTGCGCGATGGCCAGGCGCGTGAGCATCAAGGACGTGGCGAAGGCCGCCGGGGTCTCGTGGAAGACGGTCTCCAACGTCGTCAACGACCGGCCCGTCGTCCGGCCCGAGACCCGGGAGCGGGTCGAGCGGGCCATCAGCGAGCTCGGCTACGTGCCGAACACGATCGGCAGGGAGCTGCGCGGCGGTCCGACGCACACCATCGCCCTCGTGCTGCCCGAGCTCTCCAACCCCTACTTCGCCCAGCTCGCGCAGATGCTGCACGTCGCGGCCAAGGAGCGCGGGTACACCGTGAGCGTCGAGCTGTCGCTGGGCCGGGGCGAGGTCGAGCGCGCCCACGTGCGCGGGCGCATCAGCCGCCCGGTCGACGCCGTCGTGATCTCCCCGGAGGCCCTGGACCCCGTCGAGATCCGGGACCGCGGGGACGGGCCGCCGCTCGTGCTGCTCGGCGAGCACCTGCTGAGCGCCGAGGGCGTCACCCATGTCGCCGTCGACAACGTCGAGGCCTCGGCCGATGTGGTCCGCCACCTGGTCGAGCGCGGTTACCGCCGCCCCGTCTTCCTGGGCGGGGAGGCCGAGCAGCGCTCGGCGGGCACCGACCGCCTCGCGGGATTCCGCGCCGCCTGCCGGGCGAGCGGCATCGCGAGCGACCCGGAGCGGATCGCCCACGTGGGCGCGTGGGACATGGCCGAGGGGCGCCGCGCGGTGCTGGACCTCGTGGAGCGCGGTGTCGCGTTCGACGCGATCTCCGCGGCCAACGACCAGCTCGCGATCGGCGCCCTCGCGGGCCTGCGCGAGGTCGGGCTCGACGTCCCCGCGGACGTGGGGGTGGTGGGCTGGGACGACACCCCCGGTGCGCGGCACGCCCACCCCGCGCTGAGCTCGATCGGCCCGGACCTCGACGACCTCATCGCCGCGACCCTCGACGCGGCGATCGGCCCGGGGACGGGCGCGGAGGACGTCACGGGGGGCGGCGCGGGGGTCGGAACGGAGCCGGGCGCGGAGCCGGCCACGGAGCCGGGCACGGGAGCGGGAGAGTCCGACGGGCGGGAGCACGTCGTCCCCTATCGCCTGGTGGCGCGCGAGAGCTCTGCGGGGCCGCGCCGCTGACCATCAGCGTTTCCCACGTTGCAATCCGCGGCGCAGCGGTGTTGACTTGGAGTGCCGGCGCCGTCCGGCCCGCCGATCAGTGCCGATGGAAGGACCACCGTGACCGCACCCGAGCAGAGCCCCGCGAGCGGCCAGCACGCCGAGCCCGAGCTGCCCTCGCACCTGACCGACCTCTTCGCCCGCGCCGACGACCTCGCCGCCGCGCTGGACACCCCGCCGTCGGACGGATCCGCCGACGTCCCGCGCCCCGAGCACCCGCGCCCGCAGCTGCAGCGCGAGGCCTGGATGAACCTCAACGGCACCTGGCAGTTCGAGATCGACCGCGGTGACACCGGGCGCGAGCGCGGACTGCTCGAGCGCGAGCTCGCCACCGAGATCCTCGTGCCCTTCCCTCCGGAGTCGCCGGCCTCCGGCATCGGCGACCGCGACTTCATGGAGGCCGTCTGGTACCGCCGCACGATCGAGGTCCCCGCGAGCTGGGAGGGGCTGCGGCCGGTGCTGCACTTCGGCGCCGTCGACCACGATGCGACCGTCTGGGCCGACGGGGTCGAGGTCGCCCGCCACCGCGGCGGTTTCACGCCCTTCGACGCGGACCTCTCCGGCGCCGTGTCCGCCGGGGGCAGCGTCGAGATCGTCGTGCGCGCCCGCGATTCCCGCCACGACCTGCAGGCGCGCGGCAAGCAGTCGGTGTTCTACGAGGCGAGCCACGCGACCTACCACCGGGTCACCGGCATCTGGCAGACGGTCTGGCTCGAGGGCGTCCCCGAGGACGCGATCCGCTCGCTGCGCGTGGTGCCCTCGCTCGCCTCCCACTCCTTCGCGATCGACGTCCCGCTCTCGCGCAGCACCCCCGGCACCCGCCTGGAGGCCGTGCTCGGCGAGGTCGGCGGCGGCACCGTCGCGAGCGCCGAGGTCCGCGCGGACCTCGACCTCGCCCCGCACCTCGAGATCACGGTCCCCGAGGACCAGGTGCGCGTCTGGGGCCCGGGCGACCCGCAGCTCTACTCCCTCGAGCTGCGCCTCGTGGCCGACGGCGGCGCGGTCCTGGACACGGTCCGCTCGTACACCGGCCTGCGCTCCACCTCGCTGCGCGACCACGAGTTCCGCATCAACGGCCAGAAGGTCTTCCAGCGCCTGGTCCTGGACCAGGGCTGGTGGGAGGACACCTTCATGACCGCCCCGTCGGACGAGGCGATCGTGGCCGACGTCCGTCTCTCCCTCGAGGCCGGCTTCAACGGCGCGCGCCTGCACCAGAAGGTCTTCGAGGAGCGCATGCTCTTCTGGGCCGACGTCCACGGCTACCTGGTCTGGGGCGAGTTCGGCGACTGGGGCGTCTCCGGGCGCGGGCCGACGGGCGACAACCAGCAGCCCACCGCCGCGTTCATCGGCCAGTGGGTCGAGGCGGTGCGCCGGGACATCAACCACCCCGCGATCGTGGGCTGGTGCCCCCTGAACGAGACCCATCAGGTGCGCCACGACCGCATCACCCAGCTGGACGACGTCACCCAGGCGATGTACGACGCGACCAAGCTGGCCGACCCCACCCGCCCGGTGCTCGACACCTCCGGCTACTCCCACCGCGTGCGCGGGGCCGACGTCTTCGACTCCCACTCCTACGAGCAGGACCCCGAGCGCTTCCGCGCGGAGCAGTCCGGTCTCGCCGAGGGGCGTCCCTTCGCCAACCGCCGCGAGCTCGGCGACGGCGAGCTGCCCTTCGCGGACGGCTCCTTCTCCCTGGACTACGAGGGGCAGCCCTACTTCGTCTCCGAGTACGGCGGCATCTGGTGGAACGCCGAGGAGGCGGCGCGCGCCGCTCGCGAGGCCGGCAACAACGCCTCCCAGTCGTGGGGCTACGGGCAGCGGATCTCGAGCGAGGAGGAGCTCTACGAGCGCTTCGAGGGCCTCACGGACGTGCTGCTGGAGGACCCGCTCATGTTCGCCTACTGCTACACGCAGCTGACCGACGTGTTCCAGGAGAAGAACGGCGTCGTGGACTTCCAGCGCGGCCGCAAGCTCGACCTCGCCCGCCTGCGCGCGGTGCAGGAGAAGAGGGCCGCGTACGAGGAGGAGTGACGGGCGCCCGGGCGCGGACGATGACCAGGATCTTTGACAGGAATCGGCAGAAAGCGTCATAGATCCTGGCCAGGATCCGCGGGGTGCCGCATCGGCCGTGTCGGCTCCTGCTCGACCGGCCTGCCCTGCGCGCCCGTTCCCGGCGAGACGGCGGGATGCGCCGCGGCCTCTGTGCGGCACGATGGGTCCATGAGAGCCGTGCGCTACGACGCCTTCCGCACCCCGCCCCGCGTCGAGCAGATGGACGACCCCGCGTGCCCGCCGCGCGGGGCGGTCATCGAGGTGCGCGCGACGGGCGTGTGCCGCAGCGACTGGCACGCCTGGCAGGGGCACGACGACTCCGTCTCCCTCCCGCACACTCCCGGGCACGAGTTCGCCGGAGTGGTCCGCGAGGTCGCCCCCGAGGTCACCCGGTTCCGCGTCGGCGACCGCGTGACCGCGCCGTTCATCCTGTCCTGCGGACGCTGCGCCCAGTGCCGCGCGGGAGCCACCCAGGTGTGCCCCGACCAGCACCAGCCCGGCTTCGACCTCCCCGGCTCCTACGCCGAGCAGGTCGTCGTGATCGAGGCCGACCACAACCTCGTCGCCCTGCCCGACGGCATCGACATGCTCGCCGCCGCGGGCCTCGGCTGCCGCTTCGGCACCGCGTTCCACGCCGTGCGCACCCAGGCTCGCGTGCGCGACGGGGAGTGCGTGGTGGTGCTCGGGTGCGGCGGCGTCGGACTCTCCGTCGTCCAGATCGCGACGGCCGCCGGCGCGCGCGTGCTCGCCGTGGACGTCTCGCCCGGAGCGCTCGAGGCGGCCCGCGCGCTCGGCGCCGAGCCCGTCCCGACCACCCCCGACGAGCCGGCCGACGACCTCGTCGAGCGACTGCTCGCGGCGAGCGGCGGCGGCGCCGATGTCGCGATCGACGCCCTCGGCTCCGCGCGCACCGCGGCCGCGGGCATCCGCTCCCTGCGCCCCCGCGGACGCCACGTGCAGGTGGGACTGCTGCTCGGTGAGGACGCGGACCCCGCGCTGCCGATGGGTCGCGTGATCGGCCTCGAGCTGCAGGTGCTGGGCAGCCATGGCCTGGCGGCGGGGGAGTACAGGGAGCTGCTCGAGGAGATCGCCGACGGGCGGCTGGATCCCGCCGCGCACCTGGGGTCGATCATCGGCCTCGAGGACCTGCCGGAGGCCCTGGTCGGGCTCGGCGGAGCGCCGACGTCGATCGGGATGACGGTCGCTCGGATCTCCTGACCCCTTGACGGGGCCGACCGCCCTGCTTACTGTCTATAGCGCATATAGACAGTAAGTACGCGCGGTGACGCGGCATCACGGCCATCACTGCCATGGCGCGGCCGCGCACCGCAGGAGCAGGGGAGGGGGCGAGCAGGATGCAGCTGCACATCGATCCGGGATCCTCCGATCCCATCTACGAGCAGATCCGCGCCGCGCTCGCCGCCGCGATCCTGAGCGGCGAGCTCGCGAGCGGTGAGGCCCTGCCCTCGATCCGCACGCTCGCCCGCGACCTGCGCGTCAGCGTCATCACCACCACCCGCGCCTACAACGAGCTCGTGGCCGACGGTCTCGCCGACTCGGTGCGTGGCAAGGGCGTGTTCGTGCGCGCCCAGGACCCCGACGAGCTGCGCTCACGGGCGCTGGACCGCATCGAGCGATCCCTCGCCGAGGCGGTCGACGCGGCGCGCTCGGTCGGGATCGACGACGCGACGCTGCGCACGATGCTCGGCCGACGGATCGAGGAGGAGCGATGAGTCCGAGGGGCACAGGACCGAGGGGCGCAGGACCGAGGCGCCCAGAAGCGAGGGGAACGGGACCGAGCAGCACGTCGTCCGTGCCCGCCGCGCCGGAGCGCGCGGAGGCGCACGCCGCGGGACACGACGGATCGCCGGCGCCCGCCGTCGCGGTGCACCGCCTCGGTGTGAGCATCCCGAGCCCGGAGAAGCCGTACGGCGATCCCGTCCGCGCGCTGCGCGGGCTGACGTTCACGGCTCCCGCCGGCCAGGTCACGGGCCTGGTCGGGGCGAACGGAGCGGGCAAGACCACGGCCCTTCGCGCGATCGTGGGCGCCATCCGGGCGACGTCGGGGCGGATCGAGGTGCTCGGGATCGAGCAGGGCGCGGCGCAGACTGCTCCGCCCGAGGGCCTTGCCTCGGTGCCCGATCCGCACGGCTACCCGGAGCACTGGACGGCCCACCATGTGGCGCGCCTGCGCCGGGCGGCGATCCCCGACTTCTCGGTGCAGGACTTCGGACGTCGGCTGCGGTCCTTCGGGGTGTCGCTGGACCGCCGACTGCGGGATCTGTCCGACGGGCAGGCGGCGCTGTTCGGCGTGGCGGCGGCGCTCGCGCAGGATCCTCGGCTCCTGATCCTCGACGAGCCGCTCGCGCGCCTGGACCCCCTCGCGCGGGAGCGTCTCGTGGACCTGCTGCGCGACCTCATGGCGCGGGAGCGGCGCTCCCTGGTGCTGAGCACCCACGACCTGGACGGCATGGACCGCTTCATCGACCACCTCGTGGTGATGGCGGACGGCGCCGCGGTGCTCGAGGGGTCCGTCGAGGATCTGAAGGAGGAGTTCCTGGTGGTGGGGGCTCCCGCGCCGACGGACCACGAGAACGGACTGCCCGGGCTCGTCGGCTCGGAGGAGATCAGCGGCACCACCTGGGCGCTGATCGCGGCCGAGGAGGCCGTCGGGCTCGACACCGAGGTGCAGCTGCATCGGCCCGAGCTGAACGATCTGGTCACGTATCCGCTGCGGGCGGCGGCCTCGAGAGGTCGCGCGCACCGCACGATCGAGGAGGGGACGGCATGACCGCATACGACGCAGGATCCGCACACGCGGCGGGCGCTTCCCGATCTGCGCGGGCCGCCGGCCCCGCGCACACCTCCGCATGGCGTCGCGCCCTGGCGGCGGACCTGCGGCTGAACGCCGAGACGTTCGCCGGCACGGTGATCCTCTCCGTGCTCGCGCTCGTCCTCGCGGTGACCGTCACCGACGTGATGGCCGGCATCGCGCCCGTGTGGGGAGTGCTCGCCTGGTACCGCTACGGCCGCCAGGACACCGCCTCGCGCACCGAGCTGTGGGCGAGCCTGGGGATGTCCCGCGCCGATCGCGTCCACGGCCGCGTCGCGCTCGTCGCCCTCGAATCCGCCCTGATGGTGTTCGTCTCCGCCGCGGGCACCGCTCTCACGGTCCTGGCCGGGCACGCGCCGGCGATGGTCGACGGCGTGACGACGGGCTGGGACCTCGCGGGCACGACGGTCTCGGGCATCGCGACGGCCTCGGCCACGATGGTGCTCGCGGCGATCGTGCTGGGACCCGAGTGCACGACCCGCAGGCCGGGCGTCTCGATGTTCATCCTCAGCATCCTCACCTACATCGGAGCGGCCATCGTCCTCTCGCTCATCGCCATGGTGATCGTGCTCCCTCTGAGCCTCGTCGTCTCCTCGGCGGCCCAGACCGCGGCGACGTGGGTCATCGCGCTCATCGCCTTCGTCATCGCGCTGATCGGGGCTCTCGTGCTCCGACGCGGAGTGCGTCGCTGGATCCGTGATCTGGATTCGCAGGACGAGGGCGCCGTGCCCGCGCACCGGCGGAAGCGCCGCGTCGACGGGGGCGGGCGCACCGCCTGATCCCGTCGGCCCGACCCGTCAGACCCATCTGTCAGGCCGACCCGTCAGACCGGCCCGACAGGGTCCGCCCTCACCTCTCGACGATCTCCCGTCCGGCGCTGCGGCGCACGGTGCGGTAGAGCGACGTGGTGGCGATCGCGAACACGATCACGCCGAGGATCATCGCCGGGGTCGCGAAGCCGTCGCCGACGATCGCGAGCGGGGCGTCCTTCCCCGTCGCGGCGACGATGCCCGCGAAGACCACGCCGAACAGGCTCTCGCCCACGATCATGCCGGTCGCGAGGAGTGTTCCCAGGCGCCCGGCGAGCTCGGGACGCTTCGAGCGCCTGGCCCAGCGACCGTAGAACAGGCCGATCACGGCGCCGACCACGATCAGCAGGGTCGTGCTCATCGGCAGGTACATCCCCATGCCGACGCCGAGCGGCGGCAGCGCGAGGCGCGAGCTGCGGGCCTTGAGGATCTCGTCGATGATGATCGCGACCAGGCCGATGAGGGCGCCCATGCCGATCAGGCCCCAGTCGAGGTCTCCGCCGAAGATGCCCTTGACGAGCGACGCGATGAGCGTGGCCTGCGGGGCGGCGAGGGCGTCGGGCCCCGCGCCCGGCGCGCCCTGGAAGCCGAAGGCGGTGGACATGAGCCCCAGCACCGGCGGGATGATCAGCGAGCCGAAGCCCACGCCGATCACGAGCGCGACCTGCTGCTTCCACGGGGTCGAGCCGACGAGCTGACCGGTCTTGAGGTCCTGCAGGTTGTCGTTGGAGATCGTGGCGATGCCGAACACGATCGCGGTCGTGAACAGGGTGAAGGCGACCAGCGCCGCGGTCTGCGAGGGGTCGGAGCCGTGCACGAGCTTGATGACGAGCGCCGCGGTGATCGCGACCAGGATGCCCACGCCGGAGATCGGCGAGTTCGAGGAGCCGATGAGGCCGGCCATGTACCCGCACACGGAGGCGACGAGCAGCCCGGCGATCAGCACGTAGAGGATGCAGACGGCGATCAGGCCGCCGGCGCTGTGCACGAGCGCGGTGTCCTTCACGAACAGCCACAGCATGATCCCGATCGGGATCATCGAGACCACGGTGATCACGGCGACCAGGGTGAAGGGCAGGTCGCGCTCGGTCTTCTCGACGGTGCCGCCGCCGCGGCGGGCGATCGTCGAGGCGAGGGAGCCGCGGATCCCGCCGATGATGGGGCGGGCGATCCGCACGAGGGTCCAGATCGCGGCGATCGCGATCGCGCCCGCGCCCACGAAGCGCACGTCGCCCGAGAAGACGGTGTCCACGGCGTCGGCGATCGCGCCGGTGGCGGGCAGCTGGCCGCTGGACATGATGGGCAGCAGCACGCCGTAGGAGACGACGAGGCCCACGAGCATGGCGATGCCCACGGTGATGCCGACGAGGTGGCCGACGCCGATGAGGGCGAAGGAGAGGCTCGCGCCGATCATGGTGCCGCCCGAGCCGATGCGGAAGGCCGCGGTGACGGAGCTGCTGATCGCCTGCAGTGCGGCGACCAGGGCGTAGGCGGCCGAGGTGATGCCGCCCAGCAGGATCGCGTGCAGACCGCGCCGGTTCTCCTCGGCGCCGCCCTCGGCATCGCCGACCTTGAGCACCTCGGCGCCGGCGACGCCCTCGGGGTAGGGGAGGTCGGAGCCGGTGACCAGGGCGCGGCGCAGCGGGATCGAGTACATGACGCCCAGCAGGCCGCCCACGGCGCACAGCGCGACGGTGGTCCAGTACGGGAAGCCGCTCCACCAGCCGACGACCACGAGCCCCGGCAGCACGAAGATGATCGCCGAGAGGGTGCCCGCGGAGGAGGCGATGGTCTGCACGATGTTGTTCTCGACGACGCTGTGGCGCCGGAAGAACCTCAGCACGGCCATCGAGATCACCGCGGCGGGGATCGAGGTCGCGAACGTCAGGCCCGACTTCAGCCCCAGATAGACGTTGGCGGCGGTGAAGACGAGGGTGATGATCCCGCCGAGGATCACGCCGCGCAGCGTGAGCTCGCGGACCGAGGGCGCGGCCGTCGCGCGCGTCGACTCAGTGGTCGAGGACATGGATGCTCCTTGTTCGCGGAGCATGGACGCGCCCCGACGACCGGTCACCGTACTCTTCCCCGGCTTCCGCGGGGTAACCGAGAACACCTCCGCGTGACCAACTCTCCGCGTCGGCCGGGGATCGCTCCTGCTGTGCGCTGTGGAACGATTGGGCCATGACGATCACCGCTGCGGCCGACGGGTCTGCGCTCGGAAACCCCGGTCCGGCGGGCTGGGCCTGGTACATCGACGATCAGACCTGGCGGGCCGGCGGGTGGCCGCACGGCACGAACAACATGGGGGAGCTCAAGGCGGTCCTCGACCTGCTCGAGGCGACCGCGGTGGACGCCGACCAGCATCTGCACGTGCTGTGCGACAGCCAGTACGTCATCAACTCGGTGACCAAGTGGATGCCGGGCTGGAAGCGCAAGGGCTGGCGCAAGAAGGACGGCAAGCCCGTCATGAATGTGGATCTGCTCAAGGCGATCGACCGGGCCCTCGCCGGCCGCAGCGTCGAGTTCGAGTGGGTCAAGGGCCACGCCGGCCATCGCATGAACGAGGCCGCGGACCGCCGCGCGAACGGCGCCGCCGTCGCCTTCTCCAAGAAGCAGGACCCCGAGGTCGGCCCCGGCTATCGCGCGTCCGACGGTGCCGGGGGAGACGCAGCGGGAACCACGGCGCCTGCGTCCACCCCGCGTCTCTGCCTGACCCCCGACAGCTCCGCCCCTGCGGATTCCGGCACCGACGACCTGTTCAGCCTCTTCGACGCCGACCGCTCCGCTCCCGAGCCCTCTGGCGCGGGAGCCCTCGAACCGCAGGCCACCGGCCCGTCGGCTGGGTCCTCTGCCGGGTCCTCCGCACGCTCCTCCTCGCCGGCCTCCGCCGACCCGGACTCGGCTCCCTTCGAGGAGATCGTCGCCCGCGAGCAGGTGCTGCTCAGCGACCTCCTGCGCAAGAACCCCGAGCGCGCGGCCGAGCTGTTGCACCCCGATTTCACGGAGATCGGCACGTCGGGCCGCACCTACGACCGCGAGCAGGTGCTGGCCGCCCTCGCACCCGTGCCGGGCCTGCGCGCGCGAGAATTCATCGCCGAGGAGATCGCCGACGGGGTCGTGCTGCTGCGCTTCGTCACCGCCGACGCCCGCGGCGCCCAGCGGCGCTCGTCGCTGTGGGTGCGGGTCGACGGGACCTGGCTGCTGCGCCACCACCAGGGCACGCCCGCGCAGCACGAGCCCGTGACGGACGGTCCCGCTCAGGGCATGTCCTCCTCGCGGTGACGCTGCGATGACCGTCCTCGCCGACACCCCGCGCTGGGAGCGCCACGGCATGCTCTGGGGCCACCTGGTCTCCGACGCCTCGCTCGCCGAGCTGCACGAGGCGGCGGCGCGTGCGGGGCTGCACCCGCGCTCCTTCGACCTCGACCACTACGACTGGCCCGAGCAGGCCAGGCCCGGGCTCGAGGGTGCGGGGGTCGAGTTCGTGGGCAACAAGGAGCTCACGCGCCGTCTGCTCGCGAGCGGTCTGCGGGTGCCCGGTGCCCGGCGCGCGCAGGCGCGGCGCGAGCGCACGGCGCGGGCCGCCGCGGAGCTGGGGCTCTGGGCCGACGAGGTCCCGCACGACCTGGTGCTGGGCCTCGAGGGGCACGTGGACCCGCTGCCGCCCGTCGGCGCTGCGCCCGAGGGTGCCTTCCGGCTCGGCAGCGACGACGCCTGCGGTCAGGTGCGCGTCGAGGCGCACGACGAGCTCGGACGCATCGCGGCCCGCGAGTTCCTCGCCCGCGCGAACGCGCTCTCGCAGCAGCTGACCGGGCACACCTTCGTGGGCCAGGTGCTCGACGCGCCCGAATGGCCGGGCTCCTGAGAGGGCCGGTCAGCCGCGCCCGTCGTCCTCCGCGGCCCCGTCGCCGGTGATCGTGCTGGTCTGATCGGGCACGACCACCTGGTCGGGCGTGAGGTCCGCGGCCTGCAGCTCGACCCGGAAGGTGGCGCCTCCGCCGGGCGTCTCGAGCACCCGGATCGAGCCGTGGTGCTGCTGGACGATGGTCGCGGCGATCGAGAGTCCCAGGCCCGCGCCGCCACCCTGCGCGGCCGAGCGCTGGCGGGAGACGTCGGTCCGGTAGAAGCGCTCGAAGACCTTCTCGCGCTGGTCCTCGGAGATGCCCTCGCCGTGGTCGCGCACCTCGATCGCGACGGTGCCGCCGTCCTCGCGGCCCACGGCGATCTCCACCGGCGACCCCTTGGGGGTGTGGCGGTTGGTGTTGCCCACGAGGTTCAGCAGCACCTGGCGCAGCGAGGGCTCGTCGCCCTGCACGCCCACGGGGATGTGCGGGCTCACCGACAGCGGCGTGCCCGAGAGGGAGACCACCATGACCTGACGAGCGGGGTCCAGGGCACGCAGGTCCTGGGCGACGTCGAAGATCGCGTCGGTGACGTCGAGGGGCTCGAGGTCCATCTCGGGGTTCTCATCCAACCTGGCCAGGCGCAGCAGGTTCTCCACGAGGGAGCCCATGCGGCGGGCCTCGTCCTCGATGCGGCGCATCGCCGAGGCCACGTTCTCGTCCCCGCTGAGCGCGCCCATCCGGTAGAGCTCGCCGAAGCCGCGGATCGCGGCCAGCGGCGTGCGCAGCTCATGGGAGGCGTCGCCCACGAAGCGCCGCATGCGGGCCTCGGACGCGGTCGCCTTCTCCTCGCTGTCGGCCTGCGCGATGAAGGACTGCTCGAGGCGCACGAGCATCTCGTTCAGGGAGACCGCGAGGGCGTTGACCTCCTGGCTGGTGTCCGTCACCGGAACACGGCGCGAGAGGTCCCCGGCGACGATCTGGGAGGCGACCTCCTCGACGTCCCGCAGCGGCTCGAGCGCGCGGTGGGCCATATAGCCGCCGGCCCCCATGCCCACGAGCACCACGAACGTGCCCACCAGCACGATGACGAGTGCCATCTCCCGCATCGTGCGGTCCACGCTGTCCAGGGGCAGGGCCACGAAGACACTGCCGCCGCCCGTGTCGCCGTCGACCATCGCCCGGACCCGCCAGCGGTTGCCGTCGGTGTCGATCATGGTGAACGGCTGCCCGCCCTGCTGCTTCACCTGCGCGACGGTCCAGGCGGGGAAGGAGAGATCCACCGAGCTGTCGTCGTGGTAGTTGTCGTTCCGGTAGATCTGCTTGCCGTCGTCGTCGTGGACGGCGACCACGAAGTCCACCGGGGCGTACGAGGCGTGGTGGTCCTCGGTGTCGGAGTCGTCCGCATCTCCCGTTCCGTCGGACCCGCTGGAGTCGTCGAGACCCGCTGCGGCGACGCTCACGATGCCCTGCATGCCCGTGCGCAGCTCGCTGTCCTTGGACTGCATGAGGGTGCGGTGCAGCAGCGTGAGCGACAGCGTGCCCGTCAGCAGCGTGCCCAGCACCAGCACGAGCGAGATCAGCGTGACCAGCCGCGTCCACAGGGACACGGGCCGCTGGGCGTTCAGGGTCGGGAAGGACACGGGGAGCGGATCAGCGGCCCTCGGCAGAGCGCAGCACGTAGCCGATGCCGCGCTTGGTGTGGATCATCGGCTCGCCGATCACGTCGATCTTGCGGCGCAGGTAGGAGATGTAGGACTCGACGATGCCGACCTCGCCGGACCAGTCGTAGTCCCACACGTGGTCGAGGATCTGGGTCTTGGAGACCACCCGGCCGGCGTTGAGCATGAGGTAGCGCAGCAGCTTGAACTCGGTGGGGGAGAGGTCGATGGCGATGTCGCCGCGGTAGACCTCGTGCGAGTCCTCGTCGAGGCTCAGATCGCCCACGACCAGCGCGCTCTCCACGGTGTCCTCGGCGCCGCCGTGCGTGCGGCGCAGCACGGCGCGGATCCGTGCGACGACCTCCTCGAGGCTGAAGGGCTTGGTGACGTAGTCGTCCCCGCCCACCGTGAGGCCCTGCACCTTGTCCTTGGTGTCGTCCTTGGCGGTGAGGAAGAGGATCGGGTACTGCTCCCCGCGGTCGCGCAGGCGCCGGGTGACGGTGAAGCCGTCCATGTCGGGGAGCATGACGTCCAGCACCACCAGGTCCGGCTGGTGCTCGGTGGCCTCGCGGATGGCCTCATTGCCGGTCGAGGCGGTGAAGACCTCGAAGCCCGCGAAGCGCAGCGAGGTCGCGAGCAGGTCGCGGATGTTCGGCTCGTCGTCCACGACGAGCAGACGGGCCTCGAAGTTCTGATCCTGGTCTGTGGTCATGGCACCACCGTGAACCGCACGGGTGGGAGTTCCCTGGACGTGCGCTGTGCACAGCGCACGTCCAGGTCGGTTTTCCGGGAGATCCCGGACACGCTCCCGGGAACCGGGACGAGGATCGGGCCGGGGATCGGGCCGACGAGGGGCGCCGGCTCAGCGGTCCAGCATGCTCTGGATCTTGCCCTGCTGCTTGCGGAGCTTCCTGATGGTGCGGCTCTGCTGGAACATGCGCACGGAGCCGACCAGTGCCATCACCAGAGCGCCGGCGATCGCCGCGAGCAGCATGGCGACCCCCAGCGGCAGGGAGAAGTCGGCGGTGAAGTAGTGGAAGTTCGCCGCGTGGTTGTTCTGCAGGATGAACACGAGCAGCAGGATCAGCACGATGGCGCCGAGCACCAGGGCGATCCACACGCCTGCCGTGCGCTTGCCGGAGGTCGGGACGTCCGAGACCTGCTCGCGGGGCGCCGTGCCGGTGCGGCCGGAGGTGGCGTCCCTGCCGCCCGGGGTCTTCTGGCCGCCCTCGCGCGAGGTCTCCGGCGAGGTGGGGGCGTCGAGGCCGCCGGTCGTGCCCGCTGCGGGGCTCTCGGGGGCGCCGCTCGGGCGCGGCTCGCGCGGGGTGGTGGGGGTGGAGTCGTCGGGGGAGGTCATCGCGGGCTCCTCGGGGAAGACGGGGACGAGCGCGGCACGGGGCCGCACGGGACACCATCCACTGTAGCCACCACGTCCCTCACGACCTCGGAACAGCGGGGCGGACGCCCGGTGTCACGCGCGGTGCCGCACTCGGTGTCAGCCGACGGGCAGGTCCTCGGCGTCCAGGATCGAGTACGCGTAGCCCTGCTCGGCGAGGAAGCGCTGGCGGTGGGCGGCGAACTCCTGGTCCTGGGTGTCGCGCGTGACCACGGTGTAGAAATGCGCCTCGCGCCCGTCGGCCTTGGGACGCAGCAGACGACCGAGCCGCTGGGCCTCCTCCTGGCGGGAGCCGAAGGCGCCGGAGACCTGGACGGCGACGCTCGCCTCGGGGAGGTCGATGGAGAAGTTCGCGACCTTGGAGACCACGAGACGGTCGATCCGGCCCTCGCGGAAGGCGTCGAAGAGCTCCTGGCGCTTCTTCACGGGGGTCTTCCCGGTGATGAGGTCGCAGTCCAGGCGCTCGGCGATCTCCTCGAGCTGGTCGAGGTACTGGCCGATCACGAGCAGCCCCTCGCCGGCGTGCCGGGAGGCCAGGCGTTCGACGACGTCGAGCTTGCCGGGGTGGGCGGCGGCGAGGCGGTGGCGGTCGTCGGCCTCGGCCCCCGCATGCAGCATGCGCTCCTCGCGCGTCATGCTCACGCGCACCTCGGTGCACACGGCCGGGGCGATGTAGCCCTGGGCCTCGATGTCCTTCCAGGGGGCGTCGTAGCGCTTGGGTCCGATGAGGGAGAACACCTCGCCCTCGCGGCCGTCCTCCCGCACCAGCGTCGCCGTGAGGCCCAGGCGCCGACGGGCCTGGAGGTCGGCGGTCATCCGGAACACGGGCGCGGGCAGCAGGTGCACCTCGTCGTAGACGATGAGGCCCCAGTCGCGAGCGCTCACGAGCTCGAGGTGCGGATGCACGCCCTTCCGCTTCATCGTGAGCACCTGGTAGGTGGCGATGGTGACGGGACGGATCTCCTTGGAGGCGCCCGAGTACTCGCCGATCTCCTCCTCGGTGAGCGAGGTGCGTCGCAGCAGCTCGGCCTTCCACTGGCGGGCGGAGACGGTGGAGGTGACGAGGATCAGGGTGGTGCGGCCCATCTCGGCCATCGCCCCGGCGCCGACGAGGGTCTTGCCGGCGCCGCAGGGGAGCACCGCGACCCCGCTGCCGCCCTCGACGAAGGCGTCGACAGCCTCGCGCTGGTAGGGGCGCAGGGTCCAGCCGTCCTCGACCAGGGAGATCGGATGGGACTCGCCGTCGACGTACCCGGCGAGGTCCTCGGCGGGCCAGCCCAGCCGCAGCAGCGCCTGCTTGAGCGCGCCGCGCTCGGAGGGGTGGACGGCGATCGTGTCCTCGTCGATGCGCGTCCCGAGCATCCCCGCGACCCGCTTCGAGCGGGAGACCTCGGTGAGCACGGCGCGGTCCAGGGCACGCAGCACGAGGCCGTGCGCGGGATCGGCCTGCAGCTGCAGCCGGCCGTAGCGGTCCATGGTGTCCGCGACGTCCACGAGCAGGGCGTGCGGGACGGGGTAGCGGGAATGGTCCACGAGAGCGGCGACGACGGTCTCCGCGTCGTATCCGGCGGCGCGCGCGTTCCACAGACCCAGGTCGGTGATCCGGTAGGTGTGGATGTGCTCGGGCGCGCGCTCGAGCTCCGCGAAGGGCGCGATCGTCGCGCGGGCGAGCGCCGCGGAGGGATGGTCGACCTCCAGCAGGAGGGACTTGTCGCTCTGGACGATGAGGGGGCCGTCGGTCACCCGAGCGAGGGTACGCCGGGTGCGCGGCAGCGGCGCGGGCCCCGTCGGACGTCTCACGTGCTCGAGCGGCGGGGCCCGAGCAGTCGGCCCCCGCCTCTCACCGCCGGGGCCGACGCCTCAGCGCGGGAGTGCGCGCCCCTCGATCCGCTCGAACAGGCCCAGCAGGAACAGCGAGGTGAACGGCGTGATCACGATGTCCAGCACGTTCAGCCAGGTGCCGAGCGAGGACGCGATGAGGACGAGGACGCATGCGATCACGGCGGTGCCGAGCCGCCGGCTCGCGGCGCGGGAGCCGTCGCCGATCGCGACCTCCGTGCCCCGCGCAGTGGCGGCCGGCGCGAACAGGAGCAGGACCATGGCGACCAGCCCCGGGATCACGCACAGCACGAAGCCGACGGCGGTGAGCACGCCGCAGATGACGATCGTGAGGATGACGCGGCCGTCGCCCGCGAAGTAGCGCGTGGGTTCCTGCCGGTCCCCGCGCAGCACATCGACGCCGAAGCGCAGGGTCCCCGCGGTCCACAGGAGCTGGATCACGAGATATGCGACGGCCAGCAGAAGCTGTGCGGGAGCGAGCGCGATCGGGATCCAGTCGGGGACCACGTCGGCGACGCCCTGCAGCCCGAGCAGTCCCGTGGAGTCGTCGTCGCCCGCGAGGGCGGAGAGGATGTCCAGCGCCAGCGCGATCGCTCCGTAGATCACGGCGGGGAGCACCAGCGAGCGCCAGTTCCGCACGACGCCGGTGCCCATGAACGTCAGCGCCGCGCCGAGGTCGGCGCCGAGGTCGCCGCGCGGCGCCGATCCGCCCGGTGTCTGCGGGTGCTGCGGGAACTGCGGGCCCGGACCCTGCGGGGGAGGGGGCTGGGCTGTCATGCCCGCACCGGCTCCGTGAGCGCGCGGCCGCTGACCCGCTCGTAGAGACCGAACTGGAAGAGCACCAGCAGCGGCACCAGCAGGACCGAGCCGACGACGATCATGCCGGCGATGCTGGAGGCGGCCATGAAGATCACGTAGGCCAGGATGGTGATGCCCAGGTGTCCGCGCACCAGGGCGAAGCTCTCCTTGATCGCAGCGCCAGGGCTCGCACCACGAGCGGCCGCGGGGATCGCATAGAAGGAGAGCACCGCGAGGATCAGACCGGGGATGTAGAGCAGGATCATGCCGATCGCGACCATGATGCCGACGAGGAGCGCGGTGAGGACCACGCGGCCGGCGCCGACGAACGACGAGCCGAGCGAGGGGCGCTCACCGGAGCGCACGGTCTCGGCGGCGCGCGCCGCACCGGACTGCCACAGGATCGAGACGATGCCGGCGAAGGGAAGAGCGGCCAGGACGATCCCGTACAAGGCGAAGATCGCTCCCGCGGGGACCTCGTCAGAGGCCGGGGAGTCCTGCATCATCCCGACCATCACGGCGATCCCGATGCCGGTCGCGATGCCGACGATGACGAGGACCGCCACGGACCACACGATCGCGGGCACGAGGAACGCGGTGACGTTGCGCGCGAACGCCGACCACATCCAGCTGACCGAGGCGCCGAGATCGGCGCCCAGGTCGGTGCCCGGGGCGGGGCCGGTCGCGCCGGCGGACTGCGACTGCGGGCCTGCCGGGAACTGCTGCCCGGGCTGGTCCTGCTGGCCCTGCTGACCGGTCTGGTCCTGCTGCCCGGGCTGGCCGTAGGGCGAGGCCTGGCCGTACGACGCGGGGGAGCCCTGCGCCTGCTGCGGTGCGCTCCAGGCGCCCGAGTTCGCGCTGCTGCCGTCGTCGGGGCCGCCGGCGCTCTCGCTGCCGGGGTACGGGGGGATGCTGCTCATGGCGGTGCTTCTCCTCGGTGCTGCGGGGCCGACCAGTGGTCGATCGCCCTCCGCGACGTGGGGTCTGGGGTCGTCGGGTCTCGTGGTGCGGGCACGACGCTACCGGGCGGCCGGGTGCTCGTCGTCCCTCGTTCGTCGGTCGGATGGGCCGACGGAGGTCGGCGTGGGGCGTGCTGCCGATCACGGCAAGCCCTGGCACGGCAGCGCAGCGGACGCGCACCGTCCCTACAATGGGCGCGACGGCAGGCGCAGGTGCCCTCGGGTCATGCCCGGGGACCGTTTCGCGCCGCCCCCGGACGCGCGGTCCTGCCGCACGCCGGCAGCCCGCACTCGATGCAAGGAGCACATCCATGGCCAGCTTCGAACCTTCGCCCGCGAACGTCGCCGACATCGGCGTGACCGGCATGGCGGTGATGGGGTCCAACCTCGCCCGCAACCTCGCGCGCAACGGCTTCAAGGTCGCGATCCACAACCGCTCGGTCGCCAAGACCGAGACCGTGTACGACAACTACAAGGACGAGGGCGAGTTCTTCCCCTCCGAGTCCACCGAGGACTTCGTCAACTCCCTGCAGAAGCCGCGCGTGGCGATCATCATGGTGAAGGCCGGCGGCCCCACCGACGCCGTCATCGACGAGCTCTCCCAGTACATGGAGGAGGGCGACATCATCGTGGACTGCGGCAACGCACTGTTCACCGACACCCGTCGTCGGGAGCACGCGCTGCGCGAGAAGGGCCTGCACTTCGTGGGCGCGGGCGTCTCCGGCGGCGAGGAGGGCGCGCTCAACGGCCCCTCGATCATGCCCGGCGGCACCGTCGAGTCCTACGACCGTCTCGGCCCGATGTTCGAGAAGATCTCCGCGCACGTCGACGGCGTCCCCTGCTGCACGCACGTGGGCGCGGACGGCGCCGGCCACTTCGTGAAGATGGTCCACAACGGCATCGAGTACGCCGACATGCAGGTCATCTCCGAGGCCTACGACCTCATGAAGCGCGCGCTGGGCATGGACGCCGACGCCATCGGCGACGTCTTCGCCGAGTGGAACAAGGGCGACCTCGAGTCCTTCCTCATCGAGATCACCGCGATCGTGCTCAAGCACAAGGACTCGCGCACCGGCCAGGCCTTCGTGGACGTCATCCTCGACCAGGCGGCCCAGAAGGGCACCGGCGCCTGGACCGTGCAGACCGCCCTCGACCTGGGCGTCCCGGTCACCGGCATCGCCGAGGCCACCTTCGCGCGCTCCATCTCCGGCGACGCCGCCGAGCGCGAGGCCGCCCGTGCGACCCTCAAGGGCGAGACCCTCGACGAGGAGATCACCGACAAGGCCCAGTTCATCGACGACCTGCAGAAGGCGCTCTACGCCTCCAAGCTCGTCGCCTACTCGCAGGGCTTCGAGGAGATCGCCAAGGGCGCCGAGACCTACGACTGGGACATCCAGCTCGGCGACATGGCGAAGATCTGGCGCGGCGGCTGCATCATCCGCGCCAAGTTCCTCAACCGCATCACCGAGGCGTACGACCGCGAGCCCAGCCTGAAGCTGCTGCTCGCGGACCCGTACTTCACCGAGGAGATCGCCAAGTGCGTGCCCGCGTGGCGCCGCGTGGTCGCCTACGCCGCCGCCAACGGCTTCCCGGCCCCGGTGTTCGCCTCCTCGCTCGCGTACTACGACGCGGTGCGCGCCGAGCGCCTGCCCGCCGCTCTGGTGCAGGCCCAGCGCGACTACTTCGGCGCCCACACCTACAAGCGCGTGGACGACGAGGGCACCTACCACGTCGAGTGGTCGGGCGACCTCACGGAGACCCGCCAGGACGGCTGATCCCCTCGGCTTCCACAGGGAGTGCAGTCGCGCGAAGGGCCCGGACCATTGGTCCGGGCCCTTCGTGCTTGCTCAGGCGACGCCGCTCCACGGATCTCGCCGATTCGGCACCGCACTCGAGGGGTCAGTACGTGTCCATCGACCCGCTGTTGAACATCGCGATGAGCGCGGCGACGTTGAGCCCGATGTAGATGAGCCAGAGGACCACGCAGATCGCGTACGCGATCCAGCCCCACTTGTAGAGCTTCTCGGCCAGGGGCAGGTCGGTGTCGGCCTTCACCAGCCCGATGATCGCCAGAACGAGCGTGATCGGGTTCCCGAGGCAGACCACACCCACCACCAGCTGCACGATCCACTTGGTCTTGCTCACCGGGGCTCCGGGCACAGGGCCCTGGGCGCCGGGTACGGGAGCGCTGAAGTTGGGGTTCGGGCTGGTCATGGTCGGGTCCCTTCGTCGGTCCGGCGAGGAGGTGCCGGGTCGTCGTTGCTGTCGCGGCGATCCACGATCTGCGGCGCCGTAGGGAAGCATAGGCAATCGAATACGAGTTCGACCATGGGGATAAGTCCCCATGAGCCGGCGTGACATGGGCGCGCAGGACAGCGGAGAGGCCCGTCGCCCGGTGCCGCTCGCGCCGCCTCAGTCCAGCGTCACCCTCTGCACGAGCACCGTGAACTCCTCGTCGTCCGCGCTCGCGCGCGCCCGCAGTCGCCCGTCCTCCACACCCAGCGGGACGACGTCGACGCGCTCGATGCCGCCGCGTCCGTCCACGATCCCCAGGCTCACGCTCCTCCCCGCGGCCGACGCCTCGAGCAGCAGGTCCACCGTGCTCGGCGCGCCCTCCCCGGACTCCGCACGCCGCAGCCGCGCAACGGCCTCCGCGGGTTCGAGAAGTGCCGACGGGCCAGGCGCCGCGGGCGCGCGCACCAGCTGCTCGACGGCCTCGCCGCCGCCCCGCCGTGCAGCCGCACCGTCGGCCGCACCCCGTGCGCCCAGGCGCACCGCCGGCGCGTTCGCGTCCCCGTCGGCGAGAGGCGAGAGGCCCGCCGCCGCGGCCAGGCGCAGCAGCATGCGGGGCTCGCACGCTGCGATCGCGACCGTCGGCGCGAGGCGCTGCAGCCCTGCGCCCGCGGCACCCGGCTGGGCGAGCAGCAGGACGATCGCGTCCTCCTCGCCGGTCACGTAGGCACGGGCGGGGCCGACGTGCACCTTTCCCAGCCGTCGCTGCTCGTCGTGCACGAGGTATTCGAGGGCCTGCGGGATCGGGGTGCGCGAGGCCTCGCGCAGCAGCCCCAGCAGCTCCTCGGCATCCCGCCCGTCCTGGAGGGCACTGCGCACGGACGCGGGCGTCGCGCGCAGGGTCAGCGCGCCGCCGCGGGAGACCACCTCGGTCCACGACTCGAGGGCGGCGAGCCGCGGGCTCGGCCGTCCGGGGACGACGATCGTGAGGTCGGCGCCCAGCAGCACCTCGTCGACCGGCGCCGGGGCCAGGTCGACGAGCGCACTGGTGAGTCGGGCGTCGGCCGTGGGCAGCTCCGCCTCCAGCACCTCGACGAGCGCCTCGCCGAGCACCGTGAGCGCGCCGCCGTCCAGGAGCCCGAGGGCCGCGCCCTCGTGCAGCACGGCCCTCACGTCCCGCGCCAGCGTGCGCGCGGGGACCAGCGGATGCCACCAGGCGAGCGCCGCGTGCAGCCCCTGCTCGGGAAGGTCTTGGCCGGGGTGCGCGGCGAGGATCCGCAGCAGGCGCGCGCGCCGCGAGGCGGCCTGGTCGATGCGCGTGGCCTCGGAGAGCAGTGCGCGCGGGGTGCCGGTCGCATCGGCCTCGCCGGCCGCGACGGCGAGGTGGTCGCCGTGCGCCCAGGCCAGCGCCACCTCCGCCCAGCGGTGCTCGGGGCCGTGCTGCCACAGCTCGGCCCAGTCTCCCGTGGGCGCCCAGGTCTCGCCGTCGTGCCCGAGGAGCCCGGCGAGCCAGCCCGACTGCAGGATCGTCGCCGCGGCGACCTCCTCGATGCCTGCGTCCGCGGCGAGCCGTCGCAGGTCGCGCTGGGGCAGGCCGCCGCGGCGCAGCACTCCGGGGGCGGTCTCGTCGTCCCAGCCGAGCACGCCGTCCAGGACGCGCACGGCGTCCAGGGCGCGCTCGACCGCGCCCGCTGTGCGCGTCCCCGGGATGCGTTCGCGGATCTCGGACCCGCCGGGGTCCGGAGGGTCCTGCGGGAAGGATGCGAGGAGGCGTCCGCCGCGCAGGGCGAGATGCACGCTGCGGGGGATGCGCAGGGCGGAGCCGTCGGCGACGGCGACTCCCGCCGCGAGCAGCCGGTCCGCCAGGTCCCCGGTGCCGGCCTCGAGGCGCCCGGGGGCCCAGCGCAGACGGTCCAGCGCCGGCGCGAGCTCGGCGGGGACGCGGTCGAGAAGGGCGCGGGCCTCGTCGGCCGACGGGTCCTCGGCGTGCGCGGGAGCCAGGCCGGCGGGGGAGCGGAGCCCCTCGCGCACGGCCCGCACCAGGTGCAGCTCGTCCTCGCCCCAGAGCAGGGCGAGGGTGCGCAGGTGCTCCAGATGCACTGCGAGCGAGGCGATCGGCGCGTCGAGCAGCGCTGCGATCTGCGGCGGGGAGGCGCCGTCGCCCAGCACCGCGAGGGCGTCGACGACGGCGAGCTCGGCGGCCGTGAGGGAGCCGAGGGTCCGACGGGCCGACAGCGAGCCGGTGGCCCGCGCCGCGAGGGCGCCGAGACCGTGGGGGAGCGGATGCAGCAGATCCGGGCGGGCGCTCAGCAGACGCTCGAGGCGCGTGTCGTCGAAGCGGCGCAGGGAGTCCGCGAGGGAACGGAGGGAGTCGGCCATGGCACGTCCAGCATAGGCTTGTCACCAGCACGCCCCCATAGCCCAATCGGCAGAGGCAGCCGCCTTAAAAGCGGCTCAGTGCGGGTTCGAGTCCCGCTGGGGGCACCGCGGCGAGGCACCGGCAGCGCAGCACCGGCGGCGCGGCCTAGGCCGGCGGCCGCCGCTCACTCCTGCGCTGCCCGCGTCGCCCGCCCGAGCGCGGTGACGAGGACCGCGAACACGCTGGCGAAGAGGATCTGCACCCCGATGCACGCGGCGACGGCGAGCGCCGGGTAGCTCGGCAGCGCGCCCAGCACGAGGCCGAACACGGGCACGCCGAGGGCGATGCCCACCTGCTGGAGCGTCGAGAACAGCCCGCTCGCGAGGCCCGCGAGGTCATGGCTCACCGCGCCCATGACGCTGCCGATCAGCGGCCCGTACATCGCGGCCTGCGCGACGCCGAGCACCACGAGCACGAGGCACAGCAGCACGAGGGGCGGGTGCCCGTCGCTTCCCACGATGATCGCCGCGGTCGCCGCGAGCATGACGGCCTGGCCGGCGACGCCCGCGAGCATCACGTGCCGGGGCGTCCAGCGGGCGACGAGCGCGGGCAGCAGCGCGCTGGTGACGACGAACCCGGCGGCGAAGACGGTCAGCACGGTCGCCGTGGTGAAGGCGCCCAGGTGCAGGCCGGTCTGCAGAGTGGTGGAGAAGTAGTAGACGAAGCCGCCGTAGCTCGCGAAGAACACGAGCGTCAGGGCGAGTCCGAGCTGCAGGGGGCGCACCCGCAGCGCCGAGAGCGGCACCAGGGCGTGGGCGTCCGTGCGATGGCGCTGCCACAGGGCGAAGGCGGCGAGCAGCACGGCCGCGAGCACGAGCAGCGAGACCACGGCCGACGTCGCCAGCAGCGAGCCCGCGCCGAGCGGCAGCACGATCGCCGCGATGGCGGCACCCAGCAGCAGCGCGCCGAGCGGGTCGAGCCGGCTCACCCGGCTCGAGGAGGTCTCGGGGATCGCGCGCGCGGCGAACAGGGCCACAGCGGCGACGAGGGACACGAAACCGAAGGCGAGGCGCCATCCGGCGCCCCACGGGTCCGCGGCGACGAGGGCGCCGGCGCCGATCTGGCCGATCGCGGTGCCGCCGCCGATCACGGAGGCGTACGCGCCGGTCCAGCGTGCCCGGGAGCGCCCGACGGTCGTGTGCTGGATCGTCGAGAGGACCTGCGGGAGTGCGAGTCCGCTCGCGACGCCCTGCAGGACTCTGCCCACGAGCAGCACGCCGGCGCCCGGTGCGAGCGCGACCAGCAGCGACGCCGGGACCAGGGCGGCGAGCGCGATCTGCAGCATCCGGCGCCTGCCCCAGGCGTCGCCCAGGCGCCCGCCGAGGACGAGCGAGGAGGCGAAGCCCACGGAGAACAGGGCGACGACGAGCGTGCCGGTCGAGGCGGTCAGGCCCAGGCCGTTCTCGAGAGCGGGGAGGGCGAGGGTCGAGGAGCCGAAGATCAGGTTGCCGGTGATGGCGGCGGCGAGCAGCACGACGCCGCCCGCCCCCAGGGGCGCTCGCGTCGGCTCCGGCGGCTCCGTCGGCTCCGGCGGCGCCGGGGAGTCGGAGCTCAGGGTGATCGGCCCGCCCGGGGCATCAGGGGCGCCCGGGGCGGCAGGGGAGTCCGCCACGGCGGCGGCGTGCGATGCGGAAGCGGTGCTGCATGACATGGGTCCATCTGACTCCCCATCTATCCAGGTATCCAGATGCCCTTTATCCTGGTACCCATGGTGCTCGCCTCCCGTCCAGCCTCTGCCCCGTCGACCGCCCCGTCGACCGCCGCGGCATCCGCGTCCTCTCCCTCGTCGGCCTCCGGGGCGTCCGCCTCCGCTTCCGCACGCGCTGAGCTCGCAGGATTCCTGCGGAGCCGTCGCGAGCGCCTCACCCCGGACCGCGTGGGCCTTCCTCCGGGTGGGCGCCGCCGCACGCCGGGACTGCGCCGCGAAGAGGTCGCGATGCTCTCGGGCATCGGTGTGACCTGGTACACCTGGCTCGAGCAGGGGCGCGACATCACCCCCTCCGTCCAGGTCCTCGACGCCCTCGCCCGGGCCCTGCTGCTGGACCCCGACGAGCGCGCGCACCTGCATCTGCTCGCCACCGGCTCCCGGCCGGACGACGCCGGCGACCCCGCCGGATGCAGCATCGTCACCGCCGACCACGTGGAGCTTCTCTCGCGCTTCGAGGGCGTCCCCGCCTGCATCCAGACCGCGAAGTTCGACATCCTCGCCGCGAACGCGACCTACCGGTTCCTCATCACCGACATCGACGAGGGGCCGCTCGAGGATCGCAGCTGCATGGTCCGCGCGTTCCTCGACCCGGTCTGGCGCTCCGCGTACGACGACTGGGAGGCGACCACCGCGCGCATGGTCGCGCGGCTGCGCGCCGCCATGCCCTCCCACCTCGACGACCCGAGCTGGACGGGCCTCGTGGAGCGCATGCGCACGAGCTCCGAGCGTTTCGATGAGCTCTGGCAGCGCCACGACCTCACCCGGGAGGGCGCCCGCGACCAGGTCTTCCACCTCCCGCGCGCAGGGGACGTGACGGTCCGCTTCACGCGGCTCCTCCTCGACGAGGCGGCGAGCGTGCACCTGAACGTCCTGCAGCCGGTGGGCGAGGAGGACGCCCGGCGACTCGCCTCCCTCGCCCCCGCCGCCGCTCCCCACGTCACCATGCGCCCCTCCCTCGCCGAGCGCCTGGGGGAGGAGCTGAGCGGGAGAGAGGGCGGGCGGCTGGGAGAATACGCGGCATGACCTCCCCGCACTCCCCGTCCGCGGCTCATCTCGACGAGCGCCTCGACGCCGTCCTCGCGCGCCTGGACGCCGCCGCCGAGCGCGCGGGCCGCGACCCCCGCGAGATCCTCGTGCTGCTGGCGACCAAGACCCGCACCGCCCCCGAGATCGTCGATGCCGTCCGCGCCCTCCACCGCCGCGGTCGCCGCGTCGCGGTGGGGGAGAACCGCGCCCAGGAGATCGCCACCCACGAGGACCCCGCGCTCGCCGCCCTGGAGTCCGAGCTCGCCGTGCCGCGCCACTTCATCGGCCGCCTGCAGCGCAACAAGGCACGCGACGTCGTCGCCTTCGCCTCCCTGGTCCACAGCGTCGACCGCCCCGAGATCATCGACGCCCTCGCCCGCCGCGCCGAGCTCGCGGGTCTCGAGCGCGACGTGCTCGTCCAGGTCAACACCTCGGGGGAGGAGTCCAAGGGCGGCTTCGCCCCGGATGCCGACACGATCTCCGAGGCCGTCGGCCGGATCCGCGCCGCGGGCGCCCTGCGCCCCGTCGGCCTGATGACGATCGGCGCGCACACGCGCGAGGAGTCCGCGGTGCGCGCCTCCCTCCGCCGACTGCGCACCCTGCGCGAGGAGCTCGCCGACCCCGCCCTCGTCGAGCTCTCGATGGGCATGAGCGCGGACCTCGAGATCGCCGTCGAGGAGGGCGCGACCATCGTGCGCCTCGGCGCCGCCGTGTTCGGACCGCGCGCGGTCTGACGGGTGCCGCCTGACGGGCGGGCGGTCCGGTCAGGTCACTCCGGGCCGACGAGGGCCGTCGGCAGGCCGTACTCGTGCTCGAGCACCTCGCAGGCCGCGCCCACGGCGATGAGGTCCGTGCCGCGCGTGGAGAGCATGACCTCCACGTGCACCCACGGCTCCTCGCGCAGGCCCTCCTCGAGGGCGCCCCGGATCGCCTCCATCATCGGCTCGTGGTGCGCGTACACGGTGCGGCCGCCGAGCACCACGCGGTCCACGTCGACCAGTCGCACCAGGTCCAGCACGATCGTGGCGAGCACGCGCGCCGCGTCTGCGACGTCGCCCCGCTCGAGGGAGGCCATGAACTCGGCCTGCGCGCAGCCCCGCCTCCCGCACTCGCAGGCCACGCCGTCCATCCGCACCACCGTGTGCCCCACCTCGCCCGAGTGCGAGTGGGCGCCGCGCACGATCGTGCCGTCGAGGCTCAGGCTCGCGCCGAGTCCGTCCTCGACGAGCACCAGGGCGGCGTTGCGCAGCAGTCCGGGCTGGGACCAGGTCTCGCCCACGATCGCCGCGCGCGAGTCGTGGTCCAGCAGCACGGGCATGCCGAGCGCCTCGACGAGCATCCGGCGGATCTCCGCGCCGCGCCACGGATCAGGGGCCGACGTCCCGCGATAGACGCCGCCCGCGACGTCGACCGGCCCGGGCATGCCGACGCCCGCGCCCAGCAGCAGGCCCTCTCCCAGGCCGGACAGCTCGCGGGCCTGGGCGGCGAGGGTCTCGATGAGCTCGGGGACGGGCTGGCGGTGCCCGATCTCGATCTCGCGATGGGCGACGACCTCGCCGGTGAGGTCGGCGACGACGCCGCGCACGCGGGTGCGGGTGAGGTGCAGCCCGATCGCCCGACGCGACGAGGGCACGATCCGGTAGAGCGTGGTCGGCTTGCCTGGCCCCGAGATGATCGAGCCCGCGCCCGCCATCAGCCCGCGCTCCATGAGGCGGCCCAGGATCTTGGAGATGGCCTGCGGCGTGACGCCGAGCGCCTCGGCGAGATCGGCGCGGGAGACCGGCTCGCCGCGGCGGGCGACCGCGAGCACAGCGGCGTCGTGCGCGCCCGCGACGCGGTCCAGTGGGGTGCTCGGTCTCACGTCCTCATCCTCCCACGCGGGGTGTGATGCGGATCAGGGCACCCGATCCGGCCCGACCCCTTGACGTAACGCAACAGCGTTTGCTTATTCTTGTGCACCGGGTGATGGAGCCCGTCCGCAACCGCCCCATCGACCAGCGGCCGCAGCCCTCACCGGCCGCCGCTGCCAGCGATCACCGCTCCACCCGCACGCACTTCGAGGTACTCCCCATGACCACTGTCACCACCGCCCCCACGGCGTCCGACCAGATCAGCCCGGCTCGCCGCCGGCTCGCCCTGTTCGCCCTGGCGCTGGGCGGCTTCGGCATCGGCGGCTCCGAGTTCGTCTCCATGGGCCTGCTGCCCGGGATCGCCCACGGACTCCTGCCCGACCTCATGGCCTCCGACCCCGAGACCGGCATCGCCCGGGCCGGGATCGCGATCTCCGCCTACGCGCTGGGCGTCGTCGTCGGCGCCCCGATCCTCGCGCTGCTCTCGGTGCGCTGGAGCCGCTCGTCGATGATCGTCGCGCTCGCCGGCGCGCTCGCCCTCGGCACGCTGCTCTCCGCGGCCATGCCCACCTTCGAGCTGACCGTCGCCGCCCGCTTCCTCGCGGGCATCCCGCACGGCGCCTACTTCGGCGTCGCCTCCCTGCTCGCCGCCTCGCTGATGGGCCCCGGCAGCCAGGGCAAGGGCGTCGCGCTCGCCCTCTCCGGCCTGACGGTCGCGAACCTGCTGGGCGTCCCCGTGCTCACCGCCATCGGCCAGGCCGCCGGCTGGCGCGCCGTCTACCTCGTGCTGACCGGCGTCTTCATCGCCACCGTGCTCGCGCTGCGGGCGACCGTCCCGGCTCACGAGAAGCCCGTCGGCCGCCGCATGGTCGACGAGCTCGTCGCCCTGCGCCGAGTGCAGCTGTGGATCGTCATGGGCATCGCCGCCGTCGGCTTCGCCGGCTCCTTCGCCGTGTTCAGCTACGTCTCCGACATCACCACGCAGGTGACCGGCGCTCCCGAGAGTGCCGTCCCGTGGGTGCTCGTGGCCGCCGGCCTCGGCATGACGATCGGCAACGTCGTGGGCGGCGCGGGCGCCGACCGCTCCCTGCAGCGCACGCTCATGGTCGGCTTCCCCGGCTTCATCCTCGCGCTGGTGCTGCTCTTCGCCGTCGCCCACACCAACCTGGTCGCCCTGATGGTCGCGTTCTTCCTGGTGAACCTCGCGAACGCCTCCCTGAACCCGGCCATGCAGACCTGGCTCATCGGCATCGCACGGCGCTCCGAGGTGCTCGGGGCCTCGCTCAACCACGCCGCCTTCAACGTCGCCAACGCGCTCGGTGCGGGCCTGGGCGGCGCCGTCATCGCCGCGGGCTTCGGCTACCGCTCGACCATGGTCGTCGCGCTCGTGCTCGCGGTCACGGGCTTCGCGATGGTCACCGCGACCCTCGTGGCCCTGCGGGTGCGCGCCCGTCGCCGCCTGGAGATGCTGCGCGGCACCGAGTTCACCACCACCGGCGCCATCGAGGCGATCGACGAGGAGGCCGCGCTCGAGGCCGAGGACGATGTCGAGGCCGAGGCCGACGTCGAAGCCTCAGGCGAGACGGAGGACGGAATCGCCGCGCGGTCGCGCGCCGCGCGCCCGGTCGCCGTCGGCTGATCCTCGCGGGTCGATCGCCGGAGGCCGACTGGGGGGTTCCACCCGGCCGACGGTGTCACCGAGCGGTATATAGCGGCGCTCTCTGCCTTATTTGGCAGAGAGCGCCGCTATATGCCGCTGCGTGACATCGATCCGCCGCCTCGTCCCTCTCCCCGCCTCTGGGCGCGGCACCGCGCGGCGATGCCGCGCGGTGGTGCCGCGCGGTGATGCCGCGCGGCCGCCCTTCTGACCTGGGACCGGGCCGCACGACGTAATCCCCCTAACTCCCGTTATGGCAGTCAAAACGTACGGCTCTAGGATGGGCGCATGCGTCGCCCCGCCGTCCTGGCGTGGCGCCCGTCGCCCCGTCCCAGGAGGTTTCCGTGGTGCACATCCAGACCGTCGCCGTCCAGGCGCTGCGCGAGAACGAGCAGGAGCACGGGGCCGTCGTCCCGCCCGTGCACCTCGCCTCGACCTTCGAGCTGGACCCGGCGACGTCCGACGGCACCTTCTCCTACCAGCGCGGAGGGAACCCCACGCGCGCCCAGCTCGAGCAGGTGCTCTCCGCGATCGAGGGCGGCGGCCGCGCCTTCGCCTTCGCGACCGGCATGGCGGCGACGTCCGCGGCCTTCTCCCTGCTGGGCGCGGGTGACGAGGTCATCCTCTCGGCGAGCGTCTACGGCGGCACGTACCGCCTGGTCACCGAGTACTTCCCGCACCAGGGCCTCGGTCACCGCTTCGTGGACGACCTCGGCGAGCTCGACGACGACTCCTTCACCGAGAGCACGCGCATGGTGTTCATCGAGACCCCCGCGAACCCGACCCTGCGGGTGACCGACCTGCGCCGCATCGTCGAGCTCGCCCATGCCCACGGCGCCCTCGTGGTCGTCGACAACACCTTCATGACCCCGGTCCTGCAGCGTCCGCTGGACCTGGGCGCCGATCTCGTCGTGCAGTCGGCCACGAAGTACCTCGCCGGCCACTCCGACCTCCTCGCAGGCGTGGCCACCACGCGCGATGACGCCCTGGCCGATCGGATCGGCCTGGCCCAGAAGGCCTACGGCGCCGTGCTCTCGCCCTTCGACTCCTACCGCCTGATCCAGGACGTGAAGACCCTTCCGCTGCGCCTCGAGCGCCAGCAGGCGAGCGCCGTCGAGATCGCCGAGCACCTGCGCGGCCACGACGCGATCGCCGCCGTCCTCACCCCCGGATCGCACAGCGCGGAGGAGGCCGCCATCCAGGCCTCGCAGGCCACGGGCCCCGGCGCGGTGCTCTCCTTCGAGCTCGATCCCGCCGTGGACCGCGTGCGGTTCCTGGAGGCGCTGCAGATCCCCGCTTTCGCGGTGAGCCTCGGCGGCGTCGAGTCCCTCATCTGCCACCCCGCGTCCATGACCCACGAGGCCATGACCCCGGAGGCGCGCGAGGTCGCCGGCATCAGCGACGAGCTGCTGCGGCTGTCCGTGGGCATCGAGGACGTCCGCGACCTCATCGCCGATCTCGACCAGGCCCTCGCCGCCGCACGCTGAGCGTCGGCCGCTCGCACGCCCCATCCATTCGCCCCATCGCATCTTCCCCGCGCTGACCAGGAGGTCCGCCATGAACCGTCCGCTCCCGCCCCGCACCCTCCATCCGACCCTCACCACGCGACGCACCCTGCTCACCGCCGGCGGCGGCCTGGGCCTGGCCGCTCTGCTCGCCGCCTGCGGTCCCTCGCAGACCCGCGGGGAGGACGGCTCGGTCTCCTCCGACGGCGGCGGGAAGGCGGCCGACGAGGACCTGCTCGAGCGCATCCAGTCCGGCAAGTCCATCCGCATCGGTCTCGAGGGCACCTACCGCCCCTACGCGTACCACGACGACAAGGGCGACCTGGTCGGCTTCGAGAAGGACATCGCCGACCAGATCGCGAAGGGCCTCGGCGCGACGGCGAAGTACGTCGAGACCGAATGGGACTCGCTCATCGCGGGCCTGGACGTCGACAAGTTCGACATCGTCGTGAACAACGTGGGCATCACGCCCGAGCGCGAGAAGTCGTACCTGTTCTCCGAGCCCTACGCCCGCTCCATCGGCCGCGTCGCGGTGCCCGAGGACTCGAAGATCGAGTCCTTCGATGATCTGAAGGGCAAGCGCGCCGCTCAGTCCGCGACCAGCAACTGGGCCGCCCAGATGGAGAAGCTCGGCGCCGAGATCGTGCCCGTCCAGGGCTTCGCCGAGGCCATCGAGCTGCTCACCCAGGGCCGCGTCGACGCGACCGGCAACGACCTGGTCTCCTTCCAGACGTACCAGAAGGAGAACCCCGACAAGAAGTTCCGCCTCCTGGAGGACGAGCTCCCGGACGACACCGAGGTCGGGATCATCATGCCCAAGGGCCAGGAGCCGCTGCAGAAGAAGATCGACGAGATCCTCGACGGCATGAAGTCCGACGGGTCCCTGAAGAAGATCTTCGAGAAGTGGGTGGGCCAGGACCTCACCCCGAAGAGCTGATCGAGCGCCATGGACACGCTCCAGATGTGGGCCGACAACCTCCCGCGGCTGCTGCTCGCGGCCCTCGAGGTCACTGTCCCGCTCTCGCTCATCTCCTTCGCGATCGCCATGGTGCTCGCGGTGATCACCGCGCTGGGGAGGCTGTACCTCCCCGGTCCGCTGAAGGTGATCCCGTGGCTGTACGTGTGGATCTTCCGCGGCACCCCGATGGTGGTGCAGCTGTTCATCGTCTTCTTCGGGCTGCCGAACCTCGGCATCGTGCTGCCCGCGATGACCGCCGCCGTGGTCACCCTCGCGCTCAACACGGGCGCCTACGCCTCGGAGGCCGTGCGCGCCTCGATCCTCTCGATCCCGCGCGGCCAGTTCGAGGCGGCCCAGACGCTGAACCTCTCGCGGCGCACCACGTTCTCCAAGGTGGTCGCACCGCAGGCGTTCCGCATCGCCCTGCCTCCGCTCATGAACGATTTCATCGACCTGGTGAAGGGCACGAGCCTCGTCTTCGCGATCACGATCACCGACCTCTTCCAGGTGGGCCGCCAGATCGCGGCTGCGAACTTCCAGCCGATGGCGATGTACACGCTGGTCGCGCTCATCTACCTGGTGATCGTCTCTGTGCTGAGCCTGCTCCAGATGGTCCTCGAGAAGAAGGTGTCCGCCCATGTCCGCACCAGCTGAGAACGAGTCGGCCGGGAAGCGGGGCCCCTCGCTGCTGGAGTCGCTGCGCCTGCGCGGCGTCCGCAAGACCTTCGGCTCCCTCACGGCGCTCGACGACGTGGACCTCGACATCCCGCGCCGCGGCACCACGGTGCTGCTGGGCCCCTCGGGGTCGGGCAAGTCGACCCTGCTGCGCTGCATCAACCTGCTCGAGCGGCCCGACGCGGGCTCGATCGACTTCGGCGACGGACCGCTCCGTCTGGGAGGGCGTCTGAGCGCGCGCACCGTGCGCTCGGTCCGCTCCCGCTCGACCATGGTGTTCCAGCAGTTCAATCTGTTCCCGCACCTCACGGCCCTGGGCAACGTGACCCTCGCGCCGATCCACACGGAGGGCCTGCCGAAAGCGAAGGCCGAGGCGCGGGGCCGGGAGCTGCTGGAGAAGGTGGGGCTCGGCGCGAAGGCCGACGACTATCCGGACCGGCTCTCGGGCGGGCAGCAGCAGCGCGTCGCGATCGCGCGGGCGCTCGCCATGGAGCCCGACGTGCTCCTCTTCGACGAGCCCACCTCGGCGCTCGATCCGGAGCTCGCGGCGGAGGTCGTCGCCGTGCTCGCCGACCTCGCCCGCGAGGACCGCACGCTCGTGGTCGTCACCCACTCGCTCGCGTTCGCCCAGCGCGTGGCCGACAAGGTCGTGTTCCTCGAGGACGGGAAGGTCCTGCTCGACGGCCCGCCGAAGGACTTCTTCGAGAGCGAGGACGCCCGGCTGCGGCGCTTCCGGGAGATGGTCAGCTCGGCGGTGTGAGCCGCGGGCCCTCGTCGCCGCCGGCGACGCGGCCCCTCACAGCGCGAGCTTGTATCCCTCGTGGCTCGCGCGGTAGCCGAGACGGTCGTAGAACCGATGCGCGTCGACGCGGCTCTTGTCGGTGGTGAGCTGCGCGAGGGCCGCACCGTGGTGACGGCCGTACTCGTGGGCCCAGGCGAAGAGGGCCGTCCCGAGACCGCGCCCCCTGGTCGCGCCGGCCAGTCGCACAGACTCGATCAGCAGGCGGGTGGAGCCGCGTCGGGACAGGCACGGGACCAGGGTGAGCTGGAGCGTCCCGCAGACGCCGCCGGAGGCGTCCTCGACCACGGCGAGGAACTGCCGCGGGTCGGCGTCGATCTCCGCGAACGCTGCGAGATACGGGGCGAGGTCCTCCTGCTCGCGTCCGGAGCCGATCATGTCGTCGGCCAGCAGGGCGACGAGCGCCGGCACGTCCTCGGCCTCCGCGCGGCGCACGGTGAAGGTTTCTCCTGCGGCATCGATCGTGTCCATGCGCACAGCGTGCCAGACCCTCGACCGGCTGGGCCCGGGGTCAGCCGTGGATGCGGCCGTCCCGGCTCGTCGCCCTCTCGATGCGGCGGCGATGGGCGCGGCGCCGGCGCGCGCCGCCCACGACCCGCACGAGCATGCGCCGCGCACCGGTGAGGGAGTCCGCGACGAGCGCGACGCCCGTCGTCGAGACCAGCGAGATGAGGAAGACGCCGCCCGCCGTGCCCAGCAGGCCGAGGTGGGCGGCCAGCGTCCACGCGCCCGCCGCCGTGCCCGCGCCGGTGACGAGCTCGCGCAGCGAGAGCGAGCGCACGGCGTGCTCGGTGCGTGCGGCGCGCTCCGGCCGCCGGGCGACGTCCGTCCCCGGTCGGGAGGAGGAGTCCTCGTCCACCGTCTGCGGCCCCAGGTCCAGAGCCCTGGTGTCGATCGCGCGCAGGCGCGAGGTCGCCGTCGCGGTCCGACGGGGGCGGTGGCGGGCGGGCGCTGCGGACTGCGCCGTGGAAGGAGACGCGGACGCGGAGGTGCGCGTCGGCAGCGGGGTCTCGAGGGTGGCGGTCGGCATGGGATCCACCCTCGTGTGCGCGCGGCGTGCGCGGGCGGAGGAGCGGTGGATCGTTCGTGAAGGAATCGCAACACCGGCGCGATCGCCTCATGGACGCATCCTGTCGGCGCGGAGCGAACATCCATCTCGCGCCCAGGCGCGGGGCCTCGCCGCCCGGTAGGCTGGGCGGAAGCGTCCCCGGGCCTCCTCGCCTGCATCGGACGTCCCGGCCATCACGCACTATCGGAGGAGCGCCATGGCACACCACAACATCGTCTTCGGCAAGGACAAGGCCCTCTCGCAGGGCCAGGGCCAGTACGCCCCCTCGCCGGACTTCAGGAGCGACTTCCCCGCGACGGGGCAGGGGACGCAACAGGCGCAGCAGGCACCGGGCCAGCAGGCCCCGGACCTCGAGTCCCTCTACGCGCGCCCCGCCGCGACCGGCCACGACACCGGCCGCATGACCATGCGGGACGCCCTCAACGCGATCACCGCGACGCTCGGCGTCACGATCGTGCTCGGCGTCGTCTTCTGCCTGCTGCCCGTCGCCCTCGGCGTCGTCGGCGGCCCCGAGGCCAAGGACCTGGGCTTCCAGATCGCGATCGGTGCGATGGTCGTCGGGTTCCTCGGCGGCTTCGTCCTGGCCATGGTGAACTCCTTCAAGAAGAAGCCCTCGGCGGCGCTCGTGCTCGCCTACGCCGCGCTCGAGGGAGCGGCGCTCGGCGGCATCAGCGGGCTGCTCAACGAGAGCTTCCACGGCATCGCCCTGCAGGCGGTGGTCGGCACCCTCGCGGTTGCGACCGCAGTTCTCGTACTGTTCCGCGTGGGCGTGCTGCGCACCTCCCCGCTGCTCACCAAGATCTTCGCGGTCGCGATGGTCGCCTATCTGCTGTTCATCTTCGTGAACCTCGGTCTCTCGCTGTTCGCGGGCATCGACCTGCGCACCGGCCTGCTCGGCCTCGTGATCGGCGCGCTCGCCGTCGTCATGGCGGCCTACTCCCTGGTCATGGACTTCGAGGACGTCCAGCGCGGCGTGCGCGCCGGGGTGGACCGCAGCTACGCCTGGCGCTGCGCCTTCGGCATCACCGTGACGCTCGTGTGGATGTACATCGAGATCCTGCGGATCCTCTCGATCCTGCGCAACAACTGACGAGCTGAAGGGCCGACGGACGGGCCCGACTGGCGAGGGGCGACGGATGAGCCCGGCGGACGGCTGACGAGTCCGGCCGCGCCTGTCGGCCCCGCCTGTCGACCCGGCCCGTCGGCCGACGAGGAGAGCGTGTGGAGACCTGGACCTGGCTCGTCGAGCACATCGTGCTCGTCGCGCCGTACGTCGCCCTCGTCCTCGACGTCATCCTGCGCGTGACCGCGGTGCTCGTGGTCCCGCGCAACCGCCGCCCCGGGAGCGCCTTCGCGTGGCTGCTGGCGATCATGGTCTTCCCGCTCGTCGGCTTCCCGCTTTTCCTGCTGCTGGGCAACACGCAGCTGCCGCGCAAGCGGCGCCGGAAGCAGGTCGTGGTCAACCGCCTCATGAAGGTGCGCGCGCACGACATCCCCGACAGCGACCTCGACGAGGACAGCCCGAGCTGGCTGCAGTCCGCCGTCGCCCTCAACCGCGAGCTCGGCGCGTACCCGCTGACGGGCAACAACTCCGCGGACCTCGAGATCGAGTACGAGGCCTCGATCCGCCGCATGGCCGAGGACATCCGCACGGCGCGCGAGACCGTCCACGTGCTCTTCTACATCGCCGGGCTCGACGAGACCACGCGCCCCTTCTTCGACGCCGTCGCCGAGGCCGCCGACCGCGGCGTGAAGGTGCGCTTCCTCTACGACCACTACGGGTCCATGAAGTACTGGAGCGTCTACCGGCCCATGCGGCGCCTGCTGGACGCCCACGGCATCGAGCACTACCCGATGATGCCGATCAAGCCGCTGCGCGACGGCGCGCTGCAGCGGCCCGACCTGCGCAACCATCGCAAGCTGCTGATCGTCGACGGCGAGGTCGGCTGGATGGGCAGCCAGAACCTCATCGACTCGGCCTACGCGAGTGCGAAGGGCGCGCGCGAGGGCGTCCGCTGGCAGGAGACGATGATCCGCCTGCGCGGCCCGATCGTCTCCGAGGTCAACCTGCTGTTCGGGACCGACTGGTACCTCGAGTCCGGCGAGTCGATCGCCGAGGACCAGGTGGTCCGTCCCTCCCCGGACACCTCCGGCACCTACGAGTGCCAGATCGTGCCCAGCGGGCCGGGCTTCGTGCTCGAGAACAACCTGCTGCTGTTCAACCAGCTCTTCTACAGCGCCGAGAAGCGCATCACCGCTGTCAGCCCCTACTTCGTGCCCGACGAGTCGATGCTGTACGCCCTGGTCACGGCCGCCAAGCGCGGCGTCGAGGTCGAGCTGTTCGTCTCGGAGAAGGGCGATCAGTTCCTCGTCGACCACGCCCAGTGCTCCTACTACACGGCGCTCCTCGAGGCCGGCGTGCGCATCCAGCGCTACGAGGCGCCGAAGATCCTGCACGCCAAGCACGTCACGGTCGACGACTCGGTGACGGTGCTGGGCTCTTCCAACATGGACATCCGCTCGTTCCTGCTGGACATGGAGAGCTCGCTCATGGTGGGCGGCACGGACTTCATGGAGAAGATGCACGAGGTGGAGGACGTCTACCGCTCGCGCAGCCGCGAGCTGACCCTCGAGGAGTGGCGCACCCGCCCCTTCTGGAAGCAGATCCTGGACAACACCTGCCGCCTGGCCTCCGCGATCGTCTGATCCCGATCCCGATCCTCTAGCTGACCCTCTAGCCGACCCCGGCGAGGGAGTCCTCGGCCTCCTGGGCGGCCTTCACGTGCTCGTCGACGTCGATCGTGACCTCCGAGGCGAAGAAACTCGGCCCCTGGGGGGTGTCCACGACGATCATCGTGATCTTCTCGCCCGTCACCTTCTCGAGTTCGGACTGGCCGAACATCAGGTCTCCGGAGGTCCTGAACCCGTCCATGCCGTCGATCGTGACCTTCGTGGTGCTGCGGTGCTCGAGCGTGCGCTGCGAGGTCCCGCCCCAGACCCCGCTGTTGGACAGCAGGCAGTCCATGAGGCGTCCTGACGCCACCTCGGCGCCGGGGTACTCCACGCCGTCCTGCCACCGCAGCTTCCCGACGGTGATCGTGGAGTACCAGTTGCGCTCGACCGTGGCCAGCGCCATCTGGGTGTCCTCGCTGAAGGGCAGGGGAGTGGACGTCTGCCGCTGGTCGAAGCCGTCGGGCGCGGTGAACTCGAGGCCGCCGCCGCGCAGCGTGCTGCCCGAGTTCTGAGAGGTCCGCTTCGACTCGTCGGGGCTGTTCCAGCACCGTTCCGGTTCGACGGAGGCCGAGGCGCTCGGGCTCTGCGAGCCGCCGCCGTCCGAGGAGCCGGCCGACGGGCTGGGCGTCGGGTCGTCCGAGCCGCCGATCGCCGCCCGCACCCCGAGCGTCCCGCCCACGATGAGCACGAGCACCGCGAGGAAGGAGATCGCCCCCGCGGTGACCGCGCGGCGCGACGAGGACGGGCCGGGCGGTGTCGAGGAGGACGGGGTCGAGGAGGGAGGGGACGACGGGTGCACGGGGCGGCTCCGGGGGTCAGACGACCTTGAGGCTCTTGATGATCTGGTCGAGGGCTTCGGCGTGCTCGGGGACGTCGGCGGCGACGTCGGAGGCGACGGCCTGCGGGCCGTCGTCGGAGTCGACCACGATCGCGGTGACGATCGAGGCGCTCGTGTCCTGGAGCTGCGAGGGGTCCTCGAAATGATAGGTGGCCTGCACGATCCACGCGTCGTGGCCGTCGACCGTGGTCTTCTCGCTGCGGTAGTCGGTGACGGTCGGGTTCTCGCCGAACTCGGCGAGCACGCCGGCGGTGGTCGCGTAGCACTGGAAGATCGCGATCGCGGCCTTCTCGTCCCCCGGGTACTTCCCCTCGGACTCCGGCCACTCGACGCTGCCCACGTTCACGACGCTGTACCAGTTGTTCTCGACCAGGCGGCCGTACCCGTTCACGTTCGTCATGTACGGCAGGGCCTGGTCCGACCAGGGGTACGTCCAGCCGTCGGGCCGCGTGTACTCGAGGTGGCCCCCGCGGACGGTGCGCCCCGAGCTGCTCACGTCACCGCTGGAGCCGTCGGGGATCGAGCAGTCGGTGGTCGGCTTCTGCGTGAAGATCGGCGGGGGAGGGGCGAGATCGGGATCCTTCGGATCGGGGACGTACTCGCCCTCGCCCGAGCTGCTGCGGGAGGCCGCGGCGGTGGGCGTGTGCGAGTCGTCCCCGGTCATCTGCTTGAAGACGGTCTGCGAGAGGATCAGCGCGATCACGGCGATGAGCACCACGGCGCAGACGATCACGGTGATGACGATGACGCGGGCACGGGAGCGGCCGGTCTCGTCGGGCCGCGCGTAGGGAGCGGAGACGTCCCGGCCCTGGGCGGAGTAGTCGGGCAGGGACTCGCGCTGCGAGGAGTCGGAGAGGTCGGGCAGGGAAGGGGTGTCCTCCTCCGGTCCCGGGCTCCCCGCCATGTGTGCTCCTCACGCTGCTGTGGTCCGCCGCAGGGATTCTCCCACAGCGGCCCGGGCCCGCACCGTGTCCGCCCAGGGACGGCTCAGACCCCGTCGACGCCGCGGGACCGCTTGACGCGCAGCATCCGCGCCGCGGACTCGCGCACCCGGCGCTCGGCCTTCTCGGAGTCCTGCGCCCAGGCGACGATCGCGTCCACGAGGTCGCCGACGAGCGACGGGTCCGCGGTGAGCACCACGTCGCCCCCCGCCTCGAGGAGCCGGGTCGCGCGCTCGCCGAGCGGCACGTCCTGCACGGCCGCCGCGCTGCCCACGTCGTCGGAGACCACGAGCCCGTCGAATCCCAGCCTCCCGCGCAGCACGTCCGTCACGATCGCCGAGGAGAACATCGCGGGGCTGCCCGGATCCATCCGCGGGTACAGGGCGCTCGAGAGCATGACCATGTCGGCGCCGGCCTCGATGCCCGCGCGGAACGGCTCGAGGAAGGGGTCGTCCGCATCCGTCGTCTCGTCGGTGATGCCTGTCGCCGAGAAGTCGGTGTTCCCGCGCACCCGGCCCAGGCCGGGGAAGTGCTTGAGCGCGGAGGCGGTGTCTTGCGCGTCGAGCGCCTCGACGGCCGCGACCACGCAGTCGGAGACCGTGTCCGGATCGGTCCCGAAGCCGCGGTCGATCTTCCCGATGGGCGCGTTCGCCCGTCCCAGCTCCGGGTCGACGGTGTCGGCGACCGGCGCGAGGGCCGCGTGCAGGCCCAGGGCGTGCAGGTCCTCGCCGATGCTCCTGTACGCCGCGGTGACGGCGTCGGTCCCCTCGGCCCCGAGATCCGCGGCCGACGCGGTCCTGCGCGCGGCGTCCCCGCGCAGCATGCGGATCTGCCCGCCCTCCTGGTCCACGCTCAGCAGCGGGGCGACGCCTCCGTCGGCCACCTCCCCGTCGATGCCCTCGACCACGGAGCGCACGGCCGCGGCGCTGTCCCAGGTCCCCAGCAGGAAGAAGCCGCCGATGCCGAGCTCGGCGGTCAGCGAGCGCTTCGGGCTGGTGCCGGCGGGGATGCCCGCGAGCACGAGCTGCGCCGCCGCCTGCTCGATCGTGAGGTCCTGGGCGCGCTGCTCCGCGGGGTCAGCCGTGGGCGACGGGGAGGCGGGGGAGGACGAGCCGGAACCGCCGTCGGACGCGGAGCCGCCGTCGGACGCCGCGCCGCCGTCGGACTCTCCGGACCCGCTCGCGCCGCCGTCGGACGAGCCCCCGCCGGAGCCCCCGCTCCCGGTGCACGCGGAGAGCGCGGCGACCGGGGGGAGCAGCACGAGCGGGGGAAGCAGCAGAGCGGTGCGTCGACGCATGCCATCGAGTCTGCCACGCCCGCCCGACGCACCCCGCCCGGCCGCTACTGTGGGGCCATGACCGACGAGGACGCCCGCCCCGCGCCCCCGCGGGCGCGCGCGATCGAGAACGCCACCGGCGTGCCCTTCGACGTCTGGACCGCGCGTCTCGAGGACGCCGGCGGTCGCGGCATGGACCACGCCGCTCTGGCCCGCACGATCCACGAGCGCTGGAACATCGAGGACTGGTGGGCCCAGGGCATCGCGATCGCCTTCGAGCAGTCGATCGGCCGCCGCGACGTCGGTCAGACCAGCGCCGGCGACTTCGCCGTGAGCGCCTCGCGCACCGTGCCGAGCGCGCCCGACGCGGTGCTCGAGGCCTGGGACGCCTTCCAGGACGCCGCTCGCCGGGCGCGGCTCGGCCTCGGCGAGGCGCGGACGAGCCGCACGGAGGCCTGGCGCTACTGGCGCGTCGATGGTCCGGACGGCAGCCGCGTCAGCGTGAACCTGCGCGCCAAGGACGACGGCGCGGCGGGCGGCGCGCCCCGCAGCATCCTCGCGATCGAGCACAAGGGACTCGCCGACGCCGACGCCCGTGAGGCATGGAAGACCACCTGGAAGCACGTCCTGGACGCATTCGTCGCCACTCTCGAGGAGACCCGATGACCGCATCACTGCCCAGTCCCGAGACCGGCGACGACCCCTGGCTCTGGCTCGAGGACGTCACGGGCGAGGAGGCCCTCGCGCACGTGCGCGAGCGCAACGCCCGCGCCGAGGCCGAGATCGACGCGATCGCCGACCCTCGCGCCGGAGGGTCCGTCGATGGTGCCGCCGACGGCTCCCTCAGCGAGCACCTGCGCTCGGACATCCTCACGATCCTCGACGCGAGCGACCGCATCCCGATGGTCGTCAAGCGCGGAGAGTTCCTGTACAACCTGTGGACCGACGCCGAGCACGAGCGCGGCCTCTGGCGCCGCACCACCCTCGAGAGCTACCGCACCGACGACCCCTCATGGGACGTGCTGCTGGACGTCGACGCCCTGGGCCGCGAGGAGGGCGAGAACTGGGTGTGGCACGGCGCGCAGCTGCTCCGGCCCGCGGAGGGCGAGCCGTACAGGCTGGCGCTCGTCTCCCTCTCGCGCGGCGGCTCGGACGCCGACGTCACCCGCGAGTTCGACCTCGAGGAGCGCCGCTTCGTCCCCGAGCCCGAGGGCGGATTCGTGCGGCCCGAGGCCAAGGGCGACGTGCACTGGATCGACGCGGACACCGTCTGGGTGACGACCGACTTCGGCGAGGGCACGCTCACCACCTCCGGCTACGCGCGCCAGGCGCGGATCTGGACGCGCGGCACCGCGCTCGCCGACGCCGAGCTGGTCTTCGAGGCCGACGAGCGCGACATGGCCGTCTTCGCCTCCCACGACCAGACCCCTGGCTGGGAGCGCGACTGGATCGTGCAGATGCACGCCTTCTACGACACGACGCTCAGGATCGTCGACCGGGCGGGCGGCGCCGACGGGGCCGACGGGGCTGAGGGGGCGGGGCCCTCGCTGACCGTCGTCCCCGTCCCCCGGGACATGGAGGCCGACGCCCACCGCGACCTCGCGATCCTGCTCCCGCGCAGCGACTGGCAGGTCGGCGAGGACACCTTCGCGGCCGGCTCGCTCCTGGTCGCCGACGCCGACGCCCTGCTCGCGAGCGCCCCGGAGGGGCCGTCGGCCTCGGACCTCCACGTGCTCTTCGAGCCGACGCCCAGCACCTCGCTCGCCGACCTCACGATCACCCGCGGCACCCTCGTGCTCACGATCCTCGAGGACGTCGTGCACCGCCTCGAGGTCCACCACCGCACCGAGGACGGCGCCTGGGTGCGCAGCGACCTCTACCCCGAGCTCACCGGGGCGATCGACGTGCGCGCGGTCGACGCCGACGAGTCCGACGAGATCTGGGTGACCGTCACCGACTTCCTCACCCCCACCACCCTGCTGCTGGGCGACCTCGGCGAGGTGCCCGACGGAGGCGAGCCGAGCGACCTCGAGATCGTGAAGGCCTCGCCCGCGCGCTTCGACGCGAGCGGCCTCGAGGTCACCCAGCACTTCGCGACCAGCGAGGACGGCACCCGCGTGCCGTACTTCCAGATCGGGAGGACCGAGGCCGGCGGGTCCGAGGAGGCCCCGGGCGGAGCGCCCGTCGGCCCCGCCCCGACCCTGCTCTACGGCTACGGCGGCTTCGAGATCTCGATGACCCCCGCCTACCTCGGCACGATCGGCAAGGCCTGGCTGGAGCGCGGCGGCACCTACGTGGTCGCGAACATCCGCGGCGGCGGCGAGTACGGACCGGCCTGGCACCAGGCCGCCCTCAAGGAGCATCGCCACCGCGCCTACGAGGACTTCGCGGCCGTCGCGCGTGATCTGGTCGAGCGCGGCGTCACCGACCGCGACCATCTCGCCGTGCGCGGCGGCTCCAACGGCGGACTGCTCACGGGCAACATGCTCACCCAGTACCCCGAGCTGTTCGGGGCCGTCATCATCCAGGTGCCGCTGCTGGACATGAAGCGCTACTCGCATCTGCTCGCCGGCGCCTCCTGGATGGCCGAGTACGGCGACCCCGACACCTCGGACTGGGAGTTCATCCGCACCTTCAGCCCCTACCACCTGCTCGCCGAGGGCACCGAGTACCCGCCCGTCTTCCTGCTCACCTCCACGCGGGACGACCGCGTGCACCCGGGCCACGCGCGCAAGATGACCGCCGCGCTCGAATCGCTCGGGGCCGACGTCCGCTCGTGGGAGAACATCGAGGGCGGGCACGGCGGCGCCGCCACGAACGAGCAGGCCGCGCGCATGAACGCGCTCATGTACGCCTTCCTGTGGGGGCGGATCGGGGCCGACGGGGGCCGGGCGGGCGCCGTCGGGGGCGCTGGAGCCTGATGCGCTCGGTCCCCGAGCTCCTCCGCCGCACCGGTCAGGACGAGCTGCTCACGGTCCGCAACGATCTGATGACCGTGCAGCGGGAGATCTCGGCCGACGACCGCCGACTGTTCCCCCTGCGCTACGCCCGGGTGAACCCTCCGCGCACCGGCCGCCGCGCCGCCGCGGTGCACCGCGACCTCGCCACCCCCGTGGTGACCGTGGTGCCCGACGGGCCGGGCGGCGCCTCCGTCGTCCCCTACGACCTGCTGCGACGCTCCCTCGCCTCCCGCGGGCTCGACGTCATCATGCCCGAGCACCGCGGCGTCGGCCTCTCCCGCCTGGACTCCGAGGGGCATGACCTGCCGCCCCACGCGATGGACATCGACGAGGCCGTCGAGGACCTGCGCGCGGCGCTCGACCATGCGCTCGTGGGCCGCACCGTGCTCTACGGCTGCGGCTACGGCGCCTACCTCGCGCTCACCTTCGCCGTCCGCCACCCCGAGCGCGTGGGCGCCCTGGTGCTCGACTCCCCGCTGCTCGCCCCCGACGACGAGCTGATCTCCCAGCGCGCCTTCCGCGCGCGCTACTGGGAGGGGACGGACCTGCGCACCGACACCATCGCCAGCACCCTGCGCCGCCTCGACGACCAGGCCGTGATCGATGCCCGCCGCGCGGGTCCGGTCATCCTCGCCGTCCACGAGTACGGCGGCACCGGGGACGTCCGCGAGCTCGTGGACCAGCTCGCGGTGGGCCGCGGGCAGCTGACCTGGACGAGCGTCTGGCAGGCCCTCACCCAGGAATGGCTGCAGTCCACCCGCTACGTGAGCGAGCCCGATCTGGTGGCCCGCATCGCCCACACGCAGCTCGGCATCGGCGCCCATGCCGACGGCGGGCCTCTGGACCCGCTCCTGATCTCCGGTGAGCAGGCACGTCAGGTCCCCTCGCCGAGCACGCGGTCCCTCGCCCCCGACCTGCGCACCCTCGCCTCCGGCGTCACCGCGCCCACGCTCGTGCTGAGCGGCGAGGACGACCTCGTGACCCCTCCGCAGATCGCCCGCGAGGCCGCCGATCTCATCCCCGGCGCGCACCTCCTGAGCGTGCCCGGCACCGGCCACGGGATCCTCGACTCGCACTCGCAGCTCGCCCAGATCGCCATGTGGTGGAGCGCCGCCGGGGTGGGCGGCGACCTCCTGGAGCATCGCGAGCGCCTCGCCGCGCTGAAGCCCACGCCCACCAGCCAGGTCCTCGCCCACGGCCTGCGCCTCGCCCTCGCCGCCGAGCGCTACTCGCCCTGGCGCATGCGCCTCGAGAGCGCCCGCGCGCGGCGTGCCGAGGCCCAGTTCGATCCGTCCTCGGGGAAGGCCGCGCGGGGGCCGCGGTTGTAGCCGTGGGGGAGTGACGGTCGACGGGCCGGTCTCTGGGAGTGGCGACGGTCGCGGGGAGTACGTCTGGGGTTGCTGGGGCGGAGCCGGACGCAAGGCGGAACGTAGGTGCGCTGGCCTCGGCGCTCTCGATCCAGGTGCCCCTTTCGGCGTGCGCCCCGCGGCCCGTGCACTGGGGCCGGCCCGCGCATGACCATGTGATTCGAGCGATCCGGGTGGTGTTGCCGTGGCGATCGCCGGCGATCGTCGGCAGATGAGTGAGGTGATCAAGTGCCGTGGTGCCGTGGTGCCGTGGTGCCGTGGTGCCGTGCCTCCATCCCCGCTGCCGGGCTGCTCGTCGCGGAGCGACGTCGCTCAGCATAGGGGTGGGACATTCAAGGCGTGGGGTGTGGGTGAGTGGTGTTTGTGGTGGGTGTGTTTGTGGAGAAGTGGGGGTTGTGGAGGAACGGATAGAGTTTTCCACAGATTCTCCAGGGCATCTTGTGGTGTCCGTTTCGTCGGGTATTCTTGGGGTATAGAACTTCAGGCCCGATGGAGGGGAGGGGGAATCGTGCTCACGAATGGTGATGCGCTCGGTGATGGCGATGATTCCCCCGCGCCCGGTCAAGGTGATGGTGCATCGGATTCCCCGTTGGCTGCGGACGATGCCGGTGCTTCGGCTGCGTCGCCGGGGTCGAGTCGGCCTCCGAAAGCGGCATATGGTCCGCGTCCGCGGACGCCTCTGTCGCGGGAGACCCTGGGTGAGCGGACGTTCGCGGTGGAGGGCCCGGATCTGTCGGAGGAGCTCGAGGGGATTTGGGATCTCGCGGTCCGGGAGTCGCAGCTCGCGGCGGAGTTGATGCGGCGTCTCGCGCCGTTGTGGGTGGGGCGGGATGCGGTGGGTGCGCTGGCGCATGAGGGGGATGTGGAGGATGCGCAGGCGGCGGTGGCGCTGCGCACGACGACCACGGTGTCTTATGGGCAGATCCGTGACGCCCACGAGGCGCTGACGTTGTTCCCGTTGTTGTTCGCGCGGGTGGAAGCGGGCGAGCTGCCGGTCGAGTGGCTGCGCCGTGTCATCCACCGGTCCCGTGACCTGCCCGAGGAAGACCGGAAGGGCCTGGATCGGGTGATGGGTGGTTGGGAGTTCGGGGTGACTCCGGAGACGTTCCGGCGCCTGCTGGGCGAGTTGATCACCTGGTTCACCTCACTCCTGGAGTTGTCGCCGGTGGAGCGGGCGCAGAAGCGTCGGCATATCGCGGCCCCGGTGGTGGGTGTGGATGGGACGGCGTCGTTGACGGTGACGGGTCCGGTCCCGGAGATCCTCGCCTTCGCCCAGTCCCTCGATGCCGCCGCGGAGACACTGCAGGCTGCCCAGCGTCACGCTCTCGACGGTGACGACGAGGTTCCGTTCGATGAGGACGGGACTGTGCGGGCGTCGGGGAAGACGATGACTCGTGGGCGCCTGCGGTATGAGGCGTTGCTGCGTGGTGAGGTGAACACGGACGGGCGCGAGGTGCCCGCGGCGCGGTTCGCGATCCTGGTGACCATCCCGTTCCTGACCCTGCTCGGCCAGAGCGAGGCACCGGCCCTGCTCGAGGGGAAGCATCCGATCCCCGCAGACATGGCACGCGAATTGGCGGGCCAGTGTCCGGAGTGGATGCGGATCCTGACCGATCCCGTCACGGGTGCTTTTCTGCCGTTGCCGCCGGAGCGGTATCGCCCGAGTGTGCAGATGGTGACGCATCTGCGGCTGCGGGGTCCGGAGTGTTCCGTTCCGGGGTGTGTGCGAGCGAGTTGTCGTGGTGTGGAGGTGGATCATATTGAGGAATTCGATCATGATCATCCCGGGCAGGGTCGGGTCACGGAGATCGAGAATCTTCATGTGTTGTGCTGGTCGCATCATCAGGTGAAAACCGCCCGTGATATCGACCCGGTCAGACTCCGCGACGACGGCAGTGAATCCGGTGAGGGTGTGGAACGAGGAATGCGGGACCGGCATGGCGGGAGTCCGTCGAGCCCCGTGGACCCGGGCATCCCTGTGTCCCGCGCGCGGGGTCGCACGCACTGGTCCCTCGGGGGAGCGGCCGAGCTGACCGTGGAGGACGAGGGCGATCTGATGACTCCGCTCATCGTCCGCGAGCTCGAGACCGCCTGGCGCCAGCACCTCACCACTACCGCACGGGCAACGCAGCTTCACTCGGAAGCCGTCGACGACCCCGACGCGAACCCCGGTGCCCCGCAGGCGCGGCCTCAGAAGAGGTCGGCACCCCTCGGGGAACCGCCCTTCTGACGGGCTCGGCATCGAACGGACACAGGGGCCAGCGCGAAATCGACGCCGCGGAACAAGGACGCCCGCGATGTCACCGGCCACGTCCCGGCTACGCCACGCCTGGCTGGCACGCGACCTCGAAGCCGTCCTGCGCGTACCTGCTCTCGAACGCCGTGCCGTAGTTGCCGCTCGCCCAGCTCGCGGCATTGCCCGGGTCCTGGCCGCCCCACGAGAACGCCTCCCGATCCACGAGCACGCACTCCGGCACGCGCGTGTTCGTGCCATGCACCCACTGCACGTCGTCCGACGGCACCACCCGAGCCATCAGCGTGATGTCCGACGCGACCACCACATCACGGGGCACCGCAGTCAGTGCCCCTTCGGCCGCAGCCGACCGCGCGCTCGGCTCCCACGCGCTCTCCCGCGCGAGGTTCGCGAGCGGCATGGCTGAGCCGAGCATCAGCGTCACCGCCGCGCTCGCCCCGACCGCGGTCCACCGCACCAGCCCACGCGCCGGACGGCGACCGCGGCGACGAGCCCCCCACGGCTGCGGCCCGACCGGATCCCGCCGGTCCCGCCGATCCCCGAGCGCATCCAGCATCGCTCCCAGCGCGATCGGCATCAGCACCGCGTTGTAGTGCCAGTACCAGCCCCAGTAGAACTCGACGTTCCCCGCGAAGCGCCAGGCCAGCGTCGGCAGCATCGCCAAGATGATGGGGGAGCGCGCACCGATCACCCCCGCGGCGAGCAGCAGCATGAGCACCGTCAGCCACTTCTCCGCCGGCCCCAGCACATCCAACGGCGACCCCAGGTTCCCGCCGTAGTCGTAGTGCCCGGCAGGGTTCAGCAGCGGCAGGATCACGAACGTCGACAGCACGAACCAGAGCGCGCCCCAGGCCGCGAGCGCCAGGCCGGCCCGTCGGACCCGCGGATCGCGCACCGCGATCACCAGCCCCAGCACCACGACCGTGAGGCCCAGATCCTCCTTCACCAGGACCAGCGGCGCCGCCCAGGCGATTGCCGCCGGCATCCGCCCCCGCACCAGGGCGCTCAGCGAGAACGCGAGCAGCGGCACCGCGAAGGCGATCTCGTGGAACTGGACGTCGGCCGCGGCCTGCAGACCGAAGCCGAACAGGTACGCCGCCCCCGCGATCAGTCCCGCGGCCCAGCCCAGGCGGTCGATGGCGAGGCGCGTCAGCGGCACCGCCGAGACGCCGAACAGCACGGCCTGCGTCCACAGCAGCGCGAGCGGCGAGGGCCACGCGGCCCAGATCGGGCCCAGCAGCACCAGGATCGGATGGAAGTGATCGCCCAGCAGGTTGAAGCCGTCGCCCTTGATCGGCACGATCGGCGCGCGCAGCTCCGAGTACGCCCGCGCGAGCTGCGAGAAGATCGCCAGATCCCACGAGCTCGCCTCGAGCCCGCGCCACTGCTGGACCCCGCGCAGCCCGAAGGCCGCGGCGCCGACGGCGCCCAGCAGCAGCGCTGCGACGAGGCGCGCGGGGCGGCGCGCCGGGCGGTCGCTCGGGGCAGGGGCCAGGTCGCTCGGGGCCGGGTCGGGGCTGCGGGTCACCGTGCGAGCGTAACGGCCGACGTCGGACGCCCGCCGTGTGATCCGCGCCCGTCCGTCGGGCCCGGACGGACCATCGACTGCCCGCCCGGTTAGGCTGTCCTTCGCGCCCGTCCTCACCCGTCCGAGTCCGGGGCGCACGAGAGGAGGGCGACGCCATGTCCGCCGCACCCGCATCTGCCGTTGCATCCGCCGCCGCGCCCGTCGACGCCGCCGCATCCGCCGCCGCGCCCCTGCGCGCCGTCGACGTCACCCTCGGCTACGGCGAGCACACCGTCAGCAGCGGCCTGGACGTCGGGATCCCCGAGGGCTCCTTCACGGTGATCATCGGCCCGAACGCCTGCGGCAAGTCGACCCTGCTGCGCTCCCTCTCGCGTCTCCTCCAGCCCACGAGCGGCTCCGTCGTGCTCGACGGCAAGGACATCCACGACTTCTCCTCGAAGCAGGTCGCGCGGCGCCTGGGACTGCTCCCGCAGACCTCTGTGAGCCCGCCCGGGATCACCGTCCGCGACCTCGTCGCGCGCGGCCGCTACCCGCATCGCGGCCTGCTCTCGCAGTGGTCATCGGCCGACGACGAGGCCGTCCAGCGCGCCCTCGCCGCGACCGGCACCACCGAGCTCGCCCACCGGCTGGTCGACGAGCTCTCCGGCGGGCAGCGCCAGCGCGTGTGGATCTCGCTCGTGCTCGCCCAGGAGACCCCGCTGCTGCTGCTCGACGAGCCGACGACGTTCCTGGACATCACCCACCAGCTCGAGGTGCTGAACCTGTGCCGGGAGCTGCACGCCACGGGGGAGTACACGCTGGCCGCCGTGCTGCACGACCTCAACCTCGCCTTCCGCTTCGCGACGCACCTCATCGTCATGAAGGGCGGCGAGGTCGTCGCGCAGGGGGCCCCGCAGGACGTGGTCACCTCCGAGCTCATCGAGGAGGTCTACGGCATCGGCAACCTGTGCGTCGAGGACCCGGTGACGGGCCGGCCGATGATCGTCCCGACCTGAGCGCGTCCTCCCACACCGGAGAGCGGACTCAGCCGCTGTTCTCCTGCTTCCTGCGGATCAGGTCCAGCGTGATGGTGCCGCCGATGATCGCGAGCCGCAGATCCGGGGGCACGGAGGGGTCGATGGCGAGCACGTAGCGGCTGTGCCCCAGGATGCCGCGGCCGATGCCGGCCCAGCTGCGGGCGACCGTCGCGGCGACCGCTCCCTGCATCGCGAACTGGAAGTCGAAGCCGAGCACGTTGCCGGCGAGCTCGAGGACGCGGCCGTCGGCAAGGGTGAGATCGACCTTCGTGCGCAGCATCGAGAAGCGCTTGCGCACCGCGGCGACCTCCGCGCCGTCGGGGCTGCTCAGCTCGAAGCGGTCGAAGCCGATGCCCACCGGATCCTGGACGTGCAGCAGCGGGGTGCCGTCGGCGTCGGACACGTCCAGGGATCTGCTGCCCGCGACCAGGCGCGAGAGCCCGCCGCCGGTCGTCGTGACATGGCCGACGGCCTGCTGTCCGGAGGCGTCGAGGATGTCGAAGTCGTTGGACATGAACCCGGTGATCTGCTGCATCACCAGGGCGTCGTGGGAGAGGAGCGTGGGCTTCGCGGCAGAGGGTTCCATGACAGGAGTCTGCCAGGCACGCGCCGACTACGGTGGTGGGCATGACCGACGCGGATGCCGTCCCCGAGCAGGCGCCACTCGACATCTTCCTGCCCTCCCCGCCGCCGGACGCCGAGGCCCAGGAGTCGTTCCTCGACGAGGCCGCGGCGCTCGCCCTGGACGGCCAGCCGATCACCGTCTACCTGCAGGACGAGGACGCCTGGGCGTTCGAGGAGTGCGAGCCCGTGCGCTCGCTGCTCGAGTCCGCCGGGGACGGCGTGCTGCCGGTGACGCTGCTGGGCCTGGACATCGTGGTCAGCTCCGTCTACCCGACCTCGGCGCAGATGCAGCGCTTCGCCGCGGAGGGCGGGGCGCCCCGCGAGAGGCGCAGCGCCGCGGCGTCGGCCTGCGGCCCCGTCGGCGAGGGCGCCGCCCCCATGCCCCGGAAGGCCGGGGGATTCGCGGCGCAGCTCATGGGCGCCGCCCCTGCGCCGAACCTGCCGGCGGGCGGGCCGGACATCGGCCGACGCCGGAACCTCATGGGCGGGGACACCGGTGAGGGTCTGCCCTGATCAGCCCAGTGAGCAGGCCACCCCGTTGAAGCCGTGGTTGCAGTACCCGCCGGGGTTCTTCGCGAGGTACTGCTGGTGCTCGGGCTCGGCCGGGTAGTACTTGCCGTCACCGGCCTCGGCGAGGGGCAGCAGCTCGGTGGTGATCGCCCCGCGTCCGGCGGCGTCCAGGGCCTCCTGGTAGCGGCGGGCGGAGTCCCGCACGATCTCGCCCTGATGGGGCGTCGTCCAGTAGACGGCCGAGCGGTACTCGGTGCCCACGTCGTTGCCCTGGCGCATGGCCGTGGTCGGGTCGTGCTGCTGCCAGAACTCCTCGAGCAGGCGGCGCAGCACGGCGTCGCGCTCCTCCTGCGTCGAGCCCTGGACGACGACGCGCACGGCCTCGGTGTGACCGGTCTTCGCGGAGAAGACCTCCTCGTAGGTGGGGTGCGGCGTGAAGCCCCCGGCGTAGCCGGACGAGGTCGTCCACACCCCGGGGATCTGCCAGGCGATGCGCTCGATGCCCCAGAAGCAGCCGCCCGCGAGGACGATCTCCTCGGCATCGGGCGGGGTGTCGAGCATGTCCGTGCCGAGGACAGCGTGCTCACGGGCGAGCGGGTAGGGGGAGCGATCGCGGCCGGGCAGGGCGTCCTCGGGGGCGACCATGTCCTTCTTGTGGGCGTTCAGCATGTCCATGATCTGCCACATGCGCGCCACGCTACGCCCGCTCAGCGGCCCCGGCGCGGGGATGTGCCGTGGGGCACGAGCAGCAGGGCGACCAGGGCGATCACCGCGAGGATCCCGAGCACCATCGTCCAGGCAGGGGTGCTCGTCCCCGCGAGGGGGAGGACCACCGCGAGGCCCGCGGCGAGGGCGAGCAGGGCTGCCGCCGCGGCCCATCGCACGGTGGTGGTGAGGGCCCCACGGCCGATGGTCCCGTGCGCGGGGACCATCGCGGCGAGCGACCAGCACGCGTGGGTGACCAGGACCAGCACGGCGACGCCGCCGAGCACCGGGACGTCGGCGGACGCGCATGCCGCGACGACCGCCCCGGCCAGGGCGAGCGTTCCGATCGAAGCGTCCGGGCGGATGCTCTGGACCAGTCCGCCGACGAGAACCGCCGCCGAGGTGAGCGCCGCGAGCACCCCGTCCAGGGGGCGCCCGCCGCACGCGAGGAGCTGGGCGGCGACGAGTGAGAGCGCGGCGAGCAGACGCAGCGACCACTGGGCGCGCGAGACGTGGCCGAGATCGGCGAGGAGCTGGGCGATCGACTCGAGGGTGCTGCGCATCAGGCCCTCCTCATCCTCGGGGCGCTCGCGGCGCGGGAGAGCGAGAGCAGGACCGGGGCGAGGGATCCGGGTCCCTCCCATGCGGTCACGGGGACTCCCTGCTCGCGCAGCGCACGCACGGTGGACTCCCGCAGCAGGCGCCGCAGCGTCCACGCCTCCGACCAATAGCGCTGGGGATCGCGGGCCGTCCCGGCGGCCGGCGCGGAGAAGGGGTCGCCGACGCTCGGCGGCAGGGTGTCCACCACGATGACGTCCGCGCCGCGGGCGCGCAGCTCGCCGATCTGGGCGACCACCCGATCGTCGAGCAGCGGCGAGCACACCACCACGAGCGTCGAGCCGCGCAGGGCGCCGACCTTCTGCACCCGTGTGACGGGCCCGGACGTGCGGCGCGCGCGGGCGAGAGTGTCCACGATGATCCGCAGCTGCCGCGGCCCCGTGCCCGCGCGGAGGGTGCCGATCCTGCTGCCCAGGTCGTGCAGGCCCACGCGGTCGCCGATCCCCAGGTAGTGGCGGGAGACGGCCGCGATCGCGCGCACCGTGAGGTCCAGGCTGGTCTCCGCGGTGGCCTCGAGGCCGGGTGCGACCAGGTCCTGGAGGGTGTCGGCGACCACGAGCACGTCGGTGTCGCGCTCGGCGAACGTCGCGTTGGTGTGGAGGGTCCCGGTGCGGGAGGTGACGCGCCAGTTGATGCGGTGCAGGCGGTCCCCGCGCTGGAAGGGGCGCACGTCGGCGAGGGCAGTGCCCTGCCCCCGTCGGGCAGAGAGGTGCACCCCCGCCACGCCGATCGGGGCCGGCAGGTTCGGCGGCGCCTCGAGCAGCGAGGAGTCGGGCGAGACCTGCAGCAGCACGGGGTCGAGCCGGCACTGGGTGCGGTAGGCGCCCAGGGGATCGGCGAGCACGACGTGGATCGGGCCGATCTCGTACCGGCCCCAGCGGCGGGCGGTGACGGTGAGCGGGACGCTGCCGGCGTCGGCCCGCGAGCCGAGCGGCGGGGTGAGGGAGGCGTGCGCGGGCAGCGGCACGGTGACGCCGAGCAGGGATCCGCTCGACCCCGACTTCGAGGCTTCCGGGGCGCCCGGGGCGTCCACGACGATCCGCACGGTCCCGCCCTCGGCGATCGAGCGCTCGGTGCTGCGCACGCGCACCGGCGCGAGGTCCGCGCCCTCGGCCCCGCCGCGCGCGAGGCGCCGCACGACGGCGAGGACCGCCCAGGCCAGCAGCGGGAGGCCCAGCACGAGCAGCTCGGGCCGGCCCGCCATCACGGCGAGCACCGCGGGCAGCGTGCCCACCACGACCGCGCGCAGCAGCGCGGGCGTGGCGGCGGAGGGCGGGGGAGCGGAGGTCATGCCCGCTGGGGCTCCTGCTGGCCGTCCTGGTCCTGATGCGCGGCGGGGACGGGCGTCTCGGCGAGCACGGCGTCGACGATCGAGGCCGCGGTCACGGACTGCAGCCAGAGCTCGGGCCGCACGATCACGCGGTGGTCGAGGGCGGCGTGGGCGAGGTCCTTGACGTCCTCGGGGAGCACGAAGGCGCGGCCGCGGATGACCGCGAGCGCCCGGGCGCAGATCACGAGGGCGAGGGTGCCGCGGGGCGAGGAGCCGACGAGCGCATGGGCGTGGCGTCGGGTTGCGCCGACCAGCGCGACGGCGTAGCGGCCGACGTCGTCGCTCACGTGCACGGACTCGACGGCGGCCTGCACGGCGAGCAGCTGCTCGGCGTCGATGACGCGCGGGACGCTCTGATCCTCGGTGCGGCGCTCGAGGCGGCGGGCGAGCACATCCCACTCCTCGTCGGCGCTCGGGTAGCCGAAGGACAGCCGCAGCAGGAACCGGTCCAGCTGGGCCTCGGGCAGCGGATAGGTGCCCTCGTGCTCGACGGGGTTGGCGGTCGCGAGCACGTGGAAGGGGCGGGGCAGCGGCCGGGTCGTGCCCTCGACGGTCACCTGCCTCTCCTGCATGGCCTCGAGCAGCGCCGACTGGGTCTTCGGCGGGGTGCGGTTGATCTCGTCGGCCAGCAGCAGGCCCGTGAACACTGGGCCGGGCCGGAACACGAAATCGCCCGTGCGCTGGTCGAACACCTCGGCGCCGGTGAGGTCCGCCGGCAGCAGGTCCGGGGTGAACTGGGCGCGCGTGAACGGCAGGCCGAGCGCCTGGGCGAGGGAGCGGGCGGCGAGGGTCTTGCCGAGGCCCGGCAGGTCCTCGAGCAGCACGTGCCCGCCGGCGAGGACGCCGGCGAGCACGGACTCGAGCACCTCGCGCTTGCCGACCACGGCGGTCTCGACCGCGTCGAGGACGCGTGCGGCGATCGCGGAGGCCTCGCGGGGGTCCAGTGGGGGTGTCTGGTCGGCCTGTGTCATCGGTGCTCCTGGGGTGAGAGTGCGCGCAGCCAGCGCTGCAGGGCGGGACGGGTGACGGCGGGGACGGAACCGGTGCCGGGCTCCTCGCAGGCCCGCAGGAAACGGCGCAGGTCCTCGGGCAGCGGGGGTGCCTGCCCGGTGTGGTCGGCGCGGTCGCGGTGGTCGCGCTCGGCGGCGGCCAGCGCGAGCATCTGGCCGAGCGAGCGCCCGGTCATGCGCCGACGCGGCCCGGCGCCGTGCATCATCTCCTCGAGCCGGCGCACGGTGACGTCGGCGGCGTAGGGGCTGACGGCCTCCGGGTCGTCGTCCAGCAGAGGGGTCTCGAGGGCATCGGCGCCCGCGAGCTCGGGGGAGATCAGCCAGGAGACGAGGGCGATCACGAGGGCCACCGCGAGCGGCAGCCACGGGTGCAGGAAGTGCCCGAAGATCCCGAGCACGCCCATGAGAACCGCGGTCGCGCACACGGCGAGGGCGAGGCGCACCAGCAGGGAGCGCAGGACGCGGCTCATCGGGCGGTCACCTCCTGCAGCCGGTCCGCGAGTCGCTCGAGCGCGCGGCGGGCACTGGACCGGGTGCCCTCGTCGAACGCCTCGGCGTCGGCCGCGCGGTCGTCGAAGAGGGCGCGTCCGTAGAGGCCGGCGAGGATCCGCAGGTCCGAGTCCGGGAGGTCGATGTCCCGCAGCACGGTGACCACGTACTCGGTGGTGGTCTGCTCGGGCCGACGGACGATCCCGGCCTCGGCGATCCCGCGCTCGAGGGCGAGCCAGGCGTCGATGATCGCGTCGCGCGGAGTGGCCGCGTACTCGAGGGACTCCCGGGCGCGGGCCAGGGCACGGTGGGCGTCCTCGACCTCGAGGAGCTCTGCCTCCGCGTCGCCCGCCTCCGCCTCGGGCCGACGGGCGCTGCGCAGCGTCCGGGCCCGTCTCAGCACCCAGATCACGAGCACCAGCACGGCGATGCCGACGAGGATCGCGAGCACCAGGAGGACGGTCGCGGCGAGATGCCCGGAACCGGGGTCCGGGGGAGCCGGGGGTGTCTGCGAGGCCTGCGTGGGCGGAGGCGCGGTCTCGGCCTCGCGGTCCACGTCGATGTCGAAGAACCAGCCCCTGCCCTCGAGCACGGGCCCCAGCACCCGGCCCGCCCCGAGCACGACGCACACGAGCGCCACGAGGGCGATCAGGGAGGTCGCGGCCGCGGCGCTGCGGGGCGGGAGTGGGTGCATGCGGATCAGTCCCCCGGCGGCCGGGGGTGCGGGGAGGCGACGATGACGTGCTGCTCGCCGCCGATCCGGGTGAGGACGAGCGTGGCCCGCTCCTCGCCGAAGCGGCGCGGGCGCAGCTTCCTGCGCAGCTCGTCGGGCTCGACGGCGGTGCCGCGCTTCTTGATCTCGAGGATCCCCAGCCGGTGCTCGCGCAGGTAGGAGGTGAGGCGCTTGAGGGAGAAGGGCATCACGTCGCGCACGCTGTAGCCGGAGGCGAAGGGCGTCGAGATCCGCTGGTCGCTCGTGAGATAGGCGATCGAGGGGTCGAGCGTGCGGGCGTCGAGATCGCGGGCGACCTCTCCCAGCAGGCCCGCGCGGATGACGGCGCCGTCGGGCTCGTACAGGTGCGCGCCCAGCTCACCGGTGTGCGGGTCGGCCTCGGGGGTCCCGCGGGGCGCGAGGCGGTGCGCGCCACCGCGGTCGATCACGAGCGCGCTGCGCTGCGTCCCCGCGGACGCGAGCGGGCCGAACCAGCAGGTCGCCTCGAGGACCTGGCCGTGCCAGGACAGCCACTGGGTCTCGGTGCCCGCGGGCAGGGCGTCGTGGTCGATGCCCGGGCCGAGCTTCGCTCCGAGAGCGCCGTCCTCGTCGGCCCCGCCGCGGCCGGATCCGGCCTGCCCGAGGCGGCGGGCGAGGTCCACCACCGTCGACAGCGGGGGCGAGTACTCCTCGGGATCGCGCAGGCGCACGCTCCCGGAGGCGCGGCCCGCCGCCGGCCGACGGCGGGCAGGATCCAGCCAGATGCCCTCGGTGCGGGCGGGGTCGTGGTCCTGCGCCTGGCCGAGCTCGGCGCGGGCGCCCTCGAAGGGCATGAGGTTCACAGTGGCCACGGCGACGGTGGTCGGGTCGCGGTCGACGGCGAGCACCTCGAGGTCCAGGGCCGCGGCGGCCATCGCGTCCCCGCCGATCCCGCAGCCGAGGTCCGCGAGCGAGGAGATGCCGGCGTCGCGGAAGCGCCGTGCGTGCAGCGCGGCGATCGGCAGGCGCGTGGCCTGCTCGAGACCGTCGGCCGTGAAGAGCATGCGATCCGCGAACTCGCCGAACTTGTCGCGGCCCTTCGCGCGCAGCTTCGCCTGGGTGAGCACCGCAGCGACGAGCTCCGGGGCGTGCCCGGCCTCGCGCAGGCGCGCGCCGAGAGGGAGCGCCGCGCGCTCGTCGTACGGCGGCAGGGACTGCAGGAGCTTCCAGCCGGAGGGCTCGAGGACCTGCTCGAGCCCCTGGGTCCCGGGGCCCTCGGTCACGCGGTCTCCCTCAGGTCCAGGACGATCTTGCCGCGGGTGTGGCCGTCCTCGAGCATGCGGTGGCCCTCGGCGATCTGCGCGGGGGCGAGGACGGTGCTGACCTCGACGTCCAGGGTGCCGTCCGCGACGGCGTCGACGAGCGAGGCCAGGCGCTGGGGGCTCGGGGCCATCTTCGTGACGCGCGCGTCGATGCCGCGCTCGCGGGCCGGGGCGACGTCGGCGAGGCTCGGCAGGGCGACGATCCTGCCGCCGGGCGCGAGATGATCGAGGCTCGGCACGAAAGTGTCGAAGTAGTGGGCGTCGATGATGCGGTCGACGCCGCGGCCCTCCGTCGCAGTGTCGATCGTCTGCTCCCAGTCCTCGGTGTCGTAGGCGATGGGCCGCGCGCCGAGGCCCCGCAGTCGCTGCGCGTTCGCGGAGCGGCCCGTCGCCCAGACCGTCCTGGCGCCGGCGCGCAGGGCGAGCGGGAGGAGCATCTGGCCGACGCCGCCGCTGCCGCCGTGGACGAGCAGCGTCATGCCCGGGGCGAGCTCGGCGTCGTCCTCGAGGGCGGTGAGCGCGGTGGAGCCCGCGAGCGCGAGGCCCGCGAAGACGGGCAGCTGGGCCTCGGGAACGCCGGCGGGGACGGGGGAGAGGTCGGCGACGGGGATCGCGACCTGCTCGGCATAGGTGCCGCGCATGTCGCCGAGGTCGCGGACGCCGAACACGCGGGTCCCGACGGGCATGCCCAGGGCGTCCAGGTCCACGTCCTCGCCGGCGCCGAGGACCTCGCCGAACATCTCGCGGCCCAGCACGGCGGGCAGGGTGAGCGCGGAGGCGCGGCCCGAGGAGCCGTCGCGCAGCTTGTAGTCGAGGGGATTGAGCCCGGCGAAGGCGACGCGGACGAGGACCTCACCGGGGGCGGGCTGCGGGGCGGGGGCTTCCTCGAGGCGGAGCACGTCGGGATCGCCGAACGCGGGAAGGGTGATCTGGCGCATGGGATCCATTGTGGATCAGGGGGCCCCGTCGTTGCGGCGAAGCATCGACTCCGTCGCGGATTTCCGGGCTTCGCGGGCGTCCCGGACGATGCGCCGCTCGCGCATCAGGCTGCGGATGCGAGTTCCCAGCAGCATGATTCCTGCACCGAAGGCGAGACCCAGGGAGAGCGCCGCGATCCATGGGCTGTAGAAGTATCCGGCGACCGGGACGAGCGCGAGGGCGAGGAGGCCGACGGGCCAGGCCCCGATGCCTCGGTGTCCCAGCAGGTCGGAGAGGACGATCGCGGCGACGACGCCGGCCACGAGCACGAGCACATGGACCGCTGTCATGACAGGAGCATAACGATTCGGGTACGCCGGCCCCGTACTGTGCACGGGATCACCGATCCACGCCACTATGGTGGGGCCGAGCGCCGGTGAGGCGCTGAGACGCGGTCGCCCGGGAGGGGTCGGCGACCCGCGCGGCACAGGTGCCGCGCCGCGTGCGGCGGAAGCGTCTGTCGCACGTGCTGGTCGGCCCGAGGGCAGTGAAAGGAATTGCTGGCAGATGACGACGCACGTCCCGAGGAGCATCCGTGGTTAGGTTCATCTCGATACGGGTGCTCACGTACGTGATCCTCGTGTTCCTGGCAACGAGCTTCGCCTACCTGCTGGCAGCGTCGCTCATGCATCCCGAAGAGGTGCTGTACCCGCCGATCGCCACGAAGCCGGTCCCCGAGGGGACGGCGCAGGCCTATCTGAACGCGCGCAACATCAATCCGGACGTGCCGGTGTTCCAGCGGTATGCCAACTGGCTGGGCGGCCTCGTGCGCGGCGACCTGGGCGTCACCACCGGCACGAACAAGGAACTGAGTCCCGTGCTCGAGGTCCTCAAGCAGAGGATCCCGATCAGCCTTCGCCTCGTGGTGCTCGGCACCGTGATCGGCACCGTCCTGGGCGTCGCCGTCGGGATGATCACTGCAGTGCGTCGCCACTCGCTCGGCGACCGCGGCGCGACGCTGCTGTCCTTCGTGATCGTCTCCCTCCCGACGCCGGTCGTCATCCTGGTGGTCCAGCAGATCAACCAGGCGATCCAGAACCGCACAGGCTTCGGGCTGCCGGCGATCAATCCGGTCAACCCGCTGCTGCACGGCTGGGACGCGTTCCTCTACGAATCCAAGGCGATCGTGATGCCCACGATCGTGCTGGCGATCTTCGCCGCCGCGAGCTATTCGCGGTACATGAAAGTCACCACGCTCGACGTGCTGGGCAGCGACTACCTGCGCACGGCCCGCGCCAAGGGCCTGACCCGCGGCAGGGCGATGAACCGCCACGGACTGCGGATGGCGCTGATCCCCATGGGCCAGTACTTCGCCTTCGCGGTGGGCAGCGCCTTCACCGGCTCTCTCTTCGTGGAGCTGATGTTCAACTGGCAGGGCGTGGGGCGCTATGCGGTCTCCGCCGTCGGCATCGCGGATATCAACGGCACGGCCGGCGTCGTGCTCTACACCGGCATTCTGACTCTGCTCTCCGCGACGTTCGCGGACTTCCTGCAGGGCATTCTCGACCCGAGGATCAGGTGATCGCACGATGACGAATCCTTCGGACATGCGCGGCACGGACGACGCCGCCGCTCTGCAGGTCGAGACCGACCACCGGGCGAACTCGGTGCTCGAGGGGATGCCGCCCAGCGAGGCCGAGCCGCCCGAGGGCGATGTGCGGTCGCTCGAATCCATCGGCCGCGGTGAGCTGCTGCGCCGGCGGTTCCTGCGCAACCCCGGTGCCCTGATCGGCATGGTGGTGGTGCTTCTGCTGATCCTCGGCGCGATCTTCGCCCCGATGGCCTACCAGTACGAACCCTTCGAGCGGGACCTCCGGAATGCGCTCACGGGCCCTTCCCAATACCACTGGTTCGGTGTCGATGAGAACGGCTACGACATCTTCGCGCGCACGATGGTGGGCCTGCGGATCTCGCTCGTCATCGGCGCGGGCACCGCGCTCCTGACCACGGTGCTCGCCCTGATCGTGGGCACCGTCGCCGGGTATGTGAGCTACAAGGGCCGCTGGGGCGCCTTCGTCGACGGCGCGCTGGTGAACCTCATCAACCTGTTCCTGGTGATCCCGTCACTGCTGCTGCTGATGCTGTTCAGTCCGGTGCTCCAGCAGGCGAGCTGGCTCTGGCTGATCCCGCTGCTCGCGGTCTTCTCGTGGATGCTGACCGCCCGTGTGCTGCGGGCGATGACGCAGCAGCTTGTGCGCACCGAGTACGTGGAGGCCTCGCGCTTCATGGGCGTGAACCCGGTGACGACGATCGTGCGGCACATCATCCCGAACATCGCCAGCTGGATCATCATCGACACCACGCTGGGCGTGAGCGCCGCGATCCTCGGAGAGACCGGCCTGTCGTTCATCGGCTTCGGGATCCAGTACCCCAACGTCTCCCTGGGCACGGTGCTGCAGGCCTACAACATCGCCGCCCCCTGGACCTGGATCCCGCCGGCCATGGTGCTGGCGGCCCTCGTCATCTCCGTCAATCTGATGGGCGAAGCCCTGCGCGACGCCCTCGACCCGACCAGCGGCTCGAGCCGGGTCTGAGAGGAACAGCAGGCATGAGCGATCCCATCCTGACCGTCACGGACCTCAGCGTCGGCTTCGAGACCGAGGCGGGCCATGTCCAGGCCGTCCAAAATCTCAGCTACCAGGTCCGGCCCGGCGAGGCCCTGGCCATCGTCGGAGAGTCCGGTTCCGGCAAGTCCGTGAGTTCGCTGGCCGTCATGGGCCTGCTGCCCGGCTCCGCCCAGATCACCGGCGACATCGAGCTGATGGGCAAGAAGATCTTCACGATGAACGATCGCGAGCTCTCCCAGCTCCGCGGCGACACCATCTCGATGGTCTTCCAGGACCCGCTCTCGGCGCTGACACCCGTCTTCACCGTGGGCGACCAGATCTCCGAGGTGGTGCGCATCCACCACCCGGACGTCAGCAAGCAGAAGGCGGCCGATCGTGCGGTCGAGCTGCTGGAGGCCGTGGGCATCCCGGAGCCCCGGCGCCGGGCACAGCAGTATCCGCACGAGTTCTCGGGCGGCATGCGCCAGAGGGTCATGATCGCGATGGCGATCGCGAACGAGCCCGAGCTGATCATCGCCGACGAGCCCACCACCGCCCTGGACGTCACCATCCAGGCCCAGGTGATGGAGCTGCTGAAGTCCGCGCAGGAGATGCTGGGTGCGGCCACCATCCTCATCACCCATGACATGGGCGTGGTCGCGGGCTTCGCCGATCGCGTGCTCGTGATGAAGGACGCGCAGATGGTCGAGACCGGGGGCGTCGAGCAGATCTTCTACGAGCCGCGCGAGCAGTACACGCGGAACCTCCTCTCGGCCGTCCCTCGGATCGATCAGGGCGCCGAGGGCGGCAGCGTCGCCGGGGCGGCGATGCGAAAGGTCGCCGAGGTGGCCGCCTCGGAGGACTCCCGTCCGCGGGAGGCCCGACCCGCCGTGCTCGAGGTCGAGGACCTCCACCGCATCTACCCGATCACCAAGGGTGCCGTGGTGCGCCGCAAGGTGGGCGAGCAGCGCGCGGTCGACGGCATCTCCTTCGACATCCGCGAGGGCGAGTGCATGGCCCTGGTGGGGGAGTCGGGTTGCGGCAAGACCACCACGCTGATGGAGATCATGCAGCTGCGCACGCCGCAGCAGGGCGAGATCCGCATCGACGGACGGCCCACGGGTTCGCTCAGCCGAAAGGAGCGGGCGAAGCTGCGCTCCGAGGTCACCCTGGTCTTCCAGGATCCGATGGCCTCGTTGGACCCCCGCATGCCCATCGGCGACATCCTCAAGGAGCCCATGCGGGTCCAGGGGTACAGCGCGAAGAAGATGAACGAACGGGTGGACTGGCTGCTCAAGACGGTCGAGCTGAAGCCCGAGCACGCCTCGCGGTACCCCACGGAGTTCTCCGGCGGTCAGCGCCAGCGCGTGGGTGTGGCCCGTGCCCTCGCCTGCGATCCGAAGCTCATCATCCTGGACGAGCCGACGTCGGCCTTGGACGTGACCGTGCAGGCGGGCGTGCTCGCCCTGCTCGCAGACCTCAAGACCCGCCTGGGCGTGTCCTACCTCTTCGTCTCGCACGATCTCTCGGTGGTCCGGCACATCTCCGACCGCATCTCCGTGATGCGCAAGGGGCAGATCGTCGAGTCCGGGCCGACGGAGCGCGTCTTCGACGATCCGCAGCACGAGTACACCAAGGAGCTGCTGGCGGCCGTGCCGATCCCGGATCCCCGGATCGCGCGCACGCGCGGTCGGAACGTGATCGACGAACAGGCGTTCCAGGGGCAGGGACACGGTGGCGTCGGGACCGGGAGCCTGTCCACCTCGTGAGGTCCGTCCGCGCCTGGGCGGTGCCCCGCGTGTAGAACGTTGCGAATGGATAACACCCTGTTCAGATGCACGACGTCGTGACCTACCGTTCGTATGCTGGTCACACCTTGTGCACCACGTCACGTCGGCCATCGGAGGTCGGAGCGGACGCCGAGGGGGATTTGACGAGCCGCCCCGAAAGGATCGGGGTGCGCGCATGAAGGAGAGACATATGCGATTCACGCGGCGTTCCATGCTCGGCGCAACTGCGCTGTCCGTGACCGGTGTGGCCCTCGTGGGCTGCAGCCAGGACAACGGCCAGGGCGGCGGGTCCGGTGGGAGCGGTGATGGCGAGGCCATCGCGGCCGACTCCAACGACATGAACCCGAAGGATCGCGGCGAGCTGGGCGAGGGCGGCGCGCTGCGTCTGTCCAACAACGCGTTCCCCGCGAACTGGAACTCCTTCCACGTCGACGGAGCGGAGGCGAACACCTCGGAGATGATGGCGCTCGTGTACCCCTCCCTCATCAAGGCCGATGCCAAGGGCGAGGTCTCCGCCAATCCGCAGTACACCAAGCGCATCGAGCTCACTTCTGAGGACCCGCAGGTCGTCGAGGTGGAGCTGAACCCCGACATGAAGTGGTCGGACGGTACCCCGATCGACTTCAAGTCGATCGAGAACGTGATCACGATCCAGAGCGGCAAGGACGAGGATTACCAGGTCGCGTCGACCGAGGGGTACACGCTCATCGACAAGGTCGAGCAGGGAGACAGCGAGCTGATCGCCAAGATCACCTTCAAGGAGAAGTACGCGGACTGGATGGGTCTGATCTCCGTCATGCCGGACTCCCTCGCGGAATCCGCGAAGGCGTACAACGAGGGATGGCTCAAGGAGCCGAAGGTCACCGCCGGTCCCTTCAAGGTGGGCAAGATCGATGCGGCGAACAAGACGGTCCTCCTGGAGCCGGATGACAACTGGTGGGGAGACAAGCCGCTCCTCGACCAGGTCCTCTTCACGACCATCGAAGACCCCTCCGCCTCGGCGACCTCCTTCCAGAATGGTCAGCTGGACGCGCTCAACACCACGGTCCCCGCCCAGTACTCCGTCGTGAAGCCGATGATCGGCAACGGTGCGACACTGCGGAAGTCCGCCGGGCCGGACTGGACCCACCTGACCCTGAACGGATCGAAGGGCCGCCCGCTGTCGGACCAGAAGGTGCGTCAGGCCTTCTTCCGGGCCATCGATCGCGAGGAGGTCTTCCTCTCGGTGAACTCCACGATGCCGTACCCGAAGAACCCCGAGCAGCTCAACAACCGCCTCCTGATGACCAACCAGGAGGGGTACAAGGACAACTCGGGGGATTACGGCAAGTACGATCCCGACGCGGCCAAGAAGCTGCTCGAGGAAGCGGGCTACAAGCTCGAGGGCGAGAAGGCCATGAAGGACGGCAAGCAGCTCGAGCTGACGTACGTCTACAACGACGGCTCGAAGACTAATGAGGCCGTGGTGCCCGTGGTCCAGGAGCAGCTCAAGGCCGTGGGTATCAACATGAAGGTGCAGAAGGTCCCGCCGACAGACCTGTTCTCGAAGTACATCGGCGCCCAGGAGTTCGACATCACGCTGTTCGGCTGGGTCGGCAACCCGTTCCTCTCCAGCGGCGACTCGATCTGGAAGACCAAGGGCGGTCAGAACTTCGGCAAGATCGGTAACGACGCGACCGACAAGGTCATCGATCAGGCCGCCGTCGAGACCGACGACGCCAAGCGCCTCGATCTGATCAACCAGGCCGATGCGGGGCTGTGGGAGCTGGCCGGCACGCTCCCGCTGTGGCAGTCCTACGACTTCTACGTCCAGAACGACGACCTGGCGAACTTCGGGGCCAAGGGGTTCGCTGACATCGACTGGACCCTCGTCGGCTACGTGAAGGATTCCGACAAGCTCAAGGGCTGATCGCGCTCCTCGCCCAGGGCCGTCTCGCAACCGTGCGGGGCGGCCCTGCGTCGTGTGCGGCGCTGGGGCATGCGAAGGCCTCCCCAACAGGGGAGAGCGGAGGACATGCGCGCGCTGATCGCCACGGGCCGCGCGCTCGATCACCTGGATGACCGCGGGCCGCGCCCTCGCAGTACTCATGTTCCTCGCCCTCAGGGTGCTCGGGCGCCACGGGTGAGCCACGACGGGCCCGTTCCGTCGGCATCCCCTCGTAGGCTGGCGGCATGCGCATCCTGCAGCTGACGGACACCCATCTCTACGGGGACCCCGCCTCCCGCCACTACGACCGCATCGACACCGCCGCCGCCCTGCGCGCGGTTCTCGCGCGCGTGCGCGGGATGGAGGGTGTGGACGTCGTGGTCCACACGGGCGACGCCTCGGACGACGGCAGCGTCGCGAGCTACCGCCTGCTGCACGAGCTCGTCGACCCCTTCGCGGCATCGCTCGGTGCGCCGCTCGTGGTGACGATGGGCAACCACGACGTCCCCGCCGCGTACGCCGAGGTCGCGGGCCCCGGAGACCACGGGGGCCCCTGGCAGGACCGGGTCCGCGCGCTGCCCCGTGGCGGGCGCGTGATCGTCCTGGACTCGAGCGTCCCGGGCGCCGGCTACGGGCACCTCGACCCCGAGCAGCTGGAGTGGCTGCGGGAGGTCCTCGCCGCACCGGCCGCCAGTGGTGCGCCCGCCGGGGGAGAGGCGGACGGGCCGACGGTCCTCGCGATCCACCACCCGCCGCTCGTCGGCGCGACGCCGCTGCTGCGGGGCCTGGACCTCGACGGCCTCGACGCGCTCGCCGACGTCCTCGCGGGCAGCGACGTGCGCGCGATCCTGTCCGGCCACTACCACCACCCGATGACGGGGAGCATCGCCGGCATCCCCGTGCTCGTCGGCCCCGGTATCACCAACGTCGTCGACCCTCTCGCCGCCGGCGGTGTCGAGCGGGCCGGGGCGCGCTCGGGCGCGCAGCTCGTGGAGATCGACGCCCCCGGGGCCCCGGGCGTCCGCGCCACGAGCGCCGAGTGGGCCAGCGGCGGCGACACCCTCGAGGATCCCGAGCGGCCCGTCTACGAGTTCGGGCCCGACGTCGTCGCGCAGATCCTCCGCGCCGCCGGGCGCTGAGCCCGCTCCGTGCCGGCCCGCCGCCGCCCCGGCCGACCTCGCTCTCGGCCCACGGCGAACAGCCGTCCCGAGGGTTAGCACTCGTGTTGCGCGAGTGCCAGAGCGGGTTCTAGAGTGGCGTCGTTGGCAGTCATCGGCCGAGAGTGCCAGATGGCCGCCGCGACCGGGTTCCCCCGGGTCGGCACCGCGACGACGACCAGGACCGGGAACCCGTCCAGAACTCACGTCGAGTCTTAGAACACGAAGGAGTGAGCCGCATGTCGGTCTCCATCAAGCCCCTCGAGGATCGCGTCGTCGTCCAGCCCACCGAGGCTGAGCAGACCACCGCGTCCGGTCTCGTCATCCCGGACACCGCCCAGGAGAAGCCCCAGGAGGGCACCGTCGTCGCCGTCGGCGAGGGCCGTTTCGACGACAAGGGCCAGCGCATCCCGCTGGACGTCAAGGTCGGCGACAAGGTCGTCTACTCGAAGTACGGCGGCACCGAGCTGAAGTACTCCGGCGAGGAGTACCTGATCCTGGGCTCCCGCGACATCCTCGCGATCGTCGAGGCCTGATCCATGGCCAAGGAGATCATCTACGACGAGGAAGCGCGCCGCGCCCTCGAGCGCGGGGTCGACAAGCTCGCCGACACCGTCAAGGTGACGCTCGGCCCCAAGGGCCGCAACGTCGTCCTCGACAAGAAGTGGGGCGCGCCCACCATCACGAACGATGGTGTGACCATCGCCCGCGAGGTCGAGCTCGAGGATCCCTACGAGAACCTCGGCGCGCAGCTCGCGAAGGAGGTGTCCACCAAGACGAACGACGTCGCCGGTGACGGCACCACCACCGCGACCGTGCTCGCCCAGGCGCTCGTGCACGAGGGCCTGCGCAACGTCGCCTCCGGCGCCGCTCCCTCCGCGCTCAAGCGCGGCATGGAGTCCGCGGTCGAGGCCGTCTCCGCGCAGCTCGGCGAGGTCGCCATCGAGATCGAGGGCAAGGACCAGATCGCCGATGTCGCCGCCATCTCGAGCCAGGACCGCGAGATCGGCGAGCTGCTCGCCGAGGCCTTCGACAAGGTCGGCAAGGACGGCGTCATCACCGTGGAGGAGTCCTCCACCACGGCGATGGAGCTGGACTTCACCGAGGGCATGCAGTTCGACAAGGGCTACATCTCCCCGCACTTCGTGACCGACGCGGACCGCCAGGAGGTCGTCCTCGAGGACGCCTACGTCCTGCTCAACCAGGGGAAGATCTCGGCCGTGGCCGACATCCTGCCGCTGCTCGAGAAGGTCGTCGAGTCCGGCAAGCCGCTGTTCATCATCTCGGAGGACGTCGACGGCGAGGCCCTGTCCACGCTCGTCGTGAACAAGCTGCGCGGCGCCTTCAAGGGCGCGGCCGTGAAGGCCCCGGCCTTCGGCGACCGCCGCAAGGCCATGCTCCAGGACATCGCGGTGCTCACCGGCGCCCAGGTCGTCACCCCCGATCTCGGCCTGGACCTCAAGTCCGTGGGCACCGAGGTGCTGGGCCACGCCGGCCGTGTCGTCGTCACCAAGGACACCACCACCATCGTGGGCGGTGCCGGTGACGACCAGGCGGTCGCGGACCGGGTCGCGCAGATCCGCTCCGAGATCGAGGCCACCGACTCCGACTGGGACCGCGAGAAGCTCCAGGAGCGCCTCGCGAAGCTCGCCGGCGGCGTGTCCGTCATCAAGGTGGGCGCCCACACGGAGGTCGAGCTCAAGGAGAAGAAGATGCGCATCGAGGACGCGGTCTCCGCGACTCGTGCGGCCATCGAGGAGGGCATCGTGGCGGGCGGCGGCAGCGCGCTCGTGCAGGCGTCCTCCGTCCTCTCCGAGCAGCTGGGCCTGGCGGGCGACGAGGCCGTCGGCGCACGCGCCGTCGCCAAGGCGCTCGTCGAGCCGCTGCGCTGGATCGCCGAGAACGCGGGCCTCGAGGGCTACGTCGTCGTCGAGAAGGTCAAGGACGCCGAGGTCGGCCACGGCCTCGACGCCGCGACCGGCGAGTACGTCGACCTCGTGAAGGCCGGCATCATCGACCCGGTGAAGGTCACCCGCAGCGCCCTGCGCAACGCGGCCTCCATCGCCGCGCTGGTGCTGACCACCGAGACCCTCGTGGTCGAGAAGAAGGACGAGGACGAGGACGACTGAGTCCCCTCCCGCCCCTCGATCGCGGCGCCCCGTCGGAGTCCCTCCGGCGGGGCGCCGCGCTGTCCGGTGCCGGGCGATCACCGGACCGGGAGGAGCCGTCCCCGCGCGGTGCGCGACGCGATGCGGAGTGCTCCCAGGGACGGGGGAGCGGGACCCTAGAATCAGAACCCGTCGGCGCGTCGGCAGTGCACCCCAGCATGCCGTCGCCACGCACGCATCATGCACGCCGCAGGCACGGAGCAGGAACGAAGGGAGCGCCGTGGACCCCATCAGCTCGGACGCCCCCGAGGCGATGCCCGAGCGCGTCTACGGGCCCGCCGCGAGCGGCGTCGTCGGCACCCTCATCACCGCAGCGCTCTGCGCCGGCGTGCTCGAGTTCCTCGTGCTCACGAGCTTCCTGGGCCAGCACCTGTGGCACGACGCGCGCCTCGGCCACGACGCCGTCTTCACCCTCCCGCTGCTGATCTGGGTGATCGTGCTGGTGGTGACCATCGGGTGGGCCCTGCGCACCCTCACCATCTGGCTGCAGGTCGACGAGCACGGCTTCCGCCTGCGCGGCCTGTGCCGCCGCACCCGCACCGCGGACTGGGACGAGGTGGGCAGCGTGGTCGCGATCCGCGACATCAGGCGCCCCGGCCGTGCCGCCGAGCTGCTCGACTCCGGATCCATGTTCGACGCCCTCGAGCTGCTGCGGCCCGACGGCACGCGCCTCGCCGTCGTCTCCGGCCGCGTGTTCGGCCCCCGCGCCCAGCTCGAGACGCTGCGCCGCGCCCGCGGCGCCGGAGTGCCCATCGAGCAGATCGAGTCCATCGGCGTCGAGGAGCTGCGCCGCACCCACCGTGACTGGATCTCCCTCGCCGAGGCCCACCCGAACCTGCTGCTCGCGATGCTCGTGCTCTTCTACATCGCCCACAACGCGGTGACCTTCGCGATCTGGGGCCTGTGATGGGCCGCGCCGCCCGGCGCCGGGCGCGCCGCGCAGCGCCGCCCCTGCCCCAGCGGGACGGGCTGGATCCCGTGCGCTGGAAGGTCGGGCCGACGGACGGGGCCGATGCGTCGCACGCCCTCGACGCCCTGGCGGCCCGCTTCCCCGCGCTGCTCGATCCCGCGGCCACGGCGCTCGCCTCCCGCTTCGACGCGGGTGACGTGGTGGGGGCCGACGGCCGGGCGTGGTCGGCGTCCGATCCCGTCGGGCCCGGCGACGAGCTCTGGTTCCACCGCGAGCTGCGGGACGAGAACGTTGACGGCCCGGACCCGCGGATCCTGCTGCACGACGACCATCTGCTCGTCGTCGACAAGCCGCACGACATGGCGACCATGCCGCGCGGGGCCCATGTGCTCGCGAGCGCCCTGGTCTGTCTGCGCCGCGCGACGGGCATCGAGACCCTCGCCCCGCTGCACCGCCTGGACCGCCGCACCGCGGGCGTGCTCGCCTTCGGCGTCGTCCCGGCCGAGCGCGCCGCCTACCAGGGGCTCTTCGCCCGCGGGGAGGTGCGCAAGACCTACCTCGCGCGGGTCGAGGCGAGCGGAACCGTGCAGATCCCGCGGGGTGCGGGGGAGCGCTTCACGATGCGCGACCGGCTCGAGAAGACCCACGGACAGCTGCAGACGCGCGTCGTCCCCGGAGAGCCGAACGCCCTCACCGAGGGGGAGGTGCTCCGGGCGGCGGACGCCGAGGTGGGCCCCGCGGTGGGCGGCGCCGGGGCGCGAGGCGAGAGCCTCGTGCTGCGTCTGCACCCGCGCACCGGCCGCACCCACCAGCTGCGCGCCCAGCTCGCCCATCGCGGCGCCCCGATCGCGGGCGATGACCTCTACCCGCACGCCGTCCCCGCGACCGAGCCCCTCGCCCTGCTCTCCCAGGAGCTCGCCTTCACGGACCCCGTGACGGGCCGGGACCGCGCGGTCCGCAGCGAGCAGGAGCTGCCGTGAGCGCGACCCCCGGACCTGCCGCCGAGCCCCGTCCCCGTCGCACGCGCCGCGGGCTGCTCGTCGTCGGCCCGACCCTGGGCGCCCGATACCTGCCCGGGGCGCTCATCGGTCTGCCGCTGCTCGCACTGCTGCTGGGCGCGTTCCCCGCCGCCGGCATCCAGGCGTGGAGGTTCGGGCGACTGCGGGCGGGGGAGGACGACCTGCTGGTGCGTCTGCTCGCGCCCGGCATCGTGCAGTACCTCGTGGGTGTGCTCGCGGTGTGGGCGCTCGTCGCCCTGTGGGCGCTCGTGCCGCTGATCATCGTGCACCGCACCGTCCTCCTCGATGCCGAGAGCGGGACGCTGCGCCGGGTCCGCGGGCTGCGCACGGCAGGGGTGCGGGCGAGCGCGGACGTGGTGCGCATCGAGGCCGACGCGGTCCGCGGCGGGATCGGCGTGATCGCCTTCGCCGACGGCGAGGAGTGGGTGGTCCCCGAGTCCGGCTGGGACGCGGCCTCCTTCGACGGCTTCCGCGCACTGCAGGAGAGCGCCGGTCTGCCCGTGCAGCCACCCCGCGCGGTGCTCGTCGCCGCGCACCGCCGAGCCCACCGAATCGCGCGCGACCGGGAATCCGCCGCCAGGATCGGCATGCCCTGGGAACAGGCGTACGAGGACGATCCCGCGGCCTTCCTCGCCGAGTTCGACCGCCGCCGGCGGGTCCTCGGCGGCAAGGAGCCAGCCCGGCCCGGCGACCTCACGCGCGCCTCCGCGACCGGGGCCGAGCGCGGTCCGGGGAGCGATCGCCGGGAGACGTGATCCGGTGGCGCGCGCTCAGGGCCGCAGCGGGCTCAGCACCGCGCCCATGGCCTCGCGCACGACGGCCGCCTCCTCAGGGGACTCCATGGCCCCGTCGGCGCGGAGATAGCGCGTGCCGAGCACGGCCATCAGCCCGCCGACGGCGAACTCGATCCTGCGGCGCTGGACGGGATCGAGGTCGACGGGCTCGGCGCCGATCACGCTGCGGGTCACGCGCTCGCACAGCCAGTCGAAGACGACCGAGCGCGCGCGGGGGAGCGCCTCGCGCGCATCGAGCGCGGGCGACGCCTCGATCTCGCCCTGCCTCAGGCGCTCGAGGATGTGCTCGAGCGGGTCCTCGTCCGGGGCCTCCTGCAGGAATCTCCGCTCGCCCGCCTCGAGGCGATCGCGCACCACGGACGCGTAGACGTCGTCGATGTCTGCGAAGTGCTGGTAGAAGGTGGGCCGCGAGATCCCCGCGGCCTTGCACAGCTGGGAGATCGAGATCGTCTCGAGGCCCTGCTCGCGCGAGAGCGCCTCGAAGGCGTCCTTCACCGCGGTCCGTGAGCGCAGTACGCGCGCATCCTCGACGGCGCGGCCCGCCTCGCCTCGGCCCGTGGGTGCGGGCCCCTCGCTGCTGTCCATCGCCCCAGGCTACCAGCGCGTGAGGACATTCACTTACAGTTGTCAAGCAGGGTGACGACTGTAAAAGATCGCAGTCATGTCCATGCCATCACTCGCGGGCGCCGCTCGACGCGCCCCGCTGCCCATGATCCTCATGGCGATGCTCTTCCCGGTCTTCATGGCCTTCGCCTACCCCGGCTCGTACCTCTCGGCGATGCTCGAGCCCGCTCCCGACCACATGCAGCTCGCGGTCGTCGAGAGCACGAAGGACGCTCCTCAGATCGCCCAGCAGCTGCAGGCCGAGGGAGGGGACGCCGTCGACGTCACCACCGTGGCCGACACAGCCGCGGCGAAGACCGCCGTCACCGACCTCGAGGCCCGCGCCGCCTACGACCCCTCGAACGGCAGCCTCTACGTCGCCACCGCCGGCGGCGCCCAGGCCACGAGCGCGGCGCAGAGCATCTTCGACGAGGTCGCCCAGAAGACCGACCAGACCCTCCACGTCAAGGATCTGCGCGGGACCACCGCCGCCGACTCCACCGGCACCGGCTTCATGTACATGCTCACCGCGTGCCTCGTGGCCGGCTACGTCACCGCCACCATGCTCACGAGCGTCGCCCGCGGCGTCCGCCTGCCCGTGAAGCTCGCCGTGCAGGTGCTCATGTCCGTGGTCGCCGGTGTGCTCACCGCGGGAGTGTGCTTCGGCTTCTACGGCGTCTACGACCACCACCTCGTCGGCGCCGCGCTCATCGGCGGCGCCCTGTTCCTCACCGCCTCCGTCGTCCAGCTGGGATTCGCGGGTCTGCTCGGTCAGGCGTCGACGCTCGTCGGGATCAGCCTCTTCGTGATCCTCGGGGTGCCCGCCTCGGGGGTCGCCGCCACACCCGACATGCTCCCCGGGTTCTTCCGCGTCCTGCATCGCCTGCTGCCCTCGGGCGCGGGCGGCGAGCTGCTTCGGCGGGTGCTCTACTTCGACGCCCACGGCATCGGCACCTGGGTGCTGCTCCTGGTCACCTGGCTGCTCGTGGGCGCGGGCCTGGTCTGGCTGGGCACCCTGCGCTCGCCGTCGGCCGATCCGGCCACGAGCGTCGTCACCGAGGAGCGCGAGCACCTGCGCGCGCACCCGGAGGGCGGCATGTTCACCGCGTACGACGAGGCGCAGGACCGGACCGAGCACGCGCCCCAGGCGCCCCGCCATCGCGCCCCCGAGGAGGGACTGGCATGAACGAGACAGGCACCCACGAGGCCCCCGAGAACGGGGAGCCCAGGAACGAGGCACCGATGGGCGACCGTGCCCAGGACAGCACGCCCCCGCGCGGCACCCTGCTGGAGCGGCTCTCCTCCGCGCCGGCCGCCTCGGCCATCGGCGCGATGAGCGACCCGACCAAGAAGCCCGGGCCGCCGGTCGATCGGAGGCTCACGACACGGCGCATGCTCACGGTCGGCATGCTGCTCCCGCTGTTCATGCTCTTCGTGATGCCGATGGTCATGACCGGCATGACCACCCACAGCTCGCCGCGGCACATGGAGGTCGCGGTGATCGGCTCCGCCTCCGCGGCCGACGACCTCGTCACGAACCTCCAGGACTCCTCGGGGAACTCCTTCGACGTCACGCGCGTGGCCTCGGTCGACGCGGCGAAGACGCAGATCGCCGAGCACGATCTGCGCGGGGCCTACGACCCGGAGAAGGGCGTCGTCTACTACGCCGGCGCGAACGGACGACAGGTCACCGGGGCCGTCACGAGCTTCTTCGACAAGGTCGCCCAGCAGCAGGACCAGAAGCCGACGGAGCGCGACGTCGTCCCGCTCGAGGACCACGACCCGTCGGGCACGGCAGCCCTGTACCTCTCCCTCGGCACCATCCTGGGGGGCTTCATGACGGGCATCATCCTGAGCCTCATGCCCACGGGGTCGAAGGTCCGCCTGGCACTGGGGGTCGTGATGCCCGCGGTGTTCGCCACCGGGATGATCGTCTACGGCTGGGCGGTCTTCGGGATCTTCAGCGGCGTCGCGATCATGCCCTGGGTGATGCTCTTCCTGCTGAGCCTCACGGCCTGCGCCGTGACCAGCGGGCTCATGCTGAGCATGGGGCCCGCGGCGATGCCGATCGCGATCCTGCTGATCCCCCTGCTCGGCATGTCGAGCTCCGGGGTCGCCGCGCCCCTCGACATGATCGGCGGCTTCTACCGGGGCATGCACACATGGATCTTCTCCGCACAGGGGATCTCCGGCGTGCGCGATGCCCTCTACTTCGACGACGCCTCCCTCACGGTGCCGGTGCTCGTGCTGCTCGCCTGGATGGTGGGCGGCGTCCTGCTCGCGGCACTGGGAACCCTCCGGCAGAAGCGGCGGCACCTCTTCGCCATGCTCACCGAGCAGGAGGAGACGAGCACCGCGCTCGCCGTCGGCGCCGCGGCGGCCTGAGCGGACAGCGCGGCCCAGCCTCATCGGCAGGGCGCAGGGCGTGGCCCGTCCCACGTCCCAGCGCCCTGCCGGTGCCCCCGGACCCCCGAGTAGCATCGGTGCATGACGAGTGCGGACCCCTTCGGTTTTGTCGGCCTGACCTATGACGACGTCCTGCTGCTGCCGGGCGAGACGGATGTGATCCCCTCCGAGGTGGACACCTCGAGCCGGCTCACCCGCGAGATCACCCTGCGCGTGCCTCTCGCGAGCGCCGCCATGGACACCGTCACCGAGTCGCGGATGGCGATCGCGATGGCCCGCCACGGCGGCATCGGCATCCTCCACCGCAACCTCTCCATCGAGGACCAGGCCCACCAGGTCGACCTCGTCAAGCGCACCCAGACCGGCCGCATCTCCAACCCGGTCACCATCGGCCCCGACGCGACGCTCGAGCAGTTCGACGAGATCTGCGGCCAGTACCGCGTCTCCGGCCTCCCCGTGGTCGACGCCGACGAGCGCCTGCTGGGCATCTGCACCAACCGCGACCTGCGCTTCATCCCCGTCGCCGACTGGGCGGGCACCCGCGTGCGCGACGTGATGACCACCGAGCTGTTCACCGCGCCCAGCGACGTCTCCCAGGAGGAGGCGACCGCCCGGCTGCGCCGCAACAAGCGCGAGCGCCTCCCGCTCGTCGACGCCGAGGGCCGCCTGACCGGCCTCATCACCGTCAAGGACTTCGTGAAGTCCGAGCAGTTCCCCGACGCCTCGAAGGACGCCCAGGGCCGACTGCTGGTCGGCGCCGGCGTCGGCTTCTTCGGCGACTCCCTCGAGCGTGCGGGCGCCCTCACCGAGGCCGGGGTCGACGTGCTCGTCGTCGACACCGCGAACGGCCACGCGCGCCTCGCCCTCGAGATGATCCGTCGCATCAAGAGCGACCCGGCCTTCGCCGGCGTCCAGGTCATCGGCGGCAACGTCGCCACGCGCCCGGGCGCGCAGGCGCTCGTCGACGCGGGGGCCGACGCGGTCAAGGTCGGCGTCGGTCCCGGCTCCATCTGCACCACGCGCGTGGTCGCGGGCGTCGGGGTGCCGCAGGTCACCGCGATCCACGAGGCCTCCAAGGCCACGAAGCCCGCGGGCGTCCCGCTGATCGGCGACGGCGGCCTCCAGTACTCGGGCGACATCGCAAAGGCCCTCGTCGCGGGCGCGGACACCGTCATGCTGGGCTCGCTGCTGGCCGGCACCGAGGAGTCCCCGGGCGAGATCGTGCTGGTGGGCGGCAAGCAGTTCAAGTCCTACCGGGGCATGGGCTCGCTCGGCGCGATGGCCTCGCGCGGCAAGAAGTCCTTCTCGAAGGACCGCTACTTCCAGGCAGACGTCGAGAGCGACGACAAGATCGTCCCCGAGGGCATCGAAGGGCGCGTCTCCTACCGCGGCAAGCTCGGCACCGTGCTGCATCAGCTCGCGGGCGGCCTGCACCAGTCCATGTTCTACGTGGGCGCGAACACCGTGGGCGAGCTCAAGGAGAACGGCCAGTTCGTGCGCATCACCCCAGCCGGTCTCAAGGAGTCCCACCCCCACGACATGGCCGCGATCATGGAGGCGCCGAACTACTCGGCGCACTGAGCCCGGCGGGCCGACCGACCAGTCGGTCGTCGACCGACTACTCGGCGCGCGCGGCGGGGTCCGTGTCGCCGCTGTGCTCGTAGCCGATCAGCCAGAGCACGCCGAAACGATCCCGGACCTGCCCGTCGGACGCTCCCCACGGGCGCCGCTGCAGATCCTCGACGACCTCGCCGTCGGCCGCGAGATGCGCGAACCACGTGCGCAGGGTCGTGGGGTCCGCCGCGCCCAGCAGGGCGAGCATGAGGCCCTCGAGCCGCAGCGGGGCGTCGCCCGCGGAATCCGAGGCGTACAGCGCGACCGGGCCGCGCAGCTGCGCGTGGGCGATGGCGTCGCCCGGCAGGTCCTCGCGGCCCATCTCGGCGGCGGTGTGCGCGCTGAGCTCGCCGCCGAAGACCCCCTGGTAGAACTCCAGGGCCTCGCGGGCGGTGCCGGGGAAGTGCAGGTAGGGCGCAGGAGCGTTCATGCGGACCGACCCTACGCCTCGCGCCCGTCCTCCCCGCATACCTGTCGTCCACAGCCCCGACGGCGCGGTCTCGGACGTCGGGGAGCGCGCATAGGGTGGTCGCCATGAGCATCCCCTGGACGCAGGCCCCGCTGCTGGGCTTCGACACCGAGACCACCGGGACCGACGTCGCGCAGGACCGCATCGTCACCGCGGCACTCGTCCACTCCGCCGGTCCGGGGCGCGAGAACGAGACCATCGCGACCTGGCTGATCGACCCAGGAGTCGAGATCCCCGAGCCCGCCCGGAAGGTGCACGGCATCTCCACCGAGCACGCGCGCGAGCACGGCATGCAGCCCGCGCCCGCGCTCGAGGAGGTTGCGAGCATGCTGGCCGAGGCGCTCGCGAAGGAGGTCCCGCTCATCGCCTTCAACGGCAGCTTCGACCTCCAGATCCTCGAGAACGAGCTGCGTCGTCTGGGGCTGCCCACCCTCGCCGAGCGACTCGGGCACGACGTCGCCCCGATGCTCGACCCGCTGGTCATCGACCGCGGCGTGGACCGCTTCCGCAAGGGCAAGCGCACCCTGAGCGCCCTCATGGAGCACTACGGCGTGGTCACCGACGGCAGGCTGCACACGGCCGATGTGGACGTCTCCGGCACGCTCGACGTGCTGCGCGCCCAGGTCGCCGCCTTCCCGCAGCTGGGCGGGACGACCCTCGCCGAGCTGCACCAGCAGCAGATCACCTGGCACCTGGACTGGGCGAAGAACTTCAACGAGTTCCTGCAGAAGAAGGGCAAGACGCCCGACGTGCCGCTGAGCTGGCCGCTGTGAGGAGCCCCGGTAGACTGTCATGGTGATGAGCGAGATCGAGATCGGCCGGAACAAGCGGGGACGCCGCGGATACAGCTTCGACGACGTCGCGGTGGTGCCCTCCCGGCGCACCCGCGACCCCGAGGACGTCTCCACCGCCTGGCAGGTGGACGCCTACCACTTCGACATCCCGATTTTCTCGGCCCCCATGGACTCGGTCGTCTCCCCGGAGGTCGCGATCGCCCTGGGCCGCGCCGGTGGTCTGGGCGTGCTCGACCTCGAGGGCCTGTGGACCCGCTACGAGGATCCGACTCCCCAGCTGGACCGCATCACCTCGGCGAGCGAGGAGGAGGAGGTCGTCGGCGTCCTCCGCGAGGCCTACGAGGAGCCGATCAAGCCTGAGCTGATCACCGAGCGCATCCGTCAGCTGCGCGAGGCCGGGGTCACTGCCGCGGGCTCCCTCTCGCCGCAGCGCACGCAGGAGCACTGGCGCACCGTCGTCGACGCGGGCGTGGACCTCTTCTTCATCCGCGGCACGACCGTCTCGGCGGAGCACGTCTCCTCGGGGCGCGAGCCGCTGAACCTCAAGCGCTTCATCTACGAGCTGGACGTCCCCGTCATCGTGGGCGGCTGCGCGACCTACACCGCGGCCCTGCACCTCATGCGCACGGGCGCCGCGGGCGTGCTCGTCGGCTTCGGCGGCGGCGCCTCCCACACCACCCGCGAGACCCTCGGCATCCAGGTGCCTCTCGCGACCGCCGTGGCCGATGTGGCCGCCGCGCGCCGCGACTACATGGACGAGTCCGGCGGCCGCTACGTGCACGTCATCGCCGACGGCGGCCTGGGCCGCAGCGGCGACCTCGTCAAGGCGATCGCCTGCGGGGCCGACGGCCTGATGGTCGGCGCGGCCCTCGCGCGCGCCGAGGAGGCCCCCGGCCGTGGCTACCACTGGGGGAGCGAGGCGCACCACCCGACGCTGCCGCGCGGTCACCGCGTGGAGGTCAGCACCGTCGCGCCGCTGGACCAGATCCTCTTCGGCCCGGGCCTGAGCGCCGAGGGCACCACGAACCTCGTGGGCGCCCTGCGTCACGCCATGGCGACCACCGGCTACACGGAGCTCAAGGAGTTCCAGCGCATCGAGGTCGTCACCACCCGCTGATCCCGGTCCCGAGGTGCCGGGCGTCGGCGAACGCGTCGTCCCCGGCTGCGGCGCTATGGCACCTGGCACCCCGTCGAACCTGTCCAGCGGGTAAGGGTGCCCTTGCATCCGGTCGTCGCTCGTGGTCCACTTGTCCTGACGCCACGTCAGAACGAAGTGGCATGCACCCCCGGGAGACGACGATGACAGCTCTGGACACCCCCGCCGCGCCCTTCGCTCAGCGCCTGCGCGACGCCACGCGCGCCGAGCACTCGGACGCCGAGAGCAAGGGCTTCATCACCGCGCTCATGGGCGGTGAGCTGGGGGAGCTCGACTACTGGCGCCTGCTGGGCCAGTACCTCCCGCTCTATAACGCGCTCGAGGAGGCGATCGAGACGGCCGCAGCGCGCTCCGCGCTCGCCGCGTCGTTCCAGGTTCCGCGCCTCGCCCGCGCCGAGGCGATCCGCGCAGACCTCGCCGCGCGCTTCGGCGCCGCCGCCCCCGTGGTCGACGGCGTCTCACTCACCGCGCCGCTGCCTGCGACCGCCGCCTATGCCGAGCGGATCCGCAGCGCCTCCGTGCCCGCGCTGCTCGCGCACCATTACCTGCGCTACCTCGGCGACCTCTCGGGCGGGCAGGCCATCGGCGCGCTCGTCGCGCGGCACTACGCCGTGCCGCGCGAGCAGCTGACCATGTGGGACTTCTCGGAGATCGACGCACCGAAGCGCGTGAAGGACGCCTACCGCGCGCGCCTGGACGACATCACCGATCCCGCCGTGCAGGAGGAGTTCCTCGCCGAGGCGCGCGAGGGCTACCGGCTCGCCGGCGCCCTGTTCGCGGCGCTCGACCCGCGCTGATCACCGTCGGCCGACGGGCTGATCCTGCCGGCCGACGGAACGGGCTCTCCACGGGGATCAGTGCTGCTGGTACCCCTGGAACTGCTGGTGCTGCTGCATGTGCTCGCGGATCTGCCGGGAGGAGCGCACGCGCGCGACGATGCCCCAGATGAGCAGGATCAGCGCGATGATGCCGAGCAGGATCGGGATGCCGAAGCCGACGCCCGCGGCGATCAGGACGCCGGTCATCCCGACGTCCGCGACGGCCACGTCGCTGGCGCCCTCGCAGGAGACCTGCACGGTCTGGTCGCCCGAGACGTTGAACGTGCCCACGGCGGTGTACGAGGCGCCGTCGACCGTGGACGTCATCCCTTCGCCCGAGGTGCTGTCCATGGACGTGTCGCCGCCGGACACGGAGCACGTGGCCGCGTCGGCCTCCTCGGTGGGCACGTACACGTAGTACATGGACATGCCGGACGCCTTGACGCTCCCGCTCTCGGACCCGAGCGAGGTGGCATCGACGTTCGTCACGACGACGACTGCCACGATCACTGCGGCGACGAGCGGCATCACGACCAGCCCGATGAGGTTCGCGACGATGCCGAGCGCGCCGAAGATGATGCGCTTCAGCCCGCGCTTCTTCGGGGGCGCCTGGTAGGCGGACTCGGAGGGGTACGGGCTCGCGGGGCCGTAGGCAGGGGGCGGGACGGTCATGGTGACCCTTTCAGGAGGTGAGGAGGGGAGAGGGGGAGGAGGATCGGGCGCGGGACGCGTCAGCCCCGCGCGACGGCGAGGGTCTGCTGGGCGATCTCGAGCTCCTCGTCGGTGGGGACGATGAGGACGCGCACGGGGGAGTCGTCGGTCGAGATCGTGCGGATGCCTGGTGCTCGCTCGGCGTTGCGCTCGCGGTCCAGGACGATGCCGAAGCCCGCGAGACCGGCGAGGGTGCGCTCGCGGACCTCGGGCACGTTCTCGCCGATGCCGGCGGTGAACGCGATGACGTCCAGTCCGCCGAGCGCGAAGGCGTAGGAGCCCAGGTACTTGCGCAGACGGTGCACGTAGACCTGCATGGCGAGCTCCGCGGTCTCGTCGCCGTTGCGGATCGCCTGGGTGATGTCGCGGAAGTCGCTCATGCCGCACAGGCCCTGCATGCCCGAGCGCTTGTTGAGCAGGGTGTCGATGTCCTCGACGCTCATGCCCGCGCTGCGGTGCAGATGCACGAAGACGGCCGGGTCGATGTCGCCCGTGCGGGTGCCCATGACCAGGCCCTCGAGCGGGGTGAGGCCCATCGAGGTGTCGACGGGTGCGCCGTCGGCGACCGCGGAGGCGGAGGCGCCGTTGCCCAGGTGCAGCACGACCTGGCGGAGGCCCGATGCGTCCGTCCCCTCGGAGGTCAGCAGCTCGGTGACTTTCTTCGAGACGTACTGGTGGCTCGTGCCGTGGGCGCCGTAGCGACGGATCCGGTACTCGTCCGCGACGCCCTTGTTCAGCGCGTAGGTGCGGGAGGCCGCGGGCAGGTCCGCGAAGAAGGCGGTGTCGAACACGGCCACGTGCGGGATGTCCGGGAGCATGCGCCGCGCCGCGTCGATGCCGTCGACGGCCGGCGGGTTGTGCAGCGGCGCGAGCGAGCTGAGGTCGGCGATCTGGTCGCGCACCCAGGAGTCGATGGGCGTGGGCGCGGAGAAGCGCGCCCCGCCCTGGACGACGCGGTGCCCGACGGCGACCACGTGCGCATCCTCGAGGGCCAGCCCCACCTGGTCGAACAGCTCCATGACGATCTGCATGGCCACCACGTGGTCCGGGACCTCGCCCTGGTGCGCGCCGTACGCCTCGCCCGCGGTGATGCGGCCCATGCCCTGGTCCAGGCCGATGCGCTCGATGATGCCCGAGGCGAAGACCTCGCCCGCGAGCGGGTCGAGCAGCTGGAACTTCAGGGACGAGGAGCCCGAGTTCACCACGAGCACGGTCGAGGTGCCCGCGGACGGGGCGTCCGGGCCGAGCTCGGCGGCATCGGAGGAACCGGGAGCGTCGGGGGTGCTGGGGGTGCTCATGCGTCCTCCTGGGTGGGGGTCGTGCCGGACTGATCCGCGGCCTGCGCCTGGATCGCGGTGATCACGACCGTGTTGATGATGTCGTCCACGAGCGCTCCGCGGGAGAGGTCGTTGACCGGCTTGTTCAGGCCCTGCAGAACGGGGCCGATGGCGATCGCGCCGGCCGAGCGCTGCACCGCCTTGTAGGTGTTGTTGCCCGTGTTCAGGTCGGGGAAGACGAACACCGTCGCGCGTCCCGCGACGGCCGAGTCCGGCAGCTTCGTCTTCGCGACGGAGGCGTCCACGGCCGCGTCGTACTGGATGGGCCCCTCCACATCCAGGTCCGGGTGCTGGGAGCGGACCGCGGCGGTCGCCTCGCGGACCTTGTCGACGTCGGCACCGGTGCCCGAGCTGCCCGTGGAGTAGGACAGCATCGCGACGCGGGGGTCGACGCCGAACTGGCGGGCGGTCTCCGCGGACTGCACGGCGATGTCCGCGAGCTGCACGGCCGTGGGGTCGGGGTTCACCGCGCAGTCGCCGTAGACGAGCACGCGGTCCTGAAGCGCCATGAGGAACACCGAGGAGACGATCTTCGCGCCCGGCTTGGTCTTGATGATCTCGAAGCTCGGGCGGATCGTGTGGGCCGTGGAGTGGACGGCGCCGGAGACCATGCCGTCCGCCGTGCCGAGCTGCACCATCATGGTGCCGAAGTAGGAGACGTCCTGGACCTTCTCCCGGGCCTGCTCGAGGGTCACGCCCTTCTTCGCGCGCAGACGCGCGTACTCGGCGGCGAACCGCTCCACGAGCTCCGGATCGTGCGGGGAGATCACGGTGGCCTCGGAGATGTCGTGGCCCAGCTGCGCGGCGCGCGAGCGGATCGTGGTCTCCTCGCCCAGCAGGACCAGGTCCGCGACGCCGCGGGCCAGGATGGCCGCGGCCGCCGCGAGGATCCGCGGCTCGTCGCCCTCGGGCAACACGATCGTCTTCTTCTCGTCGCGTGCGCGCGCGAGCAGCTCGAACTCGAACATCATCGGGGTGACCACGTCGCTGCGGGTCACGTCCAGGGTCTCCAGCAGCTCCTCCATGGGCAGGTGCTCGGCGACCGCGCGGCGCGCCGCGTCGAGCTTCTGCGGGCTGTCGGCGGTGAGGCGGCCATGGGTGCCGGCGATCGCGACCGCGGCCTCGTAGGTCGAGTCCTCGGTGGCGATGATCGGAAGGTCCTGCTGCACGCCCTCGATCAGGCGGGTGACCTCGCTCGGGATCTCGTAGCCGCCGGTCAGCACGATCGAGCTGAGGGCCGGGAACGTGCCCGACTGCTGGGCGAGGAACAGCCCCGGCAGCAGGTCGTAGCGGTCGCCGGGGGCGATCACCGTGCAGTTCTCCGTGAGGCGCCGCAGCACGTTGGGCAGGCTCATCGCCGCGACCAGGTTGCCCAGGGCCACGCGTCCCAGCCACTCGGGATTGCCCTGGACCAGGGTGCCGCCGACCGCATCCTTGAGCGCCTGCACGGTGGGCGCCATGATCACCGGGTTCTCCGGGATCGCGGCGACGACCACGCCCGCGGGCAGTCGCGCGGAGACGGCCTCGCGGGTCGCCTCGAGCTGCTCGGGGTCGCTGCGGTTCGCGACCAGCGCGATCGGCATCGCGTGGTGGGAGGCGAACTCCTGCACGCTGACCTGCGCGAGCGCCGCGACCTGATCGGGCGTTCGGTCCAGTCCCGAGACCACGATGACGACGGGGGCCGAGAGGTTCGCGGCGACCTCGGCGTTGAAGGCGAGCTCGGTGGGGTTCGCCATGTCGTCGTAGTCCGAGCCGAGCACGACGAGCGCCGAATAGCGCTGCGCGAGCTCGTGGTACTTCGCGAGGATCTCCTCCTGCGCGGCGTCCGGATCGGCGAGGGCCCGGCGCGAGTCGACGCCGAGCGCCTCCTCGTAGCTCTGGTCGACGGCCGGATGGGAGGTCAGCAGGTCGACCGAGTAGTCCCGATGCTCGCGGGAGCCCGCCGGCCTCGAGCCGTCGGCCCGGGGCCCCTCCGGCCCCGCGCTCTCGGCCTTGAAGACGGGTCGGAACACCCCGACTCGATCGGAGCGGGCGGCGAGGGCCTCGAGGAGGCCGAGCGCGACGCTCGACTTCCCGGTCATGCCCTCCGGACTGGCGACATACACGCTGTGCGACACCCGACCAGGATAGGTGCACCTTCCCTCGGATCCCAGGGACCGGCGATCCTGGGGACGCGCGTCACGTCCGGGCCCGCGCTCCCGGCTCGCGCACGGGGGCGCCGCCTACCATGGTCGCGTGCTCCGCGTCGCCCTCCGTCCCCGGTTCCTGGGGCTGCTCGCCCTCATGGTGGTGGCGACGCTCGTCTGCGGCCTGCTGGCCACCTGGCAGTGGGACCGGGCGCACCGCGCACTCACCCAGCAGACCGGCGAGGACCGCACGCTGGGCCAGATCGCCGACGTGCTCGAGCCCGGCAAGGCCGTCACCAACGAGATCGCCGGCGGCATCGTCGACGCGAGCGGCACCTACGACCCCGACCAGCAGGTGCTCGTCCCCGGCCGCCGCATCGACGGCGAGGACGCCGTGATCGTGGTGACCGCCCTGCACGTGAAGACGGGCTCGGGGGCCGACGGCACGGCCGGCTCGGACGACGCCCTGCTGCCCGTCGCGCGCGGCTGGATCCCCGAGAAGCAGGTGACCGGCGACGACGGCGAGGTCGACCCCTCGCTCGCTCCCGCGCCGCCCACGGGCGAGGTGAGCGTGAACGGTCGGCTCGAGGCGAGCGAGGCCGCGACCAACGGCCTCGAGGACGGCATCGCCCAGGAGATCGCGACCCCGCTGCTCATCAACGAGTGGGGCTCGCCGATGTACGCCGGGTACGTCGCCGTCGGCTCCTCGCAGGACGGGCTGAACGGCCTGCCCAAGGCCGAGTCCCAGTTCTCCTCCGGACTGAACTGGCAGAACCTCGGCTACGCCCTGCAGTGGGTGCTGTTCGGCGGCTTCTTCCTCTACCTGTGGTGGCGCTCCGTGCGCACCGCTCATCTCGACGAGCTCGCCGAGAAGCGCGAGCAGATGCAGTCCCGGCTCGCGGGGGAGCAGCAGAGCCCTCCCGGGGAGCCCGCCAGCCCCGTCGACCGCACCCCGGCCGACCAGACCGTCGGCCCCTCGCAGGCCGACCCGACAACCGAGGGAGAGACAGGTGCAGACTCCGCGCCCGCTCGATGAGGTGACCGCCCGCGCATCCTTCGCCCGCTTCCGCTGGGCCGCGATCGCGGAGGGCATCGCCCTGCTGATCCTCGTGGGGATCATGATCATGCGCTACGGCGTCTACGGCGGCGACCCGTGGTGGGACTCCACCTCGGATCTCTGGTCCACGATCAGCAGCCGCTGGTCGCCGATCCACGGCGTGATCTACATGATCTACGTGATCCTCGGCTTCGACATGTGGAACAAGATGCGCTGGAAGCTGCCGCGCATGGTGCTCATCATGTTCTTCGGCGTCATCCCCGTGCTCTCCTTCTTCGGGGAGCGCTTCCTGCACTCCTCGATGGAGGAGGACCTGCGGCGCCGGCCCACGCTCCAGGACACCGACGGCCAGGACGGCGCCGGCGCGGCCGGCCCGGCCGGCACCGCACCCGATGGCACGGACACCCCGGGGCAGAGCCCCGCCGACGGAAAGTAGACTGATCCGGTGACAGATACCGACGCCCGACCCGTCCTCGTCGTCGACTTCGGCGCCCAGTACGCGCAGCTGATCGCGCGCCGCGTCCGCGAGGCCCAGGTCTACTCCGAGATCGTCCCGCACACCGCCTCGACCGCGGACATCCTCGCCAAGGAGCCCCGCGCGATCATCCTCTCCGGCGGGCCCTCCTCGGTCTACGCCGAGGGAGCCCCGGGCCTGGACCCCGCGCTGCTCGAGGCGGGCGTGCCCGTGCTCGGCCTGTGCTACGGGTTCCAGTCCATGGCCGCCGCGCTCGACGGGACCGTCGCCCCGACGGGCGTGCGCGAGTACGGCGCGACCCGCCTGGAGGCCGTGGACTCCGCGAGCGAGCTCCTGCGCGAGCAGGACACCGAGCAGAACGTGTGGATGAGCCACGGCGACTCCGTCACCGCCGCGCCCACCGGCTTCCGCGTCGTCGCGACGTCCTCGGCCTCGCCGGTCGCCGCCTTCGAGCACCCCGAGAAGCACCTCTACGGCGTGCAGTGGCACCCGGAGGTCGGCCACTCCGACCGCGGCCAGGAGGTCCTCGAGAACTTCCTCTACCGCGGCGCCGGGATCACCCCCGAGTGGACCACCGGCAGCGTCATCGAGGAGCAGGTCGAGCGGATCCGCACCCAGATCGGCGAGGGCACCGCGATCTGCGCGCTCTCGGGCGGCGTGGACTCCGCGGTCGCCGCGGCCCTCGTCCAGAAGGCCATCGGGGACCGGCTCACCTGCGTGTACGTGGACCACGGGCTCATGCGCCTGAACGAGTCCGAGCAGATCGAGAAGGCCTTCGGCGAGTCCACCGGCGGCGCGAAGCTCATCGTGGTCGACGCCGAGGAGCAGTTCCTCTCCGCGCTCGCCGGGGTCACCGACCCTGAGAAGAAGCGCAAGATCATCGGCCGCGAGTTCATCCGCACCTTCGAGCGCGCCCAGGCGGACATCCTGCGCGAGCGCGGCGTCATCGACGCGGCGGGCCACGCCGAGGCGAAGGCGTTCCTGGTCCAGGGAACGCTCTACCCCGACGTCGTCGAGTCCGGCGGCGGCGAGGGCGCGGCGAACATCAAGAGCCACCACAACGTGGGCGGCCTGCCCGAGGATCTCTCCTTCGAGCTCGTCGAGCCCCTGCGCGCCCTGTTCAAGGACGAGGTGCGGGCCGTCGGCTCCGAGCTGGGCCTGCCCGACGGGATCGTCTGGCGCCAGCCCTTCCCCGGGCCCGGCCTGGGCATCCGCATCATCGGCGAGGTGACCAAGGACCGCCTGGACGTGCTGCGCCGGGCCGACGCCATCGCCCGCGAGGAGATGACCGCGGCCGGGCTCGACCGCGAGATCTGGCAGTGCCCCGTGGTGCTGCTGGCCGACGTCCGCTCCGTGGGAGTCCAGGGCGACGGTCGCACCTACGGCCACCCGATCGTGCTGCGCCCCGTGACCAGCGACGACGCCATGACCGCGGATTGGGCCAAGCTGCCCTACGAGGTGCTGGGCCGGATCTCCACCCGCATCACCAACGAGGTCGCGGAGATCAACCGCGTCACCCTCGATGTCACCAGCAAGCCGCCGGGGACGATCGAGTGGGAGTGAGCCCGAGGCCCGTCACGGGCTGAGCGGGCGCGAGCGGGGGCCGTCGAGCGATCGACGGCCCCCGCTGCGCGTCTCCGTGTCGACTACGCCGTCTGCGTCTGCGTCTGCTCCTGTGCCTGCTCCTGTGCCTGCTCGGGCTCCAGGAGCCGGGAGGGGTGGGGCGGCACGTCCCGGTGCCAGGACTGCGTGCGCTCGAACGTCTCCCAGCCCATGGACCTGTAGAGGCCGTCGGCGCTGGTGGGGGAGTCCGCGTCCACCTCGAGGTCCACGTGGTCGCGGCCGCGGCGCGCCGCATCGGCGATCGCCGCGCGCAGCAGCGCCTTGGCGACGCCGTGCCCACGGGCGGAGCGGTGCACCCCCAGGTAGTCGAGGTAGGTGCCCTCACCGACGCGGCCGTGGCCGGTCTCGTGCGCGGGACGCGTCGAGGCGACGAGCCCGCCGGCGGGCAGCCAGGCGCCGTCCCCGTCGTGGTCGATCTCCGCGATCCACCACAGGTCCCAGTCGGCCTCCTCGGGGGACTCCACGAGCCGCTGCGAGAACTCGGCGAAGGACTCGCGGTACGAGCTGAAGTGGTCGGCGAAGGACTCCTCGAGCATGCGGTGCACGCTGCGCACGTCCTGGGCGACGGGCAGCCCCGAGGGGTGCAGGTGCACGGAGCGCACGCGGACCCCGGGGCGGGGACCCGGCAGGGAGTCGGCCTCCTGGGCGAGCACGCCGCGGCGCATGTGCAGCCAGGTGCGGACCTTCTCGAGGCCCCCGGCGGCGAGCTGGGCGGCGCGATCGGCGTCGCGCTCGTCGATGTCGACGCTCAGCTGCGTGGAGTCGACCCCGCGGTGGCGGGCGAAGGAGCCGGCGACCTCGACGGCCCAGGCGATCAGCGCGGCGCTGAGCTCGTCCCGGGCGGGCGCGTCCGCAGCGATCACGCTCTGCAGGTCCGTGCGGCCCTGCGCCCGGTCCTCCAGGGCGATCCAGGCGATCGGCAGGGCGTCGGCGCGGATCGTGCCGTCGGGCTCCGCCGGCACGATCACCACCTGCCGCCGGGACCAGGAGCGCAGGCCCACCATCTGCGAGCGCAGGTGGTCGACGTCGATGGGCGCGGCATCGGGGTCCACGGCGTCCTGGGCCGCGCCGAGGAGCGCGGCGACGGGTTCGACGTCGGCCTCCATGGGCACGCGCGAGGCGAGGCGGAGGCCGGGGATCTCGGGCAGACGGGGCGGGACGTGGTCGCTCAGCAGCACCCGTCCATGGTCCCACGTACCGCGCGGGCTCGAGGTCGGGTGCCGACCCGCGGCGCCCCGACCTCGCGCCGCGGGGCGCGTCGGCCACGGAGACCCCGGAGACCCCGGGGGCCCCGGGGACCGCAGAGCCCGGGGAGACCGGACAGCGACGAGGCCCCGCACCATCTCGTGGTGCGGGGCCTCATCTGATGCGCGGCGCGTCGGCGCCGGTGGGGGATCAGCGCTCGGCGTGACGACCGTGCTGCGGGGGGCCGTCGGCGCGGTGCGTCTGGTGATGCGCGGGCTCGGACTCCGCGGCCGGCGTCGCGCTCTCGGCGGACTCCTCAGGACCAGCCTGCGCGGACCCGGCCTGCGCGGACCCGGCGCTCGGCGCGGTCTCGGCGCCCCGTGCCGCCGGTGCGTCGGACGCGATCTCCGGCTCCTCCTCGTCGTGGACCGAGGACTCCGCGAGCGGACCCGAGCCGCCGACCGCGGCGAACTGGCCGGTCGTGGTGCCGGGCTCGTCGGCCACGTGGAGGGTGTCGCGCAGCGGCAGCTGCTTGATGAACAGCGAGAGCAGCAGTGCGGCGATCACGAAGGGCACCGCGGTGAGGAACACGTCGTGCATCGCATCGCCCATGCCGCTGCGGATCGCGTCGGCGAGGAAGTCGGGCAGCTTCTCGAGCTTCGAGGGGTCCAGCACGGAGCTCTCGAGGTCCGAGGACTCGACGCCGCCACCGCTGGCCTGCATCTTCGCGAGCTCGGCGAGTTCCTGCTTCGGCAGTGCGGAGATCTTGTCCTGGATGGCGGTGGCCATCTGCGCGCTCATCACGGTGCCCAGCACCGCGGTGCCGATCGTGGAGCCCATGTTGCGGAAGAACTGCACGGCCGAGGTGGCGACGCCCAGCTCGTGCTGCGGCACGGCGTTCTGGACCACGAGCGTGTAGACCTGCATGCACAGGCCCAGGCCCAGGCCGATCACGACCATGGCGAGCGTGAGGTGCCACTGCGAGTCGCCGTACTGCATGCTCTGCAGCAGGTAGTAGCCGATCACCAGCACGATCCCGCCGGCGACCAGGAAGACCTTGTAGTTGCCGAGCTTGGAGATCAGGATGCCGACGACGATCGAGGTGAGGATCATCGCGACGGAGAGCGGGATGAGGATCGCGCCGGAGTTCGTGGCGGAGACCCCCAGGACGCCCTGCGCGTAGACGGGGATGTAGATGATCGCGCCGAACATGGCCACGGCGATCGCGAAGGACGCGGCGACCGAGAGGGCGATGATCGGGCGGGCCAGCATGTGCATCGGCAGCAGCGGCTCGGCGACCTTGTTCTCGATGATCACGAAGGCCACGAGCAGCGCGGCCGCGACCGCGTACATCCCGATGATCACGGGGGAGGACCACTCGTAGGAGGTGCCGCCCCAGGTGGTCGCCAGCAGGCCCACCACGAGCGCCGGGGTCAGCGTGATCATGCCCAGCATGTCGACCTTGCCGCTCTTGGCGGTGTGCTCGAGGTGCAGGAACTTGAAGATGAAGATGAAGGCCAGGATGCCGATGGGCAGGGTCAGGTAGAACAGCCAGCGCCAGCCGAAGCTGTCGGTGATCGAGCCGCCGACGAGCGGGCCCACCACCGAGGAGACGCCGAACACGGCGCCCATCAGGCCCTGGTACTTGCCGCGCTGTCGGGGCGGGATGATGTCGCCGATGATGGTCTGCGACAGCGGCATCAGCGTGCCCATGCCCAGGCCCTGCACGGCGCGGGCGAAGACCAGGAACCAGAAGTTCGTGGACATGCCCGCGAGGATCGAGCCGATCATGAAGACCGCGAGGCCCGCGAGGTAGAACCAGCGGCGCCCGTAGAGGTCGGAGAGCTTGCCGACGATGGGGACCGCGACGGCGGAGACCAGCATCGCGGCGGTCGCGATCCAGTTGTAGTGGTCGAGTCCGCCAAGCTCGGCGACGATGCGGGGCATCGCCGGGCCGACGATGGTCTGGGAGAGGGAGGCGACGAGCATGCCGAGCATGAGACCGGCGAAGACGAGCTTGCCGGCCCGGTCGAGCCCGGTGAAGGCCTGCTCGGTTCCGCCGCGGGGCCCGCTGCGGGTGCTGGGCGCGGATGACGTGGTGGAGGTCAAGAATTCTCCTGAGTCCAGAAGGGGCGATCGGTGACGGCGGGTGCGCAGAACCGCGCACGCGGAGTGGCCGGAGCGCTCCATCGAGCTTCGACCGGTCAACACTACTGCGATTGCAGTCACTGCACAATTGCAGTCACTGCACTTTTCTCGTGAGGTGGGCTACGGTCGCTCCGTGAGCAGCGCGCCAGACACCGAGCCGGGCACCAGCACCGGCTCCATCCCCTCAGGAGACCCGCGGCGAGGCCCGGAGCTCGCCCCCGAATGCGGGCTGCGCGAGCGCAAGAAGCGCCAGGCGCGCGCCGACATGCACCGCGCCGCCCTCGAGCTCGTCGCCGAGCACGGTCTGGACAGCGTCACCGTCGAGATGATCGCCGAGCGCGCGGGGATCTCGCCCCGCACCTTCTTCAACCACTGGGCGTCGAAGGAGTCCGCGGTCCTGGGTCTGCCGGTCCTCGGCCCCGACGAGTCGTGGCGCGCCCTGCTGACGGTGAGCCCCGAGGCGACGCCGGAGCAGGCGCTGCGCGAGGTGCTGCGGCAGATCATCCGCACGGCCGATGCGGACCTCGGGCTGCGCGAGCTGAAGAAGCGCGTGCTGCACCGCGAACCGAGCCTCCACGCGGTGAGCGCGGGGCGCACGGCGCACATGCAGTCGGCGCTGATCGCCGCCTTCGAGCGCCGCGTGCGCGTCGGCCCGCTCACGCAGGAGCAGGCGGAGGAGCTCATCGGCGAGGACGTGGAGAGCTTCGCGGGCGGCGCCGCGGAGGACCCGCAGCTCTACGAGCGCGCGGTCATCGCGGTGCAGCTCGGATTCGCCGTCTCCCGCAGCGCGTTCTCCCTGTCGATGGCACGGGGCACGACGGTCCTCGAGGAGTTCGACCACGTCTCGCACGTGGTGGGGACCCGCCGCATCGCGAGCTGAGCGGGCCGCCGCTCAGCGGACGCAGCCGATCCGGCGGACTCCGCCGATCGAGCGGACTCCGCCGATTCAGCAGGTTCAACGGACCAGGTGTCCGCGCCCCGACTCCCAGCCCCGTCCGTCGGCCAGACGCCCGCCGACCTCGCGCTCGAGCCGGCTCCGTCGCGGCAGCGCCGCGGGATCGTACGGAGGGCGCGCGCTGAACACGAAGAACGCGGCGCCGTCGTCGTCGCGGCTGTTCTCGAGGATCTCGAAGCGGTCCACGAAGGCGCCGATGTTCGAGTCCGTGCCCAGGGAGTCCACGAGCACCCGGTTCATGAGCCACGAATGGCATTCGAACTCGCGGCCGAAGGCGGCGGCGCCCGCGGGCGCGGCGGCGACGAGATCGGGATAGGCCTCCGGGAAGTACGCGCTCGCGGCCTCGAAGCTCGCCTCGACGTCGGCGGGGTCCAGGGGACCGGTCGCCGGGATGTGCACGCCGATGATCCATCGGCCGTCGGCCGCCGAGCGATGCAGATCGAACTGCAGGCGCCCGAGATGGACGAGCCTGCCGCACCAGTTCATCGCGGTCCAGGAGACCTGATGCAGGCCCAGTCGACCGTGGCTGCTGGCCCGGTGCACGCGCATCTGCTGGCCGAGGTCGGAGAGCACATGCCAGGACTGCGCCTCCGAGAGCCTGCGCCGGGCGTGCCAGGTGCGCACCGTGTCGGTGGAGACCACGTGGGCGAGGATCGCGATGAGCCCCTCGCCGGGGGCGAGCGGCTGCTGGAGGGCGTTGTGCGCCTCGGCGAGGTCCGCGAGCGGTGCGGCGGGCGCGTCGAGACCGGCCGACGCGCGCAGCAGGTGCGCGGTGCGGGTGATCGCGGCGAGGACCTCGGGCACCGCGAGGGCGCGGGGGATCAGCGCCGAGAGCTCCTCGTGGTCCTGGTCGGTGATGCCCAGGCGCTCGAGCAGGGCGTCACGGTCGTCCGCGGTGAGTGCACGGGTGACCTCGTCCTCGGTGAGTGCGCCGGTCGCGGCGACGCCCGTCGGCAGGTATCCCTCGGGCAGGGCTCCGCGCTCGGCGTCGGACTCGGAGCGGCCGGGGACGGAGGGGTGCGCATCGGTGCGGGTCACGCAGGAAGCCTACGTGCCCTCCGGCTACGATCGTGGCGATCATGACGCTTCGAGGAGGATCCATGACCGACGAGTCCGCGACCACCCCCGCCCCCGATCCCGCAGCCGCGTCGGACGCGCCGGCCGCTGCGCTCGACGAGAAGGCGACCGCTGTGCGCGACGCCTACGACTTCGAGGGCACGCAGATCCACCTGGGCGTTCTCGTGAGGGACGGCGAGCCCGATCCGCAGGTGCCCGTGAACCTCGCGCTGGGCATGCTCAACCGCCACGGCCTCATCGCCGGCGCGACCGGCACAGGCAAGACCAAGACCTTGCAGGTCATCGCCGAGCAGATCGCCGCCGCGGGCACCCCGGTGTTCGTCGCGGACATGAAGGGCGACCTCTCGGGCATCGCGGTCCCGGGCACGGCGAGCGAGAAGCTCAGCGCGCGCGCCGCCGCCCGCGGCCAGGAGTGGACCTCCCGCGCGGGGACCTCGGAGATCCTCACCCTCGGCGGGCAGGGGACGGGCATCCCCATCCGCACCACCGTGAGCGACTTCGGGCCCGTGCTGATGTCCAAGACCCTGGGCCTGAACGACACCCAGGAGTCCTCGCTCGGGCTCATCTTCCACTACGCGGACACCAAGGGCCTGGGCCTGCTCGACCTCAAGGACCTGCGCGCGCTCATCCAGTTCCTCACGGCCGACGACGAGGGCAAGCAGGAGCTCAAGGGCATCGGCGGCGTCTCCGCCGCGACCGCCGGGGTGATCCTGCGCGAGCTCACCGAGTTCGAGAACTCCGGGGCCGACGTCTTCTTCGGCGAGCCCGCCTTCGACACCCAGGACCTGCTGCGCACCGCCTCCGACGGCACCGGCATCATCTCCTGCCTCGAGCTGCCCGACGTGGCCACCCGCCCCACCCTGTTCTCGACGTTCATGATGTGGCTGCTCGCGGACCTCTACCAGGATCTCCCCGAGGTCGGGGACGCGGACAAGCCCAAGCTAGTGTTCTTCTTCGACGAGGCGCACCTGCTGTTCAAGGACGCCTCGAAGGCCTTCCTCGAGCAGGTCGTCCAGACCGTCCGCCTCATCCGCTCCAAGGGCGTGGGCATCTTCTTCATCACCCAGACCCCGAAGGACGTGCCCGGGGACGTCCTCGCGCAGCTCGGCAACCGCGTCCAGCACGCCCTGCGCGCCTATACGCCGGACGATGCGAAGGCCCTCAAGGCGACGGCCTCCACCTTCCCGACCAGCGACTACGACCTCGTCGAGGTCATCCCCTCGCTGAGGACAGGCGAGGCCGTGGTGACCGTGATGAGCGAGGACGGTGCGCCGACACCGGTGGCCGTCACCGCGGTGCGCGCGCCCGAGTCCTCGATGGATCCGGCGCCGAAGGAGGAGCTCGAGAAGATCGTCGCCGCCTCCCCGCTCGTGCCCTACACCGAGGTCGTCGACCGCGAGTCGGCCTACGAGATCCTCGGCAAGCGCGACGAGCAGGCGGCCCAGGCCGGGGCGCAGGGCACTGCGGCCGGCGGCCAGGGCGCGGGTCCCGCGCCAGCACCGTCGGCCCCCGCGGGACAGGGGACGACGGCGGAGAAGCCGTCGAAGGACGGGAAGCACGACGGGAAGCAGAGCGGGAAGAAGGACGAGGGCTTCATGGGCAACCCCGCGGTGAAGTCCTTCATCCGCTCGGCCGGGACGGTGCTCGGCCGCGAGATCACTCGGTCGCTGTTCGGGACCCGCCGCCGGCGCTGAGCCGAGGCGGACGAGCCGGCCACCCGCCGCGGATCACCAGAAGTAGCCCCTGCCCGCGCAGTAGGTCGCGACCTGCTGCACGGGCAGCTGGTGGTGCTGCGGGAGGTCGGCGGAGAGGGTCGTGCCCGCGGGGTCGGCGATCCTCAGGGTGCGCTCGTCGGGGTCGTAGCCGTCGACGGCGACGAAGTGGAAGATCTCGCCGGTGTTCCCGCCCCAATCGGGGTATTCGCCGGGCATCACCCACCAGTTGAGCACGGTCGCGAAGCCGTCGTCGACGTTCGCTGTCGCGCGCTCCCACAGCAGATCGGCATCGGCCTCGCTGGCCGTGGTGGACTCCATCCACTGGTCGCGGTAGGCGGCGCCGGGGGAGTGCGCGGTCAGGACCGGGGAGACCGCGCCGAAGTTCGTGCCCGCCTGCGTGGTGCCGAGCTCGTCGGCGAGGGCGGCGGGGGAGGGCGCGTCCCCGAGAGCGCTCAGGGCGACGGCCACGGCCGTCGGCCCGCACCAGTAGACCGTCTCCTGCTGCTGCCAGGTCGTGGGCAGGTTCTTCGAGGTCGCGGCGGAGGCGACGGGAGCTGCGGCGGCGATGCCGGAGAGGGCGAGGGCGCTGAGCCCGGCGCGGTGCAGAAGGGTTCGTCGATCGAGCATCGGAGTCTCCTTCGAGGGGTGGGATGCGCGCCTCGGTATGACGTGGCGCACACCCACGCTAGGCCGGAAGCGCCGCGGCGCCCATGGGGAGAACTCCCCATGGGCGCCGCGTGCGATCCGGGCCGCGCTCCGCGCGTGCTCAGCGCGAGATGTCGGGCAGACCGCTCACTTCTTGCCCTGGTTGGCGACGGCCTCGGCGGCGGCCTTCGCGGCGACCGGGTCGAGGTAGCGTCCGCCCTTCTCGACGGGCCGGAAGCTCTCGTCGAGCTCGTAGACCAGCGGCTGACCGGTGGGGATGTTCAGCCCCGCGATCTCCTCGTCGCTGATGCCGTCGAGGTGCTTGACCAGGGCGCGCAGCGAGTTGCCGTGGGCGGCCACCAGGACCGTCCTCCCGTCGCGCAGATCGGGCTTGATGCCCTCCTCCCAGTACGGCAGGAAGCGCTCGACGACGTCCTTGAGGCACTCGGTGTGGGGGAGCTGGTCGCCCAGGTCCGCGTAACGGGGGTCCTGGTCCTGGCTGAACTCGGTGCCGAACTCGATCTCGGGCGGCGGCACGTCGTAGGAGCGGCGCCATGCCATGAACTGCTCCTCGCCGTACTTCTCGCGGATCTCCGCCTTGTCCAGACCCTGCAGCGCGCCGTAGTGGCGCTCGTTCAGCCGCCAGTCGCGGCGCACCGGGATCCAGTGGCGGTCGGCCGCGTCCAGCGACAGGTTCGCGGTCATGATCGCGCGACGCAGCAGCGAGGTGTGGACGACGTCGGGCAGCACGCCCTCGCGGGCCAGCAGCTCGCCGCCGGCGGTCGCCTCGGCCTTTCCGGACTCCGACAGGGGCACGTCGACCCAGCCGGTGAACAGGTTCTTCGCGTTCCATTCGCTCTCGCCGTGGCGGAGCAGCACGAGTGTGTAGGTCATGCGACCAGACTAATCCACGGCCCCGACGGCGGTCTCGCGCGGCCCGGGCGTGGACGTCCCGCGCGGTGTCGGGCGCCGTGTCTGCTTGCTCTCCGGAATTTTGCAGGAGCATCCCAGGTCCCTAGCATGGAAGGACCGGGCGCCCGGACGATGCCGACCGCAGCGCCGCACGGGCCGCGAGCACCATCCGCCGCCCTGCCTGCTCCGCGCGCGATGCCACGGCGAGACCGCCGTGCCGCGCTCCGACGGTGCCGACCGCGTCGGCCGCGTCGCGCACGTCCCCCGTGCCCGACCGGCCCCAACGCGCCGACCGCACACCGGGTGCCCGCCCAGGACACCCGACGAAGCGGAGGACCGCGTGCACGAAGCCGACGACCAGCATCTCGAACCCGGCGCCCCGACCCGGGCCGCCGCCGAGCGGCGGGCTTCCGAGCGGCGGGCAGCCGAGGCCGCGCGCCAGGAGAAGCGCCCGCCCTCGACGAGCGAGGAGATGCACCGCGGTCAGTCGGACCTCGAGCCCTCCGGCGGCATCCGCGTGAACCGGATCGTCCTCGGTGTCTCCTCCGCCGTGATCCTCGCCTTCTCCCTGTGGGCGATCGTCAGGCCTGGCGGCGCCCAGAGCGTGCTCGAGGGGACCGTCGGCTGGATCTCGACGAACCTGGGCTGGTTCTACGTGCTCACCGTGACGGTCGTGATCGGCTTCGTGATCTGGGTGGCGCTGTCGAAGCAGGGCACCGTGCGACTCGGCCCCGACCACTCGCGCCCGCAGTACAGCCTGTTCACGTGGGTCGCCATGCTGTTCGCCGCGGGCGTCGGCATCGACATGCTGTTCTTCTCGGTGACCGGCCCGGTCACCCAGTACTACGCGCCGCCGACCCTCGAGGCCGAGAGCGCCGAGGCCGCCCGCGACGCGGTGGTCTGGACGATCTTCCACTACGGGGTCGCCGGCTGGTCGATGTACTCCCTGCTGGGCATGGCCATGGGCTACTTCGCCTACCGGTGGGGGATGCCGCTGAGCATCCGCGCGGTCCTCTACCCGCTCTTCGGCAAGCGCGTGCGCGGCGCCACCGGCCACGTGATCGACATCGTCACCCTCGTGGGCACCGTCTTCGGGGTCGCCACCTCGATGGGCATCGGCGTGGTCCTGCTGAACATCGGCCTCGAGCACCTGCTGGGCCTGCCCTCCGGGCTCGCCGTCCAGATCGCGCTCGTCGCGATCGCCGTGGTGATGACGATCGCCGCCTGCACCTCGGGCGTGGACAAGGGCATCCGCCTGATCTCGGAGCTGAACATCTGGGTCGCCGGCGCGATGCTGCTCTACATCATCGTCACCGGCCGCACCGCGTTCCTGCTCTCCGCGATCGTCGAGAACATCGGCCGCTTCGTCACCAGCCTGCCGGGCCGCACCATGGAGACCATGGCCTACGAGCCCGGCGGTTCGGACTGGATGGCCGGATGGACCCTGTTCTTCTGGGCGTTCTGGCTCGCGTGGGGGCCGTTCGTGGGCCTGTTCCTCGCGCGCATCTCGCGCGGTAGGACCCTGCGCGAGTTCGTGATCGCCGCGATCACCGCCCCGGTGCTGTGCGACCTCCTCATCGTCTCGGTATTCGGCAACTCCGCGATGGCCGAGGTGCTCGACGGCAACGACGCCTTCGGGAAGCTCGCGATGTCGAGTCCCGAGGAGGGCTGGTACGCCCTGCTGGAGATGTTCCCCGGCGCCGCCTTCCTCATCGGGCTCGCGACCCTCTCCGGCCTGCTGTTCTACCTGACCAGCGCGAACTCGGGGGCGATGGTCATGTCGAACTTCTCCTCGAGCATCCGTGATCCCGGCGAGGACGGGCCGAAGTGGCTACGCATCTACTGGGCGGTGCTCACGGCCGTGCTCACGGTCGCGATGCTCATCGCCGGCGGCGTCACCACGATGGAGTACGCGACGCTGATCTTCGCGCTGCCGGTGACGATCATCGCCTACCTGGTGATGTTCTCCTTCACCAAGGTGCTGCGCATGGAGGCCGCCGAGCGCGCGGGCTGGGCGCGGCTGCGCTCGGCCGGCCAGCGCCGTTCGGGCTCCGGTCGTTCGTGGCGACAGCGGATGGCGTCGATCCGCACCTATCCCGGCAGGGACCAGGTCGCGGCCTTCGCGGACACGGTCGTCGGCCCCGCCCTCGAGGAGGTCGCCGCCGAGTTCCGCTCCTCCGGCACCGAGGCGGAGGTCTCGCGCACCGAGGAGCCCCTCACCGGGGTCGACGAGTTCGTGCTCACAGTCCCGATGGGCCAGGAGCGCGACTTCCTCTACCGCGCTGCGTCGGTGCAGGCCCCGGTGCCGCAGATCGGGTCGAAGGCCTCCCGCGGCGAGCAGCGCTACTGGCGGCTCGAGGTGTTCTCCCAGACCGGCTCCGCGGGCTACGACCTCATGGGCATGAACGAGCAGCAGGTGATCGGCGACGTCCTCGACTGCTATGAGGCGCACCTGGCGTTCCTGCAGCTCAGCCACGAGAACGACGGCCTCTCGGCGATCGCTCCGCTCGGTGCGGGCGAGGCCGGCGAGACGCAGGAGTCCGTGGCCGGGGAGCCGGCGCCGCCGATGGTGCGCTGACCCTGGGCCGACGCCGTCCCTCTCCGGCCGACGGACCGACGCCGCCGTGCCGACCACGCCGTCCCCGCCCGGCCGACGGGCCGGCTCTCAGGCCTCGAGGAGGACCGTGAAGGGGCCGTCGTTCGTGAGCGAGACCCGCATGTGCGCGCCGAAGCGGCCGGTCGAGACCTCGATGCCGCGCGCGCGGATCTCCGCCACGAGGTCGTCGACGAGTGGCTCGGCGACCTCGCCGGGAGCGGCCTTCGACCAGGACGGCCGGCGTCCCTTGCGGGCGTCGCCATAGAGCGTGAACTGGGAGACCACGAGCACCTGTGCGCCCGCGTCGAGCACCGAGCGCTCGCCGTCGAGGATCCGCAGCTCGCAGATCTTCCGGGCGAGCACGGCGACCTGCTCGGGCCCGTCCCCGTGGGTGACGCCGACCAGGGCGAGCAGCCCCTCGCCCGCGACGGCACCCGTCATCTCGCGTCCCTCGGGACCCTCCACCTCGACGCTCGCGCCGTCGACCCTCTGCAGCACTGCTCGCATGCTGCGAGGGTATCGGGCCCGACGTGGGCGGCGCGGGCCGTGGGTTCGACGTCGAAGCTGGTGCACCGCACCTCCGTGCGGCCCCGCGGCCTCAGCCGCCCAGACCCGGGGGGATGCGCCGCTCGAGGGTGGGGGAGTCGTCGCCGGGGATCGGTGCCTGTGGAGCCGCCCCGCCCCGCGGCGCCGGAGGCGAGCCGTCCGGGGTGCCCGACGGCGGCGCGGCCTGCGCCGGGGGTGTCTGTGGCGGCGGGGTCTGCTGCGGGGGAGTGCGCGGTGAGGGGTGCCCTCCCTGTGTAGGAGCCGGAGCCGGCGCTCCAGGCGCGCCCGAGCCCGTCGGCCCCGCCTGCTGCGCGGCGATGCGCTCGGACTCGGCGGTGCGGGCGGCCTCGACCCAGCGCTCCGCGATCCGCACGATCGCCTCGGTCGCGGCCTGCCAGGCGGCCTCCTGCTGCCGGTGAGGGCCCGTGGCGAGGGAGAGCACGACGCCCGCGCTGCGCAGGGCGAGCTCGGTGGGATCCACGCGGCGCGTGAACACCTCCTGCCAGGCGTCGATCGCCGTGAGCACGCGCTGCTGCACGGCGGGGTCGATGCGCCGGGTGCTGCCCTCGTCGGCGAGGACGCTGAGGTGGGCGAGCAGGCACGCCAGGTCGTCGGCCCGGCGTCCCGGGCCCACCGTGTCGATGTCCAGGACGCCGACCACCTCGCCGCCGTCGACGAACACCTGCGCCTCGTAGAAGTCGCCGTGGACGACGTCGTGGGCGGAGAGGTCCTGACGTCGGCCGACGGCCGCGAGGCCCTCGCGGATCTCGCGCACGAGGGCGTCGACGCGCGGGCCCAGCGACGGCAGCGAGGAGCTCACGATCCCGGCGTAGAACTCGATCGAATCCGTCCACGGCGGCCGCATGGGCAGGGGGAAGAGAGAGGCGGGGAGGCGGTCGAGCATCGCCACCAGGTCCTCGGCGCGGCAGGCGTCGACGCCCTGGTCGAGGATGGCCCGCGAGAGCGGCATGCCCGGCAGCTCCTCGAGCACGACAAGACCCTCGCGATGCGCGATCACGCGCGGCACGGGCACGCCCGCGGCGAGCAGATGGCGGTGGCGCTCGACGATCTCGCCGGAGCGGCGCGGCTGCATGACCTTGAGGTACAGGCCGCGATCGGGCAGCTGCGCGCGCAGCACGGCGCGTCGGCCCGGGCGATACGAGATGACCTCGATCGGGACGTGCTCGGCGGTGCCCGGCATCAGCGGCACGCCCATGTCCACGAGGGTGCGGCCCACGACGTCCGGGTAGCAGACCTTCGGGAGCATCGGCAGCCACGGGTCGTGGGGGTAGCGCCAGACGCGCACGTTGATGTCGCCGTCGGTCATCACCATGGAGTTCTCTGCGTCCAGGAGGTCCTTCTCCTGCTCGCCCACGTGGGCGCTCGCGCCGAACAGCTCCTCGCGCGCGGGCGCCTGCGCGCCGTCGATCTCCGGCCAGGAGACCGTGGTGCGGTAGAGGGCCTTCGTCGAGCGGCCGGGCCGGTGGTCGACGTGATCGAGCTCCCACGTGCGCAGCACGCCGCCGGCATTGCCCACTGCCGAGCGCAGCAGGCCTCCGGCGCCGGGTCCCGTGAGCAGCTCGGACCCGTCGGATGTTCGATCCATGACCCTGTTTCTACCAGGTGCCGTGCGCGAGCACACACTCCTTGAGAGGTTCGCGGCCGTCCAGGGCCCCTCCGGGCCCGTCCGGCCCCGTGCGCGGCGTCCCGGCGCTCCCCGTCGGCCGGCCCCTCCCGCATACGATGGATCCATGAACGAGACCTCCCGCCCGATCGGGGCCGAGAACCTGCTGGGCATCCCCCCGACCTACCTGCCCGAGGACCACCCGGACACCGCCGTCGCGTCCGCGCTCGCCGACGGGGCCGACGCCCGCGAGCTCGCCGCCCGCTACCCCGCCTCCTCGCTCGCCTGGGCCGAGCTCGCCCAGGAGGCGCTCGAGTCCGAGGACCCGGTCGCCGCCTACGCCTACGCCCGCACCGGGTACCACCGCGGGCTGGACGCCCTGCGGCGCGCCGGCTGGAAGGGCCAGGGACCTATCCCCGCCTCCCACGCCCCGAACCGCGGCTTCCTCAAGGCGCTCGCGCTGCTCGGCGAGTCCGCCGGCCGCATCGGAGAGCGCGAGGAGGCCGAGCGCATCCGCGACTTCGTCCAGGACGCCGATCCGAGCCTGCTGGGCTGAGTCCCCGGTGGGCCCGGGGACCCAGGCGCCGATTGCTAGACTCTCCGAGGTCCATCCACCGTCCCACCCGCTGCAGGAGCTGCCATGCCGGCCGTCGTGATCGTCGGAGCCCAATGGGGGGACGAGGGGAAGGGGAAGGCCACCGACCTGCTCGGTGAGCGCGTCGACTACGTGGTCAAGCCCAACGGCGGCAACAACGCCGGGCACACCGTGGTCGTCCACGGCGAGAAGTTCGAGCTCAAGCTCCTTCCCGCCGGCATCCTCTCCCCACAGGTCACGCCCGTGATCGGCAACGGCGTGGTGGTGAACCTCGAGGCGCTCTTCGAGGAGATCGCGACGCTCGACAGCCGCGGCGTGGACACGGCCCGTCTGCGCATCAGCGCGAACGCGCACGTCGTCGCCCCGTACCACCAGACGCTCGACAAGGTCACCGAGCGCTTCCTGGGCAAGCGCGCGATCGGCACCACGGGCCGCGGGATCGGCCCGGCCTACATGGACAAGGTGGGGCGTCTGGGGATCCGCGTCCAGGACCTCTTCGACGAGTCCATCCTGCGCCAGAAGGTCGAGGGCGCCCTGCGGCAGAAGAACGAGCTGCTCGTGAAGCTCTACAACCGCCGCGCCGTCGAGGTCGACGAGATCGTCGAGGGGCTGCTCTCCTACGCGGAGCGCCTGCGTCCGATGGTCGTGGACACCGTCGAGCTGCTGAACACCGCCCTGGATCGCGACGAGGTCGTGCTCATGGAGGGCGGCCAGGCCACGTACCTGGACGTCGACCACGGCACCTACCCGTTCGTCACCAGCTCGAACCCGACCGCGGGAGGCGCCTGCATCGGCGCCGGCATCGGCCCCACCCGCATCGACCGCGTGATCGGGATCGTGAAGGCCTACACGACGCGCGTCGGCGCGGGCCCCTTCCCGACGGAGCTCGAGGACAAGTGGGGCGAGTACCTCCAGACCACCGGCGGCGAGGTGGGCGTGAACACCGGTCGCCCTCGGCGCTGCGGCTGGTACGACGCGCTCATGATCCGTCACGCCCAGCGCATCAACGGCTTCACCGACATCGTGCTCACCAAGCTCGACGTGCTCACAGGCATCGAGGAGGTGCCGATCTGCACCGCCTACGACGTGGACGGCGTGATCCACCGCGAGATGCCCATGACCCAGACCGACTTCCACCACGCGGTGCCCGTCTACGAGACGCTGCCCGGGTGGACCGAGGACATCTCGGGATGCCGCACCCTCGAGGAGCTCCCGGAGAACGCGCGCGCCTACGTCGCCCGCCTCGAGGAGCTCGCCGGCTGCCGGATCAGCGCCATCGGCGTGGGCCCTGACCGCGAGGACACCATCACCGTGCACGATCTGCTCCCGAGCAGCTGAGGCGCCCGAGCATGACCGCACGCCCATGACGATCCGCCGACGCACCGACCCCGCGGCCGGCGACCGCGCCCTGGCCGCGTGGGCCCTCGACCCCGGCGCCGCGACCCGGACGATCCTCGCGCCCGCCGTGCGCCACACCCTCGAGCTGGTCGCCGAGGAGCAGCCCGGCAACTCCGTGGAGCTGCGGGTCCCGCCCTTCGGCGCCGTCCAGGCGATCGCCGGGGTGCGCCATACCCGCGGCACGCCCCCGGCGATCGTCGAGACCGACGCCGCGACCTGGCTGTCCCTCGCCGTCGGCGACCTCGCCTGGGAGGAAGCACTGGCGAGCGGGAGCGTGAGCGCGAGCGGCGAACGCTCGGACCTCACCGATCTGCTGCCGCTGCCCGGCCCGCGCCGTGTCGCGCGCCGCGCACGGGAGGCGCACGCAGCGGCCGAGCCCGCAGGGACGCCGGACAGGGGATCGGCCGACGGGACGTCGGACCGAGGCCCGATGGCCGAGGGGCGGACGGACGACGCGCGGACGGAGGAGGCACGATGAGCCTCGCGGTCGAGATCGCCGTCCAGGACCTCGAGGGTCTGCGGACCGCCGCGCTCGCCGGCGCGGACCGCGTGGAGCTCTGCGAGGACCTCTCGCGCGGAGGCCTCACCCCGGACCTCTCCCTCGTGGAGGCCTGCGTCGCCGAGGCCGCACGGCTGCGCGAGGCGCGCGATGCCAAGCCCCACTTCGGCGTGCACGTGCTGGTGCGCTGCCGGGCCGGCGAGGGCGACCTGCGCACGGCTCCCGACGAGTTCGTCTTCGACGAGGACGAGATCGCCCGGATGGCCCGGCAGGCCGCGGACGCGGTCGCCGCCGGCGCGGACGGCGTCGTCCTCGGCGCCCTCACACCGCAGCGCACGCTCGACGTCCCCGCCCTCGAGGCCCTGCGGGACGGCGCCCTGCGCGCGGGGTCCGAGGCGCTGCGCGGCGTGGTCCTCACCTGCCATCGCGCCGTCGACGCCCTCGTGGACGACGACGCGCGCGAAGAGGCGGTGCTCACGCTCCTGGGTCTCGGCTTCCACCGCGTGCTGAGCTCCGGAGGGGCCGCGAGCGCCCCGCAGGGCACGGCGTGCCTGGCCCGGATGGTACGAGCGGCCGACGGGCTCCTGGACGTGTGCGCCGGCGCGGGCATCCGCCCGATCGACATCCCCGAGCTCGCCTCCCGGGCCGCAGTGCCCGACATCCACCTCTCCGCCCGCCGCCCCGCGGACGACGGACGCACCATCACCGATCCCGCGGTCGTCCAGGCCGCGGTCGACGCCGCAGGAGAACTGTGACCTCCCAGCCCACGCCCGACTCCGCCCCCGAGCGCCGCCGCGAGCCCGAGTCCTCGCCCGAGCACCATGACGAGCCGGCGCCCGCCGCCGAGCCGACCATGCCCCAGCACCCGTCGCCCGAGGACGCTCCCGCGCCGGCGACGGAGCCCGCGCCGGCGCCAGATCCAGCGCGAGCGCCCGAGACCACGGCCGTCTACGTGCGGCGGCGCCGCGTGCCCACGCTGGCCTTCTGGGTGACCCTCGGGATCCTCGTGGGTCTCGTGGCCGGGGCGGTCACCGCGTTCGTCACCGGTGTGAGCGACGTCGGCGGCATCCTCTACTTCGCCGTCACCGGCGGTGTGTTCGTGGGCCTCCCGCTCGCGCTCATCGCCGCGATCGTCGACGCCGTGGCCCACCGCTCGGAGCGTCGTCGGCCCCGCTGAACGGGCGGGGGAGCGGCCCGCTGGACGCTCCCGGACGGCCGACGGTCGGGCCCGACGCATATGCGATGATGGGCCCGTGGCACGCGGCGACGGAATGCTCTCGCACGATCTGCTCCCCGGTGAGAAGGGGCCCCAGGACTCCTGCGGCGTCTTCGGCGTCTTCGCCCCCGGCGAGGAGGTCGCCAAACTGACCTACTACGGTCTCTACGCCCTGCAGCACCGAGGGCAGGAGGCCGCGGGCATCGCTGCGAGCGACGGGGAGCAGATCCTCGTCTACAAGGACATGGGCCTGGTCTCCCAGGTCTTCGACGAGTCCGCGCTGAGCTCGCTGACCGGGCACATCGCCATCGGGCACGCCCGCTACTCGACGACCGGCGGCTCGATCTGGTCCAACGCCCAGCCCACCCTCGGCCCGCGGCCCGACGGCACCGTCGCCCTCGCCCACAACGGCAACCTCGTGAACACCGGTGAGCTCGTGGAGATGCTGCGCGAGCGCCACGGGGACGTCGGGCCGGGCAAGGGCGAGATCTCGCGCGGCAACACGACCGACACGGCGCTGGTCACGGCCCTCCTGGACACCGACGCCCCGCTCGGCGAGGCGCTGAGGGGCCTGATGCCGCACCTGCGCGGCGCCTACTGCTTCACCCTCATGGACGAGACCACGCTGTACGCGGCGCGCGACCCGCAGGGCATCCGGCCGCTGGTGCTGGGCCGTCTCGAGCGCGGCTGGGTGGTGGCCTCCGAGACCGCCGCCCTGGACATCTGCGGGGCGAGCTTCGTGCGCGAGGTCGCCCCCGGCGAGATGATCACCATCGACGCGCAGGGCCTGCGCAGCGAGCAGGTGCTCGAGCCCCACCCCGAGGGCTGCGTCTTCGAGTACGTCTACCTCGCGCGCCCCGACACCGAGATCGCGGGCCGCAGCGTCAACGCCTCGCGCGTGGAGATGGGGCGCCGGCTCGCCCGCGAGCATCCGGTCGAGGCGGACCTCGTGATCCCCACCCCGGAGTCGGGCACACCGGCCGCGATCGGATACGCCCAGGAGTCCGGCATCCCCTACGGGCAGGGGATGGTGAAGAACTCGTACGTGGGCCGCACCTTCATCCAGCCCAGCCAGACCATCCGCCAGCTCGGCATCCGCCTCAAGCTCAACCCGCTGAAGGAGGTCATCGCCGGCAAGCGCCTGGTGGTGATCGACGACTCGATCGTGCGCGGCAACACCCAGCGCCAGGTCGTGCGGATGCTGCGGGAGGCCGGTGCGGCCGAGGTGCACGTGCGCATCTCCTCGCCGCCCGTGCAGTGGCCCTGCTACTACGGCATCGACTTCGCGACCCGCGCCGAGCTCATCGCCAACGGGCTCGACGTCCCCGAGATCGCCCGCTCCCTGGGCGCCGACTCCCTCGGCTTCATCTCCGAGGACGGCATGATCGCCGCGACCGAGCAGCCCCGATCGGCCCTGTGCACCGCGTGCTTCAGCGGCCAGTACCCGGTGCCGCTCCCCGACCCCTCGGCGCTCGGCAAGAGCGTGCTCGAGGCGCGCCGCAGCGAGCAGCGCGGCGGGCGAGCGAGCTCGTCGGCCGCTCCCGCCCCGACGCCCGTCCCCGCATCCGCAGCCCCTGCGCCCCACGCAGCCACCACCCCGGCCGATCGTCCCGTCCCGGCCGCCACCTCCCAGGAGACCGCATCCGCATGACGACCACTCCCGAAACCCCCGCGCTCACCTACGCCGAGGCGGGCGTCGACACCGCCGCGGGGGACAAGGCCGTCGAGCTCATGAAGGCCGCCGTCTCCGCGACCCACGGCTCCGAGGTGCTCGGAGGCGTGGGCGCCTTCGCCGGTCTCGTCGACGTCAGCGCCCTCAAGGCCTACGAGCGTCCGCTGCTCGCGTCGTCCACCGACGGCGTGGGCACGAAGATCGCGATCGCCAGGGCCCTCGACGTGCACGACACCATCGGCCAGGACCTCGTGGGCATGGTCGTCGACGACATCGTCGTGGTCGGGGCGAGGCCACTGGCCATGACCGACTACATCGCCTGCGGGAAGGTCGTGCCCGAGCGGATCGCCGACATCGTCCGCGGCATCGCCGAGGGCTGCCGCCTGGCCGGCTGCGCGCTCGTGGGCGGGGAGACCGCCGAGCACCCCGGCCTGATGGCTCCCGAGGACTACGACGTGGCGGGTGCCGCCGTGGGCGTCGTCGAGGCGTCGGCGATGCTCGGTGCGCACCGCGTGCGCCTCGGCGACCGGATCATCGGCATGGACTCCTCGGGCCTGCACTCCAACGGCTACTCGCTCGTGCGCGCGGTCATCGAGGCCGCGGGGCTGGGACTCGACGCCGAGATCCCCGAGCTCGGCCGCACGCTCGGCGCGGAGCTGCTCGAGCCCACCCGCATCTATACCGGGGACCTGCTGGCGCTCCTCGACGACGCGGCCGGCGCGGGCGTGCACGCGCTCAGCCACGTCACCGGCGGCGGGCTCGCCGCGAACCTCGCGCGCGTGCTTCCCGAGGGCATGACCGCCGTCGTGGACCGCGGATCCTGGCGGCCCGGAGCGATCTTCGAGCGCGTGAGCACCTGGGGCGGAGTTCCCCTGCACGATCTCGAGGCCACGCTGAACATGGGCATCGGCATGGTCGCGGCCGTCGCGCCCGAGAAGGCCGACGCCGCCATCGGCCTCCTCGAGTCCCGGGGTCTGCCCTCCCGCGTGATCGGGGAGGTCGTCGCGGGCGAGGAGGCTCCGCGGCCCACGGGCCAGGACGTCCTCGTCTCCGGCGCGAAGGGCGTCGACGGGGGAGGCGTGCTGCTGACCGGCATGCACGAGGGCTGGTCCTGAGCGGTCGATCCGCCTGAAGGGTCGATCCCGAGCGGACGAACTCCCGTGCACGTGAAGAGGGCGACCCCATCGGGGTCGCCCTCTTCACAGGGTATGCATCTGCCGAGCGGGGCTCAGCGGCGGCGGGAGGCCGTGGAGGCCGGTCCGTCCTCCGCCCAATCGGCGTCGTCGGTGTCGCTCTCGGGCGCCTCGTACTCGGTGTCGGCCGAACGATGGGACTGGAGCTCGCGCTGGAGGGCGGAGAGGTCCGTCGGCGGGCTGTAGTACTTGAGGTCCCGTGCCACCTTGGTCTGCTTGGCTTTCTGTCGGCCACGACCCATGGATCTGACCCCCTGTGCGTCGGCTGGCGGGCGCGCGAGCCCGGACGATGGCAATGTTTCGGAACCTGATCCTACATCGGAACCATGTGCACCAGCCAGCCGGCGGGGCAGGTGTGAGCAACGCCGAACCCCGCGCGCGAGCGTGCGGCGGGCCCCGATCCGGGCGCTGGTGGGGCGGGGGATGGCGGTCGGCCGGACGCCGTCGACGCCGCCCTCCGGGGCGCGGACGTGTCCGGATCCTCACGGCGGGGAGCGATCGGCCTGCGGCCTGCCCGCGCGCGTGCTGTCGCGAGCGCGAGCGACGCATAGCGGATGGCACGTGAGAAACCCGGATGAATGTCCGAATTTCGTCCTTTGGTGCCGGTCGTGGCCCTGCCCGGCGCTGGAGCGCGAAAGTTTCCAGTCGGTATTGGAACTTTCGTCCGTGTCGTCGGCTCTGTCCGAGTCGCTAAGATGGAAGCGCAACCTTGGCCCCACACACCCAGAGAAAGGGGACCCCCCCAATGGCTGCAACGATTGAACAGCACTCGATGGAGAGCTCGTCGTCCTACACGGCACTTCTCACCCCCGCTGAGGTCGCCCGGCTCTTCCGGGTCGACCCGAAGACGGTGACGCGTTGGGCGCAGTCGGGCAAGCTCTCACCTCTGCGCACGCTCGGCGGCCACCGCCGCTACCGGCGCGAAGAGGTCGAGAGGCTCCTGACCGAGAGCACGGGTGAAGAGGCCCGCTGACCTCTGAGCCGACGCCCCACCAGTGGCGTGCCAGTCACGACGGCCCGCGATCCGCAAGGATCGTGGGCCGTCGTGCTGTGCGCTCATCCGCGTCGGCGCACGAGCTCCCGGGCCCCGAGCGCACCGCCGAGGACGAGGGGGACGGCCCAGGTCGCGCCCCCGAGCACGAGGGCGATCGCGCCGGACGCCGCGGGCGCGGAGCCGAGCGCAGTGAGCAGCAGGGCGACGGCCGTCTCCGTGATGCCGCCCCCGCCGGGCGTGACGGGAACGAGCGAGAGGGCCCGACCGATGAGGAAGACCCCGAGCAGCGGGAGGGGGCCGATCCCGCTCGTGAGGGCGTCGGCAGCGATCCAGAGCACGGCGCACTGCGCCGCGCGCGCCGCGAGCATCGGGACGAGGATCCCCGCCCAGCGCCGCCGCAGGATCCGCGCGACGCGATCTCGCGCCTCCAGCGCGAGTGCGGCAGGGTGCTTCTCGGCGGTCGCCTGCGCCTCGTCCTGCGCGTCCCCGCCGCGCCCCGTGAGCGCGAGCACGGTGCGGATCGTGGGGGCGAGGGCGTCGAGGATCCGCACGGTCGTCGGCCGATGTGCGAGGACCACGAGCACGGCCATGGTGAGCACGACGCCCAGAGCCGCGACGATCGTCGCCCCGAGCGTGCCCGGGAGGTCGTGGCGCACGCCCAGCGCGGCGTAGGAGGCGAGCGCCGCGAGCGGGATGACGATGCCGCCCAGCAGGAGGTCCGCCGCGGAGAACGCGGCGATCCCGGTGAGGACCGTGCGCATCGGCGTGCCGCGCCGGCGCAGCACCGCGCCCGTGAGCGCGATCCCCAGCAGGGATCCGCCCGGCACCGCGAGCGCGGTGGCCCCGGCGGCCGCCTGCGCGCTCACGACCGCGCCGACCGGCGCACCGGGCAGCGCCGCGCGCGCCCCGAGGGCCTCGAGGAGCACCGCGAGCACGCCGAGCACGAGCGCAGCGAGGAGCACGGGCGTCGGCACTGCGGCGAGCGCATCGAGGATCTGCGCCGGGTCGAGGTGCAGGGCGCGCGGCAGCAGCCAGACGAGCAGCACCACCAGCAGCGCGAGCGAGCACGCGGCGAGCACCAGGCGGACCGGGGAGGGACGATCGGAGCGCGTGAGGCCCAGCAGACTCGCGAGCAGGCCGTCGGCCCCGGCTGACGCCGGCGCGGAGGACGCGCCCGGGGGAGGAGGAGGCGGGGTCGACGGGTCCCCGGGGTGGTCAGCGGGGTCATCGGGCGCCATGCCCGGGATTCTCCCATGCGGGGAGGGCGCGAGGTCGTCCACAGCAGCGGCCGGCGGTGCGCGGGATGTCGGCCGGCCCGCCTATCCTGGTCGGGCCATGAGCTCTCTGTTCGACGACATGTCCCTGCCCGAGTCCTTCCGCCGCCTGAGCGGGGTGCGGGTGGACCCCGACGCGCCCGACGCGCCCCAGGCGCCCGATGCCTCGCCGTCGGACGACGAGCTGCCCCCGCCCCCGGAGGACGACGCCCCTCCGCCCGAGGACGAGGGCGAGCCCGAGGGGGCCTGGGCCCCCGCCGCCGAGCCCGCGGCGCCGTCGGCCGCTCCGCGCGGCCCCCTCCCCGATGTCTCCGATCTCGTCGAGGGCCTCAACCCTCCCCAGCGCGAGGCCGTCGAGCACCGCGGCAGCCCGCTGCTGATCGTCGCGGGCGCCGGCTCGGGCAAGACCCGCGTGCTCACGCGCCGGATCGCCCATCTGCTGCGCACGGGGGAGGCGCTGCCCGGCGAGATCCTCGCGATCACCTTCACGAACAAGGCCGCCGCCGAGATGCGGGAGAGGGTCGAGGAGCTCGTCGGCCCCGCGGGCCGCGGCATGTGGGTCTCGACCTTCCACTCCGCCTGCGTGAGGATCCTGCGCCGCGAGCATGCGGCCGCCGGTCTCAAGAGCTCCTTCACGATCTACGACTCGGCGGATTCGCTGCGGCTGATCACGAACATCGCCAAGGACTTCGGGCTGGACACGAAGAAGAACCCGCCCCGCGGGATCGCCTCGAAGATCAGCTCGCTCAAGAACGAGCTCGTCGACCCCATCGACTATGCCGATCAGGCGGAGAGCGCGAAGAACCCGTTCGAGAAATCCATCGCCCAGGTGTTCACCGCCTACACCGAGCGCCTGCGTCAGGCCAACGCGGTGGACTTCGACGACCTCATCGGCCTCACCGTCGAGGTGCTGCGCGAGAACCCCGCCGTGCGGGAGACCTACCGTCGGCGCTTCCGCCACGTGCTCGTGGACGAGTACCAGGACACCAACCATGCGCAGTACTCCCTGGTGCGCGAGCTCGTGGGGGACGACCCGCGCGCGGACCTCACCGTGGTGGGCGACTCCGACCAGTCGATCTACGCCTTCCGCGGGGCGACCATCCGCAACATCGTCGAGTTCGAGCAGGACTTCCCCTCGGCCCGCACGATCGTGCTCGAGCAGAACTACCGCTCCACCCAGAACGTCCTGAGCGCCGCGAACGCGGTGATCGAGGAGAACCAGGGCCGGCGCAAGAAGAACCTGTGGACCGACCAGGGCGAGGGCGAGCAGATCACCCTCTACGTCGCCGACGACGAGCAGGCCGAGGCCCGCTACATCGGCCGGCAGATCGACTCCCTCGTGGACAGCGGCCGCCGCGCGAGCGACATCGCGATCTTCTACCGCGCCAACGCGCAGTCCCGCGCCCTCGAGGACCAGCTGATCCGGGTGGGCCTGCCCTACAAGGTGGTCGGCGGCACCCGCTTCTACGAGCGGCGCGAGATCAAGGACGCGATCGCCTACCTGCAGGTGCTCGCCAACCCCGACGACGAGATCAACCTGCGCCGCATCCTCAACGTCCCCAAGCGCGGCATCGGCGACCGGGCCGAGGCCGCGATCGCCCTGCTCGCCGAGCAGGATCGCATCAGCTTCGGCGACGCCCTGCGCAGGGCCGAGGAGGCCCCCGGCATCGCCACCCGCTCCCTGAACTCGGTGCGCACCTTCGTCTCGATGCTCGATGACCTGCGGGAGCTGTATGCGAGCGGGACCGGTCCGGCGGAGCTCGTCGAACAGGTCCTCCAGCGCTCGGGCTACTACGCCGAGCTGCAGAACAGCGACGATCCGCAGGACGAGTCGCGGCTGGAGAACCTTGCCGAGCTCGTGGGCGTGGCCAGTGAGTTCGAGGCCCAGATGGAGGCCGCCGCGGCCGCCGCGAGCGAGTTCGAGGACGACGCGGACGACTCCGTCGACGGCACGGCAGGCGACGGCGCGGCGGGCGACGGCTCGGAGGGCGGCGGCACCGCCTCCGACGCGCCCGGCGACGGCTCCGACGGCTCGGCCCTGCCGGCGACCGACGACCCCGAGGCGCCGCTGCTGGATCAGTTCCTCGAGAAGGTCTCCCTGGTGGCCGACGCCGATCAGATCCCCGGGCAGGAGGACCAGTTCGTCACCCTGATGACGCTGCACACCGCCAAGGGCCTCGAGTTCCCGGTCGTCTTCCTCACCGGGCTCGAGGACGGCACCTTCCCGCACCAGCGCACCCTCGCCGACCCCGATCAGCTCGAGGAGGAGCGGCGCCTGGCCTACGTGGGCATCACCCGCGCCCGCGAGAAGCTCTACCTCACGCGCGCCCAGATGCGCGCGACCTGGGGCGCTCCGCAGTTCTTCCCCGGCAGCCGCTTCCTCGACGAGATCCCCGAGGCGGTGCTCGACGTCGCGCGCGCGGGCTCCTCCCTCTCGGGCATGGGGTACGCGGGATCCGGCGGCTACGGGAGCGGCGGCTTCGGGGGAGGCGGCTACGGAGGCGGTCGCGGCGGCTCCTCGCGCGGACCGTCCTTCAGCGGCGGTGCGGGCGGCGGCCGACGGGACGTCGCGCGCCCGTCGTTCGGCTCCGGCCGCGGCGCGAGGTCCGCGGCGGACATGCCCTCGCTCGTCGTCGGGGACCGCGTCACCCACGACACCTTCGGCATGGGCACCGTCAGCGAGGTCACCGGACAGGACGAGAAGACCCAGGTCGAGGTCCAGTTCAAGGCGCCCCACGGTACCAAGCGCCTGCTGCTGCGCTACGCCCCGCTGACGAAGCTGTGAGCGCGGGGCGCCGTCACCCCTGCCCCGAGTCGTCGAAGACGTCGATGCTGCCCGCGTAATTCGCGACCCAGACGCTCGCGGTCGTCGGCTCGTAGGCGACGCCCACAGGGTTGCGGCCCACGCTCTCGCGCTGGACCTCTGTGAAGCTGTCGACGTCGAACTTCGAGACGGAGTCCTCGTAGTAGTTCACGACGTACAGCGCGGTGCCGTCCGGGGAGATGTCCATCGAGCGGGGCTCGCGGCCCGTCGGCGCCTCGCGCAGCATCTCGCCGCTCGCGGTGTCGAGCTCGAGGAGCCGGTCCGAGCCCGCCTCCGTGAGGTACATGCGGGTGGCGTCGGGGGAGAGGACCAGGTGGCGGGGCTTGCGTCCCGTCTCGCGCACGAGCTCGCTCGTGCCGGCGGGGATGTCCAGACGGAACAGCTCGTCGGCGTACATCGCGGTGACGTAGGCGGTCTCGTTGTCCGGGAGCACGACGATGCCGCGCGGTGCGGAGTCCACGGGTATCTCCGCGGTGACCTCGGCGGTCTCGAGGTCGACGACGGAGACGGTGCGGTCGCACCAGTTGGAGACCAGGGCGAGGGACCCGTCGGGGGAGAGAGCCACGAACTTCGGCACCCGCCCCACCTCGATCGCCTGGTCCCAGCTCATGGTCGCCACGTCCAGGCGCAGCAGTGCGCTCGCGCCGGTCGCGTCCCCGTGGCGGCAGTCGTCGTTGCCCGAGGCGCCGTGCCCCTCGCCCGTCATCTGGTACTGCGAGACGTAGGCATAACGGCCGTCGGCCGTCCAGGCGGCCTCGACCGGTGCGCCCGTGCTGGTCCCCGGGTACTGGGGGAATCCGAGTGCAGACATGTCCACGGTGTCTGGGACGGTCGCGGCGAGGCTGCGATCGGCCGCGTCGTAGAGCGTGACGGAATGGCTGTAGAGCATGTTGTTGGCGAGCACGTGCCCGTGGCCGCTGGCCACCACGGACTTCGGGGTGATGTCCCCGGTGATCCGCTGCCGGTCGCTCATCCGGGTCCCGGACGACGGTCCGTCCAGGACGCGCGCGCTCGCGGTCGGCACGCCCTCCGCGGGATCGGAGGGGCCGCCGGACGACCCGCCCAGCAGATCGCCGTCGCCGGTGGTCGCGCCGCGCCGATGCTCCACGAGGCCGACGATCGCGATCACGAGCGCGAGGCACAGCAGTGCCGTGAGGAGGGGGAGGACGGCGGGCCGACGGGGATCCGCCTCCGCGTGCAGGCCGGCGAGCCTCGTCGATCGCCGGTTCCGCGGGCTCATCGCCGTCGGGTGCGCTCGCGCACTGGCTCGGGTTCCCGGTGCTCCGGGCGGCGCGCGTCGAAGCTGCGCTCGTCGGACCGCCCGTTCTCGTCCGGATGGGCCTCGTCCTCGTCCAGCTCGTCCTCGTCGTCCGCGAGCCCGAATCCGACCCACAGCGCCCAGCCGAAGCGGACCGCCATGAGCACCAGCACGATCGCGAGCACCGCGGTGAAGGGGATCTGCACGCCGGTGCGGGTGACCACGAACCAGATCACGCCCAGCGAGGCGCCCATGATCACCGCGTCGCGCAGGGCCGAGAGCAGGCGCTGACCGATCCGCGCGCGCTTGAGGTGGCGCCGCGTGGCCTCGGTGTAGACGGCGGCGTCACGGCGGTAGCGGCGGCCGCGCTCGCGCATGTGCTCGCGGGACTCCCGCGTGCCCTCGTCGGCCGCCTTCGACGCCGCACGCGCGTAGGCGCCCGCCCGCTCCGTGCTGCGGCGGGTGGAGTCGCGCGCCTGGCGGGCGAGGTCGGGAGCCTGCCGACGGGCGGTGTTGCGCGCCGCCTTCGCGTAGGTCTTCCAGCTGCTCATGGGTCCTCCCTCAGCGGCCGTCGTCGCGCCAGCGGATGTCGCCCCCGCCGCTCGGCCGACGCCGGCCCTCGCGGGCCTCGCCGCGCCCGCCGGTGTCGAGATCGTCGCGGGGGTCGTACCGGCGGGGGTCACGGGAACCGTCCCCCGCACGCCGCCGGGCGCTGCGCGCACGCTGCTCGCCGATGTAGGAGAGGCCCACGTTCAGCGCGAGGGTCAGCACGATCGAGAGCACGAGGCCCGCGACGCTCGAGCGGACGCCGAACACGCGCAGCAGCATGAACAGCACCAGGACCGCGACGAGGCTGAAGCCGATCTGGTCGCGGATCCGGCGGGTGAGACTGCGGGATCGTGGGGCCACGGTCACAGCCTAGTCGTGCGGTGCTGGGACGGGCGTCGGCGGCGATATGGTGGAGACGTTCGAGGGGCGGTTCGAGGGCCGACGAGGGCCCGCCGCCCGCCTACGACAACGGAAGGACGAACATCCGTGGACCTGTTCGAGTACCAGGCCCGCGATCTCTTCGAGAAGCACGGCGTCCCCGTGCTGCCCGGAATCGTCGCGGAGGACCCACAGGCCGCCAAGGCCGCCGCTGAGACCATCGGCACCCCGGTCGTGGTCGTCAAGGCCCAGGTGAAGGTCGGAGGCCGCGGCAAGGCCGGCGGCGTGAAGATCGCGAAGTCCCCCGAGGAGGCGGAGCAGAAGGCCTCCGAGATCCTCGGCATGGACATCAAGGGCCACACCGTGCACCGCGTGATGATCGCGGGCGGCGCGGACATCGCCTCCGAGTACTACTTCTCCCTGCTGCTGGATCGCGCCAACCGCAACTACCTGGCCATGTGCTCGGTCGAGGGCGGCATGGAGATCGAGCAGCTGGCCGTCGAGCGCCCGGACGCGCTCGCGCGGGTGGCCGTCGACCCCAACACCGGGATCGACGAGGCGAAGGCGAAGGAGATCGTCGAGGCCGCGGGCTTCGACGCGGAGACCGGCGCCAAGGTCGTCCCGGTGCTGCAGAAGCTCTGGGACGTCTACAGCGCCGAGGACGCGACCCTCGTCGAGGTGAACCCGCTCGTCCAGACGGGGTCCGGCGAGATCGTCGCCCTGGACGGCAAGGTCACCCTCGACGACAACGCGCAGTTCCGCCACGAGGAGCACGCGGGCCTCGTGGACACGGCCTCCGAGGACCCGCTCGAGGCGAAGGCCAAGGCCCTCGACCTCAACTACGTCAAGCTCGACGGCGAGGTCGGCATCATCGGCAACGGCGCGGGCCTGGTCATGTCGACGCTGGACGTCGTCGCCTACGCGGGCGAGTCGCACGGCGTGAAGCCCGCGAACTTCCTGGACATCGGCGGCGGCGCGAGCGCCGAGGTCATGGCCAACGGTCTGGACGTCATCCTCGGCGACCAGCAGGTCTCCGCGGTCTTCGTCAACGTGTTCGGCGGCATCACCGCGTGCGACGCGGTGGCCAACGGCATCGTCGGCGCCCTGCAGAAGCTGGGCGACGCCGCGACGAAGCCGCTCGTGGTCCGCCTCGACGGCAACAACGTCGAGGAGGGGCGGAAGATCCTCGCGGACTTCGCGCACCCGCTCGTCACCCAGGCCGACACCATGGACGGCGGAGCGGCCAAGGTCGCCGAGCTCGCCGCAGGAAAGTGAGGGACCGTCATGTCGATCTTCCTCGATGAGAACAGCAAGGTCATCGTTCAGGGCATGACGGGCTCGGAGGGCATGAAGCACTCCCAGCGCATGCTCGACTCCGGCACGAACGTCGTCGGCGGCGTGAACCCTCGCAAGGCCGGTCAGACCGTGTCCTTCGAGGGCGGCCACGAGGTCCCCGTCTTCGGATCCGTCGCGGAGGCCATGGAGGCCACCGGCGCGAACGTCTCGGTGGTCTTCGTGCCGCCGAAGTTCGCCAAGTCGGCCGCGATCGAGGCCATCGACGCCGCGATGCCGCTGCTCGTGGTCATCACCGAGGGCATCCCGGTGAAGGACTCCGCGGAGTTCTTCAACTACGCGAAGGACAAGGGCACCACCCGGGTCATCGGCCCGAACTGCCCGGGCCTGATCAGCCCCGGGAAGTCCAACGCGGGCATCACCCCGGCGAACATCACCGGTCCCGGCAAGCTGGGCCTGGTCTCGAAGTCGGGCACGCTGACCTACCAGATGATGTACGAGCTGGCCGACCTCGGCTTCACCACGTGCATCGGCATCGGCGGCGACCCGGTCATCGGCACCACCCACATCGACGCGCTCGAGGCGTTCGAGAACGACCCCGACACCGTGGGCGTGGTGATGATCGGCGAGATCGGCGGCGACGCCGAGGAGCGTGCGGCCGCGTACATCAAGGACAACATGTCCAAGCCGGTGGTCGGCTACGTCGCGGGCTTCACGGCCCCCGAGGGCAAGACCATGGGCCACGCGGGCGCAATCGTGTCCGGCTCCGCCGGCACCGCGCAGGCGAAGAAGGAGGCCCTCGAGGCCGCGGGCGTGAAGGTCGGCAAGACCCCGACCGAGACGGCCGACCTCATGCGCGAGATCATCTCGGCGCAGGCCTGAGAGCGCCCGGGCGCTCGGGCCCGACGCGGACCCGCATCGCGGGCCGGATCGGGCCCGACGGCCGACGGACGGGCGGGCACCCCAGCGGGTGTCCGCCCGTCCGCGCGTCCGGGGGCGGGAGGGGCCGCGGAGGTCCGGTGGGCGGACGCGCGCCGGCGTGCGCGTCGGCCGTCAGCGCAATCGCTGGGGGAGTGTCGGTCTGAACAGGTACGGTAGAGCCCGTCGGAGGAACCAGGAACGGAGCAGCATCCATGAGCAGCGATCTTGTCGACACCACGGAGATGTATCTCAAGACGGTGTTCGAGCTTCATGAGGCGGGCATCCCCCCGATGCGCGCCCGGATCGCGGATCGGCTCGGGCACTCGGGGCCGACGGTCTCGCAGACCGTCGCCCGCATGGAGCGCGACGGCCTCCTGCACCTGGACGACGAGCGCCGCATCATGCTCACCGACAAGGGGCAGGCCATCGCGACTGACGTGATGCGCAAGCACCGTCTGGCGGAGCGCCACCTCATCGAGCAGGTCGGGCTGCCCTTCGAGCTGGTCCACGAGGAGGCCTGCCGCTGGGAGCACGTCATGAGCCGCGAGGTCGAGACGCGCATCGCCCAGCAGATCGTCGCGCCCTTCATCGATCCCTACGGCAACCCCATCCCGGGTCTCGCCGAGCTCGGGATCGACACGTCCGACGAGACCGGCGTCACCCCCGAAGGTCAAGATTCGGCAAGCTGGCACGGCACCCTCGACCGCGCGCTGGGCGGCTCCGGGTCGCTCGAGCTGCGCCTGCGCAGGATCGGCGAGACGGCGCAGACCGATGTCGAGCTGCTGCGCGATCTCGCTGGTCACGGCATTCTCCCCGGTGAGACGTTCCGGGCCGAGCGGACGCAGTCCGGTTTCCGGCTGCAGGGCGACGGCGCGGAGCCGATCATCATCGACGAGGACACCGCCGGTCAGCTCGTGGTGACTCCCGCGGCGGCCGAGTAAAGAGTCGGCAAGGTCTTCCCCAGACCTTCTCAGGACGCTGGGTGCGGGCGTTCAGGAGTCCTTAGGGTCGAGGGCGTGCCGATCGCGGAACGATCGGCCGACGCCCACCGAGTTCGGCGCGCAGCGCTTCGGTCCGGGCAACTGAAGACGAAGCCGAATCTCCGCTCCGGCGGAGGCCCAGGGGAGCCCTCACGTGTCGAAGACTGCGATGAACACGCACCGCCGAGCCATGCGCCCGGTGACGCCGGCCGTCCGCGCCGGCCGCACCGCCGCCGGCGCTGCGATCGCCGCCACCATGCTGTTCGGCGGGTCCGCCGCCGCGACGGCCGACGGGTCGAACCAGGCCGATGGTGCCGCGCAGGCCCAGGGGATCGCCGCCCCGGCCGTGGTGCCCGCGGTTGACGCGAAGCCCTCGCAGATCCAGACCCTCAAGGACGGCGACGAGCCTTCGTCGTCCGGTGCTGTTCCCGAGTCTTACACGGTCGACGGTGAGATCGACACCGAGTCCGCCGCCCAGGCCGAGGCGAAGGCCCGCAAGGCCGAGGAGAAGAAGGCCGCCGCCGAGCGCGCCGAGCAGGAGGCCGAGGAGAAGGCCGCCGCCGACCGGGCCGCTCAGGACGATCAGGCGCAGGACGATCAGTCCCAGGACCAGCAGGACGACCAGTCGCAGGAGAGCGCCTCCTCGCAGTCGACCTCGAGCCGCTCCTCGCACTCGAGCTCCTCCAGCTCGAGCTCGTCCTCCTCCAGCAGCTCCTCCTCCAAGAAGTCCTCGAGCTCCTCGGAGAAGAAGTCCAGCGCCCCCGCCGCTTCCAGCGCCTCGGGCAACGGCATCCTCTCCACGGCCCGCAGCGGCATCGGCACCCCGTACGTGTTCGGCGGGACCAGCACGAGCGGCTGGGACTGCTCGGGCTTCACCCAGTGGGTCTACGCGCAGAACGGCATCAGCATCCCCCGCACCGACTCGGCCCAGGCCGCCGGCGGTCGCGTGATCTCCAAGTCCGAGGCGCGCCCCGGCGACCTCATGCGCAAGCCCGGCCACGTGGCCATCTACGCGGGCGGCGACATGCTGATCGACGCCGGCAACAAGCGCGTGGGCACGACCGAGCGCCACATCTACTCGGGCTCCTGGACGTACGTCACGTACACCCACTGATCATCCCTGACATCCCCCGCGTCGCACGTCGGCCCCGCACCCCTGGGTGCGGGGCCGACGTGCGTCCGGGGAAGGGCCGTGCGGATCAGGCGCGGACCCAGGTGGACGTGGCATCCTTGCGCGGTGCCTGACCGCACGCCCGAACATCCCCGGAGGAGGCCATGAGATGAGCGCACTGCGACAGACGGCGAGCGTCCTGCTGCTCGTCCTCGCCGCCGTGGTCGGCGCGAGCTGGCTGCCGGGCACCTGGCTGCAGCAGCACGTGGTCGAGCGCGCGGGGTTCCTCGAGATCGCCGAGCCCATGGGGGAGGACGCCTCGACCCAGCACGCGCTCACGGATGCCGCGGTCGACGAGCTGCTCTCGAGCGACGTGATCCCCTCCTCGGTGCGCGGCACGGTCGCGCCCTACGCCAAGGAGCAGGCGGCGTCCTTCACGACCACGTCGGCCTACCAGGCGATGTGGGACGACTCGATGGACTCGGTGCACGAGGGGCTCTTCGCCTCCGGCGACAGTCCGATCGAGGTCGACCTCTCGCCCGCCGTCGACTCCCTCATGGATCCGATCGAGGAGAAGCTGCCCTTCGGCATCACCCTGCCCCGGCCCGACCATCCCACGGTCACCCTCACCACGATCCCCGACCTGCCCGCCCTGCGCGCGGCCGCGCAGGTGCTCCCGTACGCGTCGTGGGCGCTGCCGGTGATGATCGTACTGATGGTGCTCGCGCTGCTCGTCGCCGACCGCAGGCGGGCCGCCCTGCTGGGCGCCGGGATCGCGACCCTCGTGGCGGGCGCGATCGGTCTGCTGCTCGCCGCGGGCATCGGAGTTCTCGTGCCTGCGTCGGTCGACGGCGCGGGTCTCCTGGGGCCGATCGTGCAGGGCTTCGAGGCCCGCTTCAGCGCCGACATCGCGCCGCGCGCGACCGTGATGACCGGCGTCGGCGCGGGGATCATCGTGGTGGGCGCGGTGCTCCTCGCCGTGGTGCGCAGGCCGGCGCGGCGCCGGTGAGACTCCCGGAGTCGCCGTGATGCGGTGTGCAGCCAGCACCGCACTGCCGGAGGGTGGAGATCTCAGTGCTCCGCCGGAGGCGTTTCAGTGCCGCGCGGGCCGGTCGTCACGTCCCGCTGCGTGTACGCGCTGATCAGCGCACGGAGGTCCGCGACGAAGCGTCGCAACCAGAAGATCGTGGCCACGATGACGAACGCGAGGGCGAGCTGACTCATCCACGAGTGCAGAAGCCGTTCGCCGGGCCACCAGAGCCACAGGAACGCAACCAGCACCACTGGTCGTGCGATCACCTTCAGCCACAGCAGGCGCAGACCGTCCTTGCTCATGTCCGCCACCGTAGCAAGCTGCCTGGTCAGTCCTCTGCGCTGCGGTGCCGCTTCTTCGGGCGGCCGCGCGTGAGGACGACGTCTCCGAGCAGACTCAGTACGAACTCGATCACGATGCCCACGCGGACACACGAGCGGCCGCGCGAATGCGCCGTGCCGTGACGACTGAGTGACCTGCCGTTTCTCTGGTGCCCCCGGCGCGATTCGAACGCGCGACACCCGCTTTAGGAGAGCGGTGCTCTATCCCCTGAGCTACGGGGGCGGAACCGCCGACCATCCTACGGTACGGAGGGCCCGGGACCTCCGCCCGGGCGCATGGCAGGATCGAAGCGTGAGCACCTCCACGCTGACCGTCGCCCTCGCCCAGTACGCCGTCGATGAGGATCCCGCGCGCGCGACCGAGCGCGCCGTGCGCGCCGTCGACGAGGCGGCTGCGGCGGGGGCGCGACTCGTCGTGCTGCCCGAAGCGGCGCTCGCCCCCTTCGGCACGGACCTGGCCACCGCCGCGCGCGACCACGCCCGCGCCTTCGACGAGGCGATCACCGCGAGCGCGGAGCGGCACGATCTGGTGGCCATCGCCGGATCCTTCACCCTCGCCGCCGACGGCCGCGTGCACAACACGGTGATTGTTCGGGGTCGCGACCTGCGCGCGGACTACCGCAAGATCCACCTCTACGACGCCTTCGGCGCCCGGGAGTCCGAGACCATCGCTCCCGGCGCCGAGCTCGTCTCCATCGACGTCGACGGGGTCCGTGTGGGTCTCGCGACCTGCTATGACATCCGCTTCCCTGAACAGTTCGTTGCGCTCGCGCGGGCGGGCGCGCAGGTGATCGTGGTCCCCATGGCGTGGGGAGCGGGGGAGGGGAAGGCCGATCAGCTGCGGGTGCTGCAGCGGGCACGGGCGTTGGACTCCACGAGCCTGCTGCTGGCCGCGGACCAGGTGCCCGCGCCCGGCTGGAGCGGGAAGGCGGCGCGCGGCGTCGGCGGCAGCGTCGCCGTCTCGCCGCTCGGCGCGGTGCTCGCGGCCGCGGGCGAGGACGAGGAGCTGCTCCTCGTCGAGGTCGATGCCGAGGCCGTGGCCGGGGCGCGGTCCACGCTGCCCGTGCTCACCGACCGACCGGAGCTCCAGACCCCCTGAAGGCGGAGTCTGCTCGCGTCGGGGCTCCCTCGCGCCGGTGCCCCGCCCCGCGCATGCGAACGGCGCCGGACCCGAAGGTCCGGCGCCGCTTCGACGGCTCATCGGCCGTGGGAGGCACTCGGGTCAGAGATTGCCGAGGCCGTCCTTCGCCTTGTCGCCGGCATCGCCGATGGCGCCGTCGAACTGATCGGGAGCGGCATCCTGCGCCTTCTCCGAGGCACCGTCGATGCCCTCACCGATCTTGTCCTTGTTGTCGGATGCGACATCCTTGGCCTTGTCGAAAGCGTCGTTGAGACCCATGGGGAACTCCTCTCGTTCGGCGTCGCGCTCCGGTCGGAGCGACAGCCCTACGCTAAGAGCCTCCGCGCCAGACGTGCCAACTATCCGCGGAACATGGCGCCCAAGTGACGACCTGTGAGCATTTGATGCACATTCCCGCCATCGCCGGGCATGATGAGTGCATGGAAACGACCGACGCTCGCGCGGCAGCAGCCGCTTCGTCACCGCCCAAGGACAAGAGCGGGCGCTGGGACCGCGTGCTGGCGATGCTGGCGACCCATCGCAGCCTGAGCGTCACCGAAGTGGCCCGCGAGCTGGGGATCAGCGAGTCCACGGTGCGCCGCGACTTCGTCGAGATGGAGCGCGCCCAGCTCGCGCGCCGCACCCACGGGGGCATCGTCGCGATCGACGTCGCCTACTCGCTCGCGACCACGCCGCGCGAGAAGGACGGCGCCTCCGCCGACCGCGAGCGGGTGGCGGCCCTCGCCGCGGAGATGATCCGTCCCGGTCAGATCGTCGGCTTCAACGGCGGGCGCTCGACCACGAGCACGGCCCGTCGGGCGGTCTCCCGTCCCGATCTCGACGCGAAGGACGGCACGCCCGGGCTCACCGTCGTCTGCGCGGCCCTGAACATCGCGACCGAGGCCGTGCTGCGCCCCGCAGTGCGCACCGTCGTGCTCGGCGGCGTCGCCGAGCCGTACTCCTTCGAGCTCACCGGGCCGCTCGCGACCGCGACGATGCGCGACCTGTGGCTGGACACCATGTTCGTGGGCATGATCGGTCTCGACATCGACGCCGGGCTCACCTGCAACTCCGACGCCGAAGCGGGCGTGACCCGCACGATGATCGGGCATTCGCGGCGCGTCGTCGGCCTCGCCACGGCCGACAAGTTCGGTCTGCGCGCGCTCGCGGGCATCTGCCCGGTCGCCGCGCTCACCGACCTCGTGATCGCCGGCGAGGTCCCGGGGGAGCTGCGCGAGCACCTCGCCGAGCACGAGGTGCGCCTGCACGAGGCCTGAAGGTTCGTCCGGGGCCCGCCCGAGGTCCGCCCGACGTCCGTCGGAGGGCGCGGCAGGACGTCGGTGTGCGGCCGGGCCGTCAGGGGCCGACGGAGGCCTGCGCGAGCGGTGTGTGATGCGCCCGGCGCGACCTGCGTCGCCGTGCACGGCACGCCTCCGCGTCACCATGGTGTCCGGCCGGTAGCGTGGGGTTCCATGTGGAGACTGCTGCGTGGGAAGAAGCGCACCGAGGAGCAGGAGAGCGCCCCGGGCGCGCCGGACGAGACGACCTCGTCCCGTGAGGACGCCGGTCCCGCCGCCTCGACCGCCCGCACCGGAGCCGCGAGCAGGCGCGGCCGCTCTGCCGCGAGTGCTGCGAGCGCCGCCAGTGCGGCGAGTGCGAACGCCTCCGACGGCGCCGAGGGCTTCGCCTTCTCCGTCGACCACCGCCTGGACCCGGCCGGCGCCGACATCGCGCCCCTCCAGGACGAGGACGCCCTGCCGCGTCGCCGGGTCGACGACCGCCCGCTGAGCCGCGCCGACCGCGTCGGCAGCGCCCTGGACCGCTGGACCCTGCAGATCGCCGGCACCCGCGCCGAGCCCTCCTTCCTCACCCGCATGCGCGCGGGCGAGCACGTGCTGGACCTGACCCACTCCCACCCCTCCGGCCTCGCCCAGCTCCTCGCCGGCCGCGGCCCCACACGCCTGTCCTCGCTGGTCCGCGAGGTCGGTGCGCTCGCCGACGCCCGCGCCGAGGCGCGGGCGATCCGCGAGATCGCCGAGCGCCAGGCCGAAGAGGTCGGTCTGTCCACCTGCCATCTCGGCATCGGCGAGGCGACCTGGATCCCCGAGGACGGCGGCGAGCCCTTCCACGCGCCCGTGCTGGTGCGGCCCATCACCCTTCGCCTGCGCGGCAGCGCCCGCGAGGACGTCGATCTGGACCTCGACGCGACCGTGGACGTGAACCCGATCCTGCTGCGCGCCCTGCGCGAGGCCGGCATCGCCGTGGACGCCCGCGCTCTGCTCGCGACCACCGAGGGCCCCTACGGCTTCGACCCGACACCCGTGATCGACGCCTTCAAGTCGCTCGGCCAGCCGCTGCCCGGCTTCCGCGTCGCCCAGGCGCTCGTGGTCGGCAACCTCATGGACGCCGCCGGTCAGCTCGTCGACGACCTGCGCACCGACCCCGCCGACTGGGCGGACAGCGACCTCGTCGCCGCCCTCGCCGGCGACCCCGAGGCCCGCACGTCCCTCGCCCCGTCGGCCGACGCCTCGTCGGCCGCCGCGCCGACGGGCGCTCCCGCGGCCCCCGGCGGATCGCGCGGCACCGCAGGGGAGGGCGCCCACGAGCCCTCCGCCCCCGACGAGTCCGAGATGGTCACCTCCCTGCCCCCGGATCGGATGCGGGTGCTCGCGCACGTCCTGGCCGGCGGCCACCTCGCGGTGAGCACGCCGCCCGGCACCGATCCCATCGACCTCGTCGTCGACCTGGCCGCCGAGGCGAATGCTCGAGGCCGCAGCGTGCTCGTGGTCTCCCAGCGCCGGGCGAACCTCGCGCACATCGCCGCCCTCGCCCGCGAGCGCGGCCTCGAGGACCTCGTGTTCGACCTCTCGCCGGACCCGTCCCTCCAGCGCAACGCCTCGGCCGCGCTGCTGCAGAGCCTCCGGCGCGCCGGCTCCTTCTCCTCGCCGGTCTCCACCGCCGAGCCCGAGGAGCTCGCCGAGGCCCGCAGCATCCTCACCGGGCACGTCGAGGCCATGCACCGCGTCCAGCAGCCCTGGAACGCCTCTGCGCACGACGCCCTCTCGGCGCTCGCCGCGCTCACCCGCATGCGCCCCGCGCCCCGCACGGAGGTGCGGCTGGGCGCCGATGTCGCCGCGACCATGGTCGGCGAGGACCGGGAGCGCGGAGCGGAGTCGCTGCGCGAGGCCGCCCGTCTGGGCGTGCTGTCCATCGGACCCGAGGACACCGCCTGGTACGGCGCACCCATCACCACCGACACGCAGGCGGAGCGCGCCCTCGCCCTCGTCGAGCGCCTGCGCGAGAAGCAGCTCCCTCAGCTGCGGCGCGCGATCGAGCGCACCGGCGGCGAGGTCGGCCTCGCCCCCGCGCGCACCCTCGAGGCGCTGATCGCCCGCCTGCAGCTGCTCTCGAAGGTCCGCGGGGCGCTCTCCGTGTTCCAGGGGGCCGTGTTCGCGGCCCCGCTGGACGACCTCATCGCCGCGACCGCCACCAAGGACTGGCGGCGCGAGCACGGCGTGGTCATGTCCTTCACGACCCGTCGGCGACTGCGCAAGGAGGCCGCCGCGCTCCAGCGCCCCGCCTCGCTCGCCCCCGACCTGCACGAGGCGCTGCGGACCGTGCGCGCCGTGCGCGAGGAGTGGAGGGCGGCCGACGGCGGCAGCGGCTCCGCCCCGTCCGTCCCCGAGAAGCTCGAGAACTGCGCGCAGACCGCGGAGTCCATGCAGGCCCTGTGCGACGAGCTCGCCGTGCTGCTGGAGGGCACGCCCGCCGGCGGGGCTCTCGCCCGCACCGATGTCGACGATCTCGCCGAGCGGGCCGACGCCCTGTTCGCGGACCGCGACGACCTCGCCGAGCTGCCGCGCCGCACCACCCTGCTGCGCTCGCTCGCGGCCGACGGCCTGGGCGACCTCGTCGAGGACCTGCGCGCGCGCGGCGTCCGCGAGAAGCACGTCGCCGCGGAGCTCGACCTCGCCTGGTGGCAGAGCGTCCTCGAGCTCATCGCCCGCGCCGAGCCCACCATCTCCCAGTACGACGGGACGGGGCTCTCGCAGGTCGCCGAGCGCTTCCGGCGCCTGGACGCCCAGCACATGGAGCGCGCCTCCTACCGGGTGCGCGGCGCCTCCGACGACCGCCTCGTCTCCACGATGATGTCCTTCCCCGACACCTCGCGCGCGGCGATCGCCGAGCTCGCCCGCTCGTCGACGGTCTCGGTGCGCGACCTCGCCGCGAAGTACGAGGACATCCTGTTCGCCGCGCGCCCCACCTGGCTCGCCTCCCCGTACCTGGTGCCGCAGGTGGTCCCGCGGGGACGCCACTTCGACATGGTCATCGTCGCCGACGGCGGACGCCTCCCGACGGCGGCCGCGATGCCCGCGATCGCCCGGGCCGACCAGGTCGTCGTCCTCGGCGACGTCCTCGACCACGCCGAGGTCGAGGGGCCCGTCCTCCTCGACGACATGCTGCAGGTGGCCCCGCACATCGCCCTCCACCGCGATCCGCGGCCCGCCGGGTCCGTGCTGCGCGCCTTCGCCCAGCGCCGGTCGCTCGTGGGCGAGGTCGTCTCCACGCCCAGCCCGTCGGCCCCCGACCCGGACCGTCTCGTCGTCGTCGAGAACGGCCGGGGCGCCGTGCCCACCGGCACCGAGCTCGTCGAGAGCACGGAGGCCGAGCTGCGCCGCGTGACCGACCTCGTCATCGAGCACGCCCGGCACCGGCCCGAGCTCTCGCTCGCGGTGTTCACCCTGACCGCGGAGCACGCCCGCAAGGTCATGGAGCGGATCATGCACACCGTCTCCGTGGTGCCCGGCCTGCGCGAGTTCTTCGACGCGGCCAGCCGCGAGTACTTCACGGTGCTGCCCGCCTCGCGCGCCTCCGGCGTGGTGCGCGACGAGGTGATCGTCTCGCTCGGCTTCGGCAAGACCCCGCACGGGCGGTTGCTGCACCGCTTCGGTCCGCTCTCCGCACCCGACGGACGCAAGGCGCTCGCCACCGTGCTCACCCGCTCTCGCGGACGCACCACGGTCGTCTCCGCCTTCGACGTCGAGGACCTCGACCCCTCGCGTCTGAAGTCCGAGGGCGCCCGTGACCTGCGCGCCATGCTCACCGTGCTCCACGGCGGGGCCGACGGCGGGCTCGAGTCCCCGGAGGGCAGCGGGACTCCGGCAGCCCCGACCCGCACCTCGTCGGCTGCACCGGCCTCCGCGTCCTCGGCCGCTTCGGCGAACCCGCCCGCGTCAGCCGCGGAGGAGGCCACGAGCTCCGTCGACGCCCAGATCGAGGCTGCGCTCGCCGCCGCCGACGCCCAGGACGAGTCGGCCAGCCCGGACGACGGCGGGACCGACGTCGACCCCGACGGCTCCGAGTCCGCGGCCGCGGTCTCGGCTTCGGAGACCGACGGCACGTCCGACGAGGAGCTCGCGCAGGGCTCGGTGGAGGCGGAGGCCGAGGCCCCCGCGGACGCGGACAGCGCCGACGCGGCCGCCTCGCACGACGACTCCGTCGACCGCTCCGACGTCGCCGGTGAGAAGGTCGACGCGAGCGGCGCGGATGCCCAGGAGGCCGGGGCCCGGGACGCTGCCGACCACAGCCCTGCGGCATCGGACGACGGTGCGCAGCATGACGCCGAGACGGGCGAGTCCGAGAAGGGTGAGTCCGAGAAGGGCGAGTCCGAGCAGGACGGCACCGCGCGGGACGAGCCCGTCCAGGACGAGCCCGTCGCCCACGTCCTCGAGACCAATGCCCTGGTCAACGACCTGGCGGACCGCCTCTGGCGCCTCGGCCTCGTGGTCGACACCGACTTCGGGGTGACCTCGGACCGGATCGACCTCGCGCTCGGGCACCCGGACCTTCCCGGCCGCTACCTGCTCGCCGTCGACACGGACGGCGAGAGGTACGTCGCGACCGCGAGCCAGCGCGAGCGCGACCGGCTGCGGGCCGAGCGCCTCGAGGCCTCCGGCTGGGCGACCGAGCGCGTGTGGTCGTGGGCGCTGTTCATCGACCCCGACGGCGAGGCGGAGCGCATCCGCCGCGGCGTCGAGAGGGCTCTCATGCTCTACCGCGAGGAGGCCGAGCAGGCCGCGCTCGAGGGAGCCGGCGGCGCCCGCCACCGTCTGCCTCGGCCGCAGATCCCCGCAGGCCATCCGCTCGAGTTCTACGCGAGCGAGGACTTCGACTCGGTCGTCGAGTACATCGCCTCCGACGGCCGCGCCCGCCTCGAGGACCACCTGGCCGCCGAGGTCCGCAGCTTCCTCGGCTTCACCCAGCGCTCCGTGCTCCTCGACGTCTCCGTCAGCAGCGCGATCCGCCGCTTCCAGGAGAGGCAGTGACCGAGGGGGCGCACGGCGAGGACCGCAGGTCGGGCCGCGTCGTGATCTCCTCCCTCACCGGGAAGCCCATCCCCTGGGACGACGGCGACCGGACAAGCGGCGCCCACGGCGACGGCGCACGCGCCCCGCGCCGCGGCGATGAGCCCCGGGTGATCCCCGATCGCGCCTCCGAGGACGCGCCCGAGGCGGGGGAGCGCTCCGGCCACGACGCCGAGATCCTCCGCGACGTGCCGCCGCACTGGGGCACCGGGGCCTGAGCCGCCTTCCCTGAACCGAGGTTCCTGAGCAGCGGTTCCTGAGCCGCGGCTCAGCTCAGGGTCCCGGGGCGAGCGCTGCCGCCGGCCCCGTTCCCGTCGTTCCCCTCGTTCCGGCTCGTCTGCCCGCCGTCGTCCTCGCGCGCGAGGATCGCGCGCAGCACGCGCGCCTGCCCGGGCCGGGCAGTGCGCACGGCCTGATCGGGAGGGAGCAGGGCGGCGCGGCAGATCTCCCGCGCCTGCAGGACGTCCTGGCCCGGGGCCTCGGCGACGTCGATCGACCCCCGCAGCCAGATCTCCACGCGATGGCGCTGCCCGCCGACCACGTCGACCACGCGCAGATCCGTGGCCCGCAGCCCCGACTCCTCGCGCAGCTCCCGTGCCGCGGCGGCCTGCGGGGTCTCCCCGGGCTGCATGTGCCCCGAGGGCACGCCCCAGCGCCCGTCCTCCCAGAAGCGGTGCTCGAACAGCAGCACCCGGCCGTCGGGCGCGCGCAGCACCGCGCACACGCTGACCAGGAATCGCGGCTGGCTGAGACGCACGGCGAACCAGACGATCTTGCGGCGCACGGGGCCCGGGAGGGCGTCGAGCACCGCGGAGAGCTGTCGCAGGGGCAGGGGCAGGGGCATGCTGCGCAGTGTACGGGCGCCGGTCGAGGAGGGGCGGGGCGCGGGATGGTCGCCGATCGGGCATGTCGGATCCGGCCCCTAGAGTGGGAGGCATGACGGATCAGACGAGCCCTGAGACCACCTCTGCCACCTCGAGCACCGCCTCCGACGGGACGCCCGATCTCTCCGCCGTGACGGTGAGCGTGCTGGGCGCCGGCAACATGGGCGGCGCGTTCGTGCGGGCGATGCTCGCCGCGGGCGTCTCACCGCAGAACCTGCGCGTCGTGAACTCCTCGGACGCCTCCTCCCGGCGAGCGGCCGACGAGCTCGGCGCCACCGCCGGATCCGTGTCGGACCTGACCGGGTCCGACGTCGTCGTGCTCGGCGTGAAGCCCTACCAGCTCGACGCGGTGATGCCCGAGGTGCGCTCCGCGCTCGCCGAGGACACCCTGGTCATCTGCATCGCGGCCGGCACCAGCCTCGCCGCGCTCACCGAGGCGCTGGGCGGGCACACGCAGCTCGTGCGCGCGATGCCCAACACCCCGATGTCCGTGGGCGAGGGCGTCACCCACCTCATGGCGTCCGACGACGCGACCGAGTCCTCGGTCGAACTGGCCCGCGCGCTCCTCGCGGCCGCGGGGATCGTCGTGGACCTGCCCGAGGAGAAGGGGCACGCGATGATCGGCGCTGCAGGCAGCGCGAGCGCCTTCGTGTTCACCATCGTCGACGCGATGATCGACGAGGCCGTGCGCCAGGGAATCCCGCGCCCGGAGGCCACGCGCGTGGTGCTCCAGACCGTGCGCGGCGCCGCGACCCTGCTGCAGGAGACCGGGCAGCACCCGGCCGTCGCGCGCGGCGCGGTGATGAGCCCCGGCGGCACCACCGCGGAGGGCATCGCGGCGCTCGAGCGCGGCGGCATCCGCCCCGCGCTCGCCGGGGCCATGGATGCGGCGGCGCGCAAGTCCCGCGCCATGTCGGGGGAGTGACCCGGCCGGGCGGCTCGCCCGTCTCGAATCGGGCGGCCCGCCCGCCTCAGGGCCGGTTGGAGAAGCGCTCGATGAGCTCGGTGTGCCCGGAGACGATCAGCAGATCGTGCTGGGAGACCTTGGTGTCCGGGCCGGCGTAGGTGAAGTCGCGGCCGGGCGACTTCACGCCGACCACGGTCACGCCGTACTTCGCGCGGATGTCGGACTCCTGCAGGGTGAAGCCCATGATCTCCTGCGGGGGACGCATCTTCACGATCGCGAAGCCGTCGTCGAACTCGATGAAGTCGATGAGGCGTCCGTTGACCAGGTGCGCGACCCTCTGCCCGGCGTCCTTCTCGGGGAAGACCACGTGATGGGCGCCGATGCGCTCGAGGATCTTGCCGTGCGGCACGCTGATCGCCTTGGCCCAGATCACGGGCTTGCCCAGGTCCACGAGGTTCGCGGTGATCAGCACGCTCGCCTCGAGCGAGGTGCCCACGCCCACCACCGCGACGGAGAAGTCGGCCGCGCCCACCTGGGCGAGGGCCTCCATCTGCGTGCCGTCGGCCTCGACCACATGGGTGAGGCGACCCGAGTACTCCTGCACGAGATCCTCACGCGTGTCCATCGCGAGCACGTTCGTGCCGAGCTCCTCGAGCGTCAGGGCCAGGGAGGCTCCGAAGCGGCCCAGGCCCACGACCAGGGCTCCGCTGCTGCCACGGGGACGGGCCACGATGTCTCCTCACATGCGGACGGCGGGACGGCGCCGGAGCGCCGCGAACAGTCTAGAGCGCTGCGCAGTGGTCGTTATGGACGTTCAGAACGACCGCTTCGCAGCACTCAACGCGTTGCGGGACGGGCGCGGCGAGACGGGGCGGCGGGCCGGAGGGTGCCTGACGGGGCGGCTCGACAGCACGGCGGCCCGGCACGCAGCGGCATCAGCCGACGATGGGGCGCTCGCTGGGCAGGCGCACCACGCGTGAGCGCGAGCGCAGCGCGAGGGCGGCGCCGAGCGTCATCGGCCCGATCCTGCCCAGGTACATGCATACGATGAGGATGTAGGTCGCGGCATCGCCGAGATGCGGGGTGATGCCCGTGGACAGCCCCACGGTGCCGAAGGCGGAGAGCACCTCGAAGAGCACCTGGTCCAGGCTGAACGGAGTGAGCTGCAGGGTCAGGAACGTCGCGATGAACACCACCGAGGCGCTCATGACGAGCACGCCGATCGCCTGGCGGATGGTCTCCTGCGGGATCCGACGGCCGAACACCTCGACGTCGCGGTCGCCCCGCGCCTCGGCGACGATCGAGAGCGCGAGCAGCGCGAACGTCGTCACCTTGATGCCGCCGCCCGTCGACCCGGAGCCGCCGCCGATGAACATGAGCAGGTCCGTGAACAGGCGCGTCTCGGGTTCGAGGGAGGCGATGTCGAGCGTGGAGAAGCCGCCCGAGCGCGGCATCACCGAGGCGAACAGGGAGGCCAGCACCTTCGAGCCGAAGCCCTCGCGGCCCAGCGTGTGCGGGTTCGACCACTCCATCGCGAGGTAGCCGAGCATGCCGGCGACCAGCAGGATCCCCGAGGTCGCGAGGGTGAGCTTCGCGTGCAGGGTCCAGTGGTGCGGGGTGCGCCACCTCTTGACCAGCACGAGCACCACGGGGAAGCCGAGCGAGCCCATGAACACGGCCGTCGAGATCGGGATCGAGAAGAACGGGTCGCCCAGGTACTGGGAGATCCCGCCGGGATCGGGCACGAAGCCCGCGTTGTTGAAGGCGCTGATCGCGTAGAAGGCGCCGTAGAAGACCGAGGTGCCGGTGCCGTGCTCGGTCGCGATCATGTACGGCACGAGCGCGAGGAAGGTGAGGACCTCGAAGGCCGTCGAGGTGATGACGATCGTGCGCAGCACGCTGCCCACCTCCGCCAGCTGCTCGGCGCGGGTCTCGCGCGCCGTGATGATCCTCTGGGCCAGCCCCATCGAGCGCATCACCGAGAGCCCCAGCAGCGAGGCGAGGGTGAGCACGCCCAGACCGCCGATCTTCATCGCGACCATGAGGACCACGAGCCCGAAGGTCGACCAGTGCGTGGCGGTGTCGACCGTCGTCAGTCCGGTCACGCAGATGGCGGAGACCGCCGTGAACACGGCGTCGCGGAAGCCGGTGGCCTGGCCGTCGGACGCGGCGAGCGGTGACATCAGCAGCAGCGTGACCAGGCCGATCATCGCCGTGAACACGGTCAGCGCGAGGCGGGCGGGGGAGGTCCTCGCGGCCGTCGCGAGCGCGGTGCTCGAGAACTCGCGGATGCGCTGCCAGAGCGAGATCGCGGACAGGTCCGTGCGCCCGTCCTCGTCCCGGCCCTCGCTCATCCGGCTGCTCCTCGTCCTGCGTCTCGGTCCTGCGTCTCGTGCCCGTCGCGTGCGCGCCGTGCGACCAGCGGCGCCGGGGTCCGCGGACCCGCGGGACCGCCCGCCGCGCAGGCGCTGATCCGTCGCGCAGTCTACGTCGGCGATGCGTTCGTCCGGCCCTGCACTGGGTACGCTCGAACGCATGGTCTCCGCCCCCCATGGCTCCTCCGGCGCCGGTGTCGTCTGGGACGACGCCCTCCTCGCCTACGACTTCGGCCCCTACCACCCGATGTCGCCCGTGCGCCTCGAGCTGACGAGGCTGCTCGCGGAGACCAGCGGACTGCTCGCGCGCCCCGGGGTGCGGACACTGCCCGCGCCCGTCGCGTCCGACGCGGAGCTGCTGCGCGTGCACACCCCGGAGTTCCTGGCCGCCGTGCGCCGCGCGTCGGCGCCCGGGGCGGGAAGGGACGGCGGGGACGATGCGCTCATCGGCTTCGGCATCGGGGGCGACGACGTCCCCGCCTTCGAGGGCATGCACACCGCGAGCGCCCGCATCGTCGGCGGGTCGATCGCGGCGGTCGACGCGATCCGCGCCGGCCAGGTCGACCGTGCCGTGAACTTCGCGGGCGGCATGCACCATGCGCGCGCCTCCCAGGCCGCCGGGTTCTGCGTGTACAACGACGCGGCGATCGCGATCGCCCACGCCCTCGACGCGGGGGAGGAGCGCATCCTCTATGTCGACCTCGACGTCCACCACGGCGACGGCGTCGAGCGCGCCCTGTGGGACGAGCCGCGCGCCGTCACCCTCTCGATCCACGAGAGCGGCGAGCACCTCTACCCGGGCACCGGGTTCGTCCAGGACACGGGCGGTGCGGGCGCCCTGGGCAGTGCGATCAACGTCCCGCTGCCGCCGCGCACCGACGCGGACGGATGGGTGCGCGCGATCGGCGCGACCGTGCCCGGCCTCGCCCGCGCGGTCCGGCCGACGCTCCTGGTCACCCAGCACGGCGCCGACAGCCACCGCAAGGATCCGCTCGCCGATGTCCGCGCGACCCTCGAGGCCCAGCGCGCCGCGATGATGCTCATGCGCGAGGTGGCGGACGAGTCCGCGGGCGGGCGCTGGCTCGCCCTCGGCGGCGGCGGGTACGCCGTCACCGACGTGGTCCCGCGCTCCTGGGCGCACCTGGTCGCCGTGGTCACCGGGGAGCCGCTCCCGGAGGAGGGCGAGGTCCCCGAGGCGTACCGCCGTGCCGTGCCCGAGGTGCTGCGGGCCCACGGCCTGCTCGACCCCGACGCCCCGCCCGAGATGGGATACGGGGAGCAGCGCCCCCTGGACGTGCGCGACTGGTCGCTGGGCTTCGATCCGGCCGACGACCTCGACCGCGCCGTCCAGGCCGCGCGCCGCGCCGCCTTCCCCGAGTGGGGCCTGGACCCGTTCCTCGACTGAGGACCGTCCCGGCGCGGCGACTGCCAGAATGGCCGCATGACCACTCGACCTCCGACGGACGACCAGGTGGGGCCCGGGTCGGACGCCACGCGGGTGCTCGATGACCTCGCCGCGGACCTCGACGGGGTCCGCCTCGGCTTCGAGGCGCCCGGCGCCGTGCAGACCCGCAGCGCCGTGACGGCCGCCTCCCGCCAGCTCGCCGACCACCTCCTGCCGCGCCTGCAGTCCGTCGACGCGCCGCTGCTCGTGGTCGTCGGCGGCTCGACGGGCGCCGGCAAGTCGACGCTCCTGAACGCCCTCGTCGGCCGGCCCGTCACCCGGGCCGGCGCCATCCGCCCCACGACCAGGCGGCCCGTGCTGCTGCACCATCCGGAGGATGCGCCCTGGTTCGAGGGCACGCGGATCCTGCCCGGCCTCGCCCGCGTACGCGGGGGAGCGGGTGCCGGCGCCCAGTCGGCCGGATCCGAGGACGAGCCCTCGCGCGAGCTCGAGCTGCGCCCCCTCGCCGAGGTCCCGCGCGGCCTCGCCCTGCTCGACGCGCCCGACATCGACTCGATCGCCGCGGGCAACCGCGAGCTGGCCCGGCAGCTGCTGCGCGCCGCCGATCTCTGGCTGTTCGTCACCACCGCCAACCGCTACGCCGACGCGGTCCCGTGGGAGGTGCTGCGCACGGCCGTCGAGGCCGACGCCACGGTCGCCGTGGTCATGAACCGCATCCCCGAGCGGCCCGGCATCGCCGAGGAGCTCGAGACCGATCTGCGGGCGATGCTGGAGGATCGCGGGCTCGAGCCCGCCCGGCTGTTCCTCGTCCCGGAGTCGTCGCTCTCGGCCGAAGGGATGCTCGACCAGGCCCGCGTCGGCGAGATCGACACCTGGCTGCATGCGCTCGCCGCGGACCAGGGCGCACGCGGCGCGATCGCCCGGCGCACCCTCGCGGGCGCCCTCGACTCCCTGGACGGGACCCTGCAGGACGTCGCCGCCGGCGTCGAGGAGCAGCACGCGATCCGCGAGGAGCTCGCGACGGCGGTCGACGACGCCTTCGCGGACGTCGTCGGACGCATCGAGGAGGCCGTGGGCGACGGGTCCCTGCTGCGCGGCGAGGTCCTCGCGCGCTGGCAGGAGGTCGTGGGCACCGGCGAGGTCGTCCGCTCGCTCGAGAGCCTCGTCGGGCGGGTGCGCGACCGCCTCGGGCGTGCCCTGCGCGGCGAGGGGAGGCCCGCGGTCGCGGCCCAGGACGCCCTCGAGACGGGCCTCGTCCACGTCGTGGTCGACGAGACCGCGCGCGGCGCCGAGCACGTCGAGCAGGCATGGCGATCGCATCCCGCGGGGCGTCCCCTCGTGGAGGGCGCGGACCTCTCCCGCATGGAGCCCGGCTACGAGCAGCAGGTCGCCCGCGCCGTCCGCGACTGGCAGGGGGACGTGCTCGAGCTCGTGCGCAGCGAGGGCGGCGACCGCCGCACGAAGGCCCGCATCCTGTCCCTCGGCGTGAACGCCGTGGGCGTGGCGCTCATGGTCGTCGTCTTCGCCTCCACGGCCTTCATCCCCACCGGGCTGGAGGTCGGCACGGGCGCCGCGACCGCGATCGTCGGCCAGAAGCTGCTCGAGACGATCTTCGGCGAGGACGCCGTGCGGAGACTGGCCCGCGTGGCCCGCGAGAGCCTCGTCGCACGGCTCGAGGGACTCGTCGTCGAGCGCGCCGAGCCCTTCCGCGCGCGCCTGGAGGCCGTGCCCGAGGGCACGGAGCCCGAGTCCCTGCGGGCCGACGCGCGCGGGGCGGCGGCGCTCGCCGCCGACATCAGGGCCCAGGCCGAGCAGGCGACGGGGGAGCGGACGGCGCACGAGCCCACGACGGGGGAGGACCCCGCATGAGTCCGCGCACCTCGCGCGCCTCCCGCGCCTCGCGCGGCGCCCGCACCGGCTCCGCGGACTCCCTCGCGTCCCTGGCCGAGCGCCGGGACGCCCTCGTGAGGGCTCGCGATGACCTCGAGGGCATCGCCCCGTCGGATGCCCTCGCTGCGACCGGGGAGATGCTCGAGAGGCTCGACGCGCGCACCGCGCTCTCGGCCGAGCACACCGTCATCGGCTTCTTCGGTGCGACCGGATCGGGCAAGTCGTCGCTCATGAACACCCTGGTGGGCCGCGAGATCTCCCCGGCGGCGGTGCGTCGCCCGACGACGCGCGACCCGCACGCCGCGGTGCTCGACCCCGCCGGAGCCGACGCTCTCCTGGACTGGCTCGAGGTCGCCGACCGCCACGAGGTGCACGATGGTCCGCTGCACGACGCGCTCGCGCGGGCGGCTGCGGAGGGGGCCGGGCACGCAGGCAAAGCCGGGCGCGCCGGCAAACCCGGGCCCTCCGCCGGCATGGTGCTGCTGGACCTGCCCGACCTCGACTCCGTCCAGGACGCCCACCGCGACATCGCCGAGCGCATGACCGGCATGGTCGACGTGCTCGTGTGGGTCACGGACCCGCAGAAGTACGCCGACAGGGTGCTGCACCGCGACTTCGTCGAGCCCTTCGCCGGCCACGACGCCGTCACCCTCGTGCTGCTCAACCAGATCGACACCGTGCGCGAGGACGAGCGCGAGAGCGTGCGCACCTCCCTCGAGCAGATCGTGCGCCGGGACGGCCTCGAGCACGCACCCGTCCTCGCGGTCTCCGCGGAGACCGGCGCGGGGCTCGCGGACGTCCGCTCCCGCTTCGCGGCCGTCGCCCAGGCCCGTGAGGCGATCGCCGTGCGCCGGCGCGCCGACCTGCGGGAGGCAGCGGTCGGGCTGCGGACCGCCGCGGATCCCTCGGGCCTGCCGGGTCGGGTCCCGTCGGCCGCCGAGCGCTCGCTCGAGGACGCCCTCGGGGCCGCGGCCCGCATCGATCCCGTGGCCGAGGCCGTGGGGAAGGCCTACCGGCATCGCGCCGACGCGCGCAGCGGCTGGCCCGTCGTGCGCTGGCTCCGGCGCGTGCGCCCGGATCCCCTGGCACGGCTCCACCTCGGGGCCGATGGATCCCGTGGCGCTCAGGGGGCGGAGGCGCGGTCCTCCCTGCCCGCGCCCGACGCGGCGACGTCGGCCCGTGCCTCCGAGGGCCTGCGCGGCTTCGCCGACACCGTCAGCCGCGACGGCTCCGACCCGTGGCGCGCGGCCGTGCGCCGCTCCGCCCGCTCGCGCGAGGACGAGCTCCCGGACGCCCTCGACCAGGCCGTGGTCGGCGCGGACCTCTCGCGCCGCACCCGCGGCTGGTGGTGGCCCGTCCTGGACGTGCTGCAGTGGCTCGCGATGGCGGCCTGGGTGGTGGGCCTGGGCTGGCTCGTGCTGAATGCGATCCTCGGGTTCTTCCAGGTCCCGGCGCCGCCGATGCCGATGATCCGCGAGCTGTGGGTGCCGATCCCGCTGCCGACGGCGCTCATCGTGCTGGGCGTGGGGGCAGGGATCCTGCTGACCGTGCTCGGCGGAGCGCTCGCCGCCCTCGTCTCGTGCCTCCATGCCGCCCGTGCCCGGCGCCTGCTGCGCGCCCGCGTGCGCGTGGTCGCCGCCGAACTCGTCGTCGACCCCGTGCAGAGCACGCTGGCGGCGGCCCGCAGATCTGCGACGGATCTCGCAGCAGCGAGCGGGGACGCACCCCCTCAGCGCGTGTAGAGTGGGGCGTCGACTGTGGCACGGGCCCTGGACTCGTGGTGCTCACGCGTGGGCGCCGCATCCCGCCCCAGGGGGCGGGGAGCACCGCCTGTGGGCCGGGCCGCGTGCAGTCCGCTCTCCGTCCGAGACCGCAGGCATCCGCCTGCAGAACAGGGGTCCCCATGGGTTCCGTGATCAAGAAGCGTCGCAAGCGCATGTCGAAGAAGAAGCACCGCAAGCTGCTTCGTCGCACGCGCCACCAGCGCCGCAACAAGAAGTGATCTGCGCGCCCCCAGGGCGCGACCGCATGCGGGCCCCGCGGCCCGTGCGGTGATCACTGCACGAGGACCCCGCCGGATCTCCGGCGGGGTCCTCGTGCGCTGTGGTGCGGGACCGCGCGGCCGAGCGCTCCGGCCGGCGCCGTTCCCTCGCGTCCCCTCGGGGTCAGCGGCCCAGGATCCTCTGCCACCAGCGCCGACGGGTGAGCGCCGAGCGCAGGGACGGCGCATCGACGCGGTAGCGGGCCTGCACGGCGCCGTCGACCACGATCACGGGCACGTGCTCGTTCCAGTCGCGCTGCAGGGCGGGATCCTCGTCGATGTCGAGGATCTCGACGACCGTCCCCGCGCGGTCGGCCTCGGCGCGGACGACGGGCAGGGCCACGTCGCATAGATGGCAGCCGGGGCGGGTGAGGTACAGCACGCGCGCATCCGGATCGGTGGTGCGCGGCGGGCGGGGGAGGTCGGCGGGGAGGCTCATCACCCGTTCAGCGTAGGGCTTCCCGTGCCGCGTCGGATCCGCGCACGGCGAAGGGCCGCCCACCGGATGGTGGACGGCCCTTCGGGAGCTGTGCGCGGAGGTTCGCCGGGTCGATCAGGCGTTCATCGGCCCGGAGGCTCCGCGTTCACGGGATCACGCGGCGGCGGGAGCGGTGAACTCGGCCTCGATGGTGATCTTGACCTCGTCGGCCACGAGCACCCCGCCGGCCTCGAGGGCGGCGTTCCAGGTGAGCCCGAAGTCCTTGCGGGAGATCTTGGTGGAGGCGGTGAAGCCCGCGCGGTACTGGCCGAAGGGGTCGGTCGCAGCGCCCTCGTAGTCGTAGTCGAGGGTGATGGACTTGGTGACGCCGCTGATGGTCAGATCGCCGACGATCTCGTCGTCGCCCACGGAGGTCGAGGAGAAGGTGATCTCCGGGTTCGTCTCGGCGTCGAAGAAGTCGCCGGAGCGCAGGTGGTTGTCGCGGTCCTCGTTGCCGGTCGAGATCGACGCGGTCTTCAGGGAGGCCTCGAAGCGGCTGGACTCGAGATCTGCACCCGCGACGAAGGAGCCCGTGACGTCCGCGAAGTGGCCGCGCACCTTCGAGATGCCCGCGTGGCGGATGGTGAAGCCGGCGTTGGTGTGGGAGGCGTCCAGCGTCCAGGTGCCCTGGGAGATGCTATCGGGGAGAGCAGTCATCGTGTGCCGTCCTTCTTTCCTTGAATGTTGCACGAACTCTGTGCTTGAAAGGTAAACTATGATGGAGGTCGGGCGCAAGGCCCCAGGGGTCCGGAAGGAGCATGTGATGTCGAACACCGAGGATACGCGCGAACCGCGCGGTGCGGACGGCGAGTCGGTGAACGGGCGCGGTACGAGCGGTGCGCCGCGCGCGAGCGGTGCACCCGTCGCCGACGGCGCGGGCGCCGAGGGCGCGGGCGCCGAGGGCGCGAGCGCGGGGGGTGCGGACGGCGCGGTGCACTGGCTCAGCCACGACGAGCAGCAGGCCTGGCGCACGTTCCTCTACGGCGTGAACCTGCTGATGGAGAACATCTCGACGGCGCTCGAGCAGGATCCGCGCTTCGACCTCTCCCTCGACGAGTACGAGATCCTCGTGCGGCTCTCGGAGGCCCCCGGGGGCCGGATCCGGATGTCGGGCCTGGCCGACCAGGTCGTGCATTCGCGCTCGCGCCTGACCCACACCGTCGCCCGTCTCGAGAAGCGCGGCATCCTCGAGCGGGTCCGCTGCTCGGGCGACGGCCGGGGCCGTGAGGCGGTGCTCACCGAGGCCGGCGCCGAGCTGCTGCGCCAGGCGGCGCCCGTGCACGTGGCCTCCGTGCGGGAGCGTCTGCTGGACGCCGTGGGCACCGAGGACCTGCTGGAACTGGGCCGGATCATGGCCCGCACCATCCCCGAGGGCGCCCCCGTGACCCTGGGCACCGTCCCATCCGACGTCAAGGATTGATTGGTACCTTGAGGCGGTTCGCCACTCGTCGCGGGCTCGGCCCCGATCTGCGCATCGTCGGCCGCCCCGAGTGTCGATCCGGCCCACACCCTCGGTTCCCGCGGAGGTCCCCGCGCCCATGAGCACGACCGTCATCCACCTGGTCCGTCACGGAGAGGTGCACAACCCCGAGAAGATCCTCTACGGGAGGCTGCCGGGGTACCGCCTGTCCGAGCGCGGCCAGAAGATGGCGCAGCTCGCCGCCGATCACCTCGCCCCGCGCGACGTGCGCGCCGTCTGGGCCTCCCCGCTGCTGCGGGCCCAGCAGACCGCTGCGCCGATCGCCGCGGTCCACGGCCTCCCCGTCGCACAGGACGTGCGGCTCATCGAGTCCGGCAACCACTTCGAGGGCCAGCGCATGGGCCACGGCGAGGCCCGCTTCTCGGACCCGCGCAACTGGCGCTGGTTCGCCAACCCCTTCCGTCCGTCCTGGGGCGAGCCCTACCGGGACCAGGCGGCGCGCGTGATCAGCGCCGTCCAGTCGGCCCGCTCCGAGGTCGAGGGCCACGAGGCCGTCCTCGTGCTGCACCAGCTGCCGATCTGGGTCACCCGGCTCTCGGCCGAGGGCAAGCCGCTCTTCCACGACCCGCGGCGCCGGCAGTGCCGGCTGTGCTCGGTGACGAGCCTGCGCTTCGTCGGCCCCCATCTCGCGGGCATCGACTACGCCGAGCCGGCTGCCGAGCTCTACATGGGTGCGGTCGACGCCACCGGGGGCAAGCTCGCATGAACGCCCTCCCCAGCGCCCGCCCCGTCGGCCGACGCGCCCTGTTCGGCGCCGCCGGACTCGGCGCCGGTGCCCTGCTGCTCGCGGCCTGCGGCTCGGACACCTCCTCGCGCTACGGCGACAGCGGCGGCGACGGCGAGAACGGCTTCGTCTCCGGCGACGGCGTGACCACCGAGATCGACCCCGAGGACCGCACCGACCCCGTCGACTTCAGCGGCACCACCTACGAGGGCAAGTCCTTCGCGAGCGCCGACGAGCTGGGCTCGATCCTCGTCCTGAACATCTGGTACGCCTCGTGCGCCCCGTGCCGCAAGGAAGCCCCGGACCTCGTCGAGATCGCCGACGACTACGCGGCCAAGGGCGTGGAGTTCGTCGGCATCAACGTGCGCGACGAGAAGGGCCCGGCCGTCGCCTTCCAGAAGAAGTACAAGATCCCCTACTCGTCGCTGCCGGACCTGGATTCCAAGATCCTCTACGCGCTGCGCGGGCAGGTCTCTCCCAACGCCGTCCCCTCGACGCTCGTGCTCGATACGAAGGGCAGGGTCGCGGCGCGCATCTCGGGCGCCGCCGATCCCTCGATCCTGCGCTCGATGATCGACACCGTCGTGGCCGAATGAGCGCGATGGACATCGGACAGGTCTTCTCCACGACGATCCTCTCGGGCTCCCTCTGGGTGGCGCTCGCGGTGGCCGCGGCCGCGGGGATCGTCGCCTTCGTCTCCCCGTGCGTGCTGCCCGTGGTCCCCGGTTACCTCGGGTACGTCTCGGGTCTCGCGGGCCAGGGGGCCGACGGCGCCGCCCGCGGCGCGTCCGGCGGGAAGCGCGGGCGGGGCGGATCCCGCGGCGGCTCCTCCCGGATGGCGCTCGGCGCGGTGCTGTTCGTCCTCGGATTCGCCGCCGTGTTCGTCGTGCTCGGCGGCTTCGTCGGCGCGCTCGGACACGTCCTGCAGTCCCATGTCGTGTGGGTCAACCGGGTCTCCGGCGTCCTCGTGATCGCCATGGGCCTGCTGTTCCTGGGGCTGTTCCCCTCGCTGTCGGGGGAGAGGCGCCTGCACAGCCGGCCCGACGCGGGCCTGCTCGGGGCCCCGCTCATGGGCATCGTCTTCGGGTTCTCGTGGACCCCCTGCATCGGCCCGACCTACGCGGCCGTGGTCGCCCTCTCCCTGGACGGAGCGTCCCCGCTGCGCGGGGCCCTGCTCGCTCTCGCCTATTCCCTGGGTCTCGGCATTCCCTTCGTGCTGTTCGCGCTGCTCTTCCAGCGCGCGCTCGGCGCGAGCCGCGCCCTCGCCCGCCACCGTCGGACCATCTCCGTGGTCAGCGGCGCCCTGCTGATCGCGATCGGCGTGCTGCTGCTGACGGGGACCTGGACGCAGTGGATGGCGCAGCTGCAGACCCTCATCGGCGGATACGAGACGGTGGTGTGATGACCCAGGAGGACCGCAGGGCGCGCAAGGCGCGGCGCCGGGCGCAGAACCGGGACCCGAAGGGCGAGGACCCGAAGACCCCGCGCTCGGAGCGGGCCCGCCGGGCCCGGGACGAGCAGAAGGACCAGATGGGCACGGCGAGCACCCGTGACCGTCGGGTCGCGCCCGAGGCCCGCGATCTGCGCCAGTCCGGGAAGTCGGGCAAGGCGGGGGCCTCGCTGCCCAAGCTGGGCGTGCGCGGGACGCTGCTGTTCCTGTGGCGACAGCTCACGAGCATGCAGACCGCCCTGTTCCTGCTCCTGCTGCTCGCGATCGCCGCCGTGCCGGGCTCGCTGTACCCGCAGCGCAACGTCGACGCCTCCAAGACGGAGCAGTACATCTCCGAGCACGGCTCGTGGGCGAAGTTCCTGGACACCCTGGGCTTCTTCGACGTGTTCTCCTCGGTGTGGTTCTCCGCGATCTACCTGCTGCTGTTCGTCTCGCTGGTGGGCTGCGTGATCCCGCGTCTGGGCGTGCACCTGCGCCAGATCCGCTCGCGCCCTCCGCGCACGCCCTCGCGCCTGCGCCGCTTCGCCGGGTTCACGCGCGTCGAGCTCCCCGGGGCCGACGTCGAGGCCGTCACCGCCCGCGCGGCGAAGGCCCTCAGGCGCTCCCGCTACCGCACCGACGTGCTCGAGGAGAAGGGCGGGGCGCGCTCGGTGACCTCCGAGCGCGGATACCTGCGCGAGACCGGCAACCTCCTCTTCCACGTGGCCCTGCTGGGCGTGCTGGTCGGTGTGGCCGCCGGCGGGCTGTTCCAGTACCGCGGCCAGATCACCGTGGTCGAGGGGGAGGGGTTCTCGAACTCCCTGGCCGAGTACGACTCCTTCGAGCAGGGCGCCTGGTACGACTCCTCGAAGCTGCCGTCGTTCCGCTTCACCCTCGATGACTTCCGCGCCGAGTACGACACCAGCTCCAACGAGCACCGCTTCGGGCAGCCCAAGAAGTTCGAGGCGGACGTCACCGTCGACGACCCGGACAAGGCCGATGAGTACTCCAAGACGCTGCGCGTGAACCAGCCGCTGCACGTCCAGGGCACCACGATGTACCTCCTGGGCAACGGATACGCCCCCGAGGTCACCGTGAAGGACCCCGAGGGGAACGTCGTCGCCGAGGGACCGATCATCACCATCCCCTCGGGCGACACCGGGTACACCTCGCAGCTGGTCATCAAGGCGCCCGACGCCCAGCCGAAGCAGATGGCCGTCGTCGGCTTCTTCCTGCCCACCGGCGTCATCGACGAGAAGGGACCGCACTCCGAGTTCCCGGGCCTCGTGAACCCGCAGCTCGCCCTCACCGTCTACAACGGCGACCTGGGCCTGGACGACGGCGTCCCGAAGAACGCCTACCAGGTGGACGTCAGCAGCCTCACCCCGGTGGCCGACTCCGACGGCAACCAGTCCCTGGTGAGCCTCACCCCGGGGGACTCGACGAAGCTCGCCGACGGCTCCTCGATCTCCTTCGACGGCGTCAAGCGCTACGCCGCCTTCGACATCAAGCGCGACCCGTTCCAGGTGTTCACCCTGGTCATGGCGCTGAGCGCGGTGCTGGGCCTGGTGCTCTCGCTGTTCGTGCCGCGCCGGCGCGTGTGGGTGCGCGCGGTGCCGTCGGCCCACGGCGTGGTCCTGGAGGTGGCGGGACTGGCCCGCAGCGACGATGATCGACTCGTGGAGGACGTGCAAGCGCTCGCCGAGCGCCTCGCGGACTCCGCCTCCCCGACGTCGGATCCGTCGTCGGCGGATTCCCCGTCGAGCGATTCCTCGTCGTCCGATTCGTCGTCACCCGATTCCCCGAGGCCCGCGCCCGAGCCCCCGGAGACCGATTCCTCGCAGTCCAAGCCCTCGCACGAAGGACCCCTCCAGTGATCGACCAGCAGCTCGCGGAGCTCTCGAATCTCCTGATCATCGTCACGATCGTCCTGTACGTCCTGGCCCTCATCGGCTTCGGCGCGGACCTCTCGGGCGTCACCCAGCGGCGCAGCGACGAGAAGCTCGAGAAGCAGAAGCGCGAGGGCGAGGACGCCCGCCCGGAGCTCGCGACCGTCGGCGCGAGCGCCGGGACGGCCGCGGGAGCCGGCGGCGGACTCGGCGGGTCGACCGCCGCCGGGAAGACCCATGCCCGGACGGCCCCCACCGGGAAGGGATCGGCCGCGCCGGGCTCGACCGGCGCCGCGACCTCGGGCAACGCACTGGGCGCCCGCGGCTTCGGGTACGTCATGGCCTCGATCGGCGCCGTCCTGCACATCACCGCGATGGTGCTGCGGGGCGTGGCGACCTGGCGCGTGCCGTGGGGCAACATGTACGAGTTCTCGATGACCTCGAGCGCGCTCATCGTCGCGCTGTTCGTGATCATCTCGATCCGCCGCAAGGATCTGCGGCTGCTCGGCACCCTCGTGATGCTCCCGGTGCTCGTGCTCATGCTGATCGCCCAGACGGCGTGGATCCTGCCCGCCTCCGACCTCACCCCGAGCCTGCAGAACTCCCACTGGCTGATCGTGCACATCGGCGTCGCGATCATCGCGACCGCGCTCTCGGGCCTCGGCGCGATCGTCGCCGCCCTCCAGCTGCTCTCGACCCGCACCCGGAAGGTGCGCGCCGCCCGCGAGGCGGCCGACCGCCCGCTGGGCCGCTTCTGGGGCCCGGTCTCGGCGCTCACCGAGCGCATCCCCGGCCCGGAGGCCCTCGAGGCGCTCTGCTTCCGCCTGCACTCCCTCGCCTTCGTGTGCTGGACCTTCACCCTGATCTTCGGGGCGGTCTGGGCCAACGAGGCCTGGGGCCGCTACTGGAACTGGGACCCCAAGGAGGTGTGGACCTTCGTGATCTGGGTGGTCTACGCCTGCTACCTGCACGCTCGCGCCACCCGCGGCTTCCGCGGCAACAAGGCGGCCTGGTTCGCCCTCGCCGGCTTCGCCTGCGTCATCATCAACTACACGGTCGTGAACCTGGTGATCAACGGCCTGCACTCCTACTCCGGCCTCGGCTGACACACCGACCCGCGTCGGGCCCGCTCGGCATCAGCCTCGTCCGTCGTCCTCGCCGCCGCTCCCGGTGCCGTCACCGCCGCCGTTCCCGTCACGGCGCTCGCGCTCGCGGCGCTCCCGCCGGATATCCTCGTCGAGCTTGCGCAGGAACTCCGGGTCCTCGTCGGGCGCCAGGGGCCGCGACCCGCGCGCACCCCGGCCGCTTCGGGAGCCCCACGGCCCCGTCTGCCCTGCCGGTCCGACCTCGTCGTCACGGGAGGGGCCTCCGCGCAGCGGGTCGAAGGCGCTCGGGGCGCCGCTCTCGCGGTCCTTGCCGACCAGCAGCCAGGTGAGCGGCCCCACCCAGGGCAGCAGCACGATGAGCACGATCCAGGCCCACTTCGGCAGGCCGCGCAGCTGCGCGTTCTCGCACTGGATGCAGTCGGCGAGAGCGAAGATCGTCAGCCCGATCGAGGCGATGGCGAGGACACCCTTCAACATCCCCCGAGTCTACGGAACCACGAGGGCCGGTGGGCCGGGCGCCCCGCCCCGTCCGTCTCAGGACGTGAGGACCCGGCGCAGCTCCGCCATCTGCTCGTCGAGCTCCCGCGTGGTCTCGGCGATCTGCGACATGCGCCGGGAGTGCACCTCGGGCACGTCGCCGTCGAACTTGTAGCGCAGCGAGTGCTCGGTGCTCGCCCAGAAGTCCATGGCGATGGTGCGCAGCTGGATCTCGACGGGGATCTCGACGGTGCGGTCGGCGAGGAACACGGGCACCTGGACGATCAGGTGCAGGGAGCGGTAGCCGTTGGGCTTGGGATCGGCGATGTAGTCCTTGACCTGCAGGACCTCGAGGTCCTCCTGGCGGCGGATCGCGTCGCTCACGAGGTAGACGTCGGCCACGTACGGGCAGGTGATCCGCAGGCCGGCGATGTCGAAGATCTGGGCGCGGATCGCGTCGAGATCCGCCGGGACGCCGCGGGCGACGATCTTCTGGGTGAGGGACTCGGCGGACTTCAGGCGGGTCTTCACGTGCTCGATGGGGGAGTGGTCGTGCTGGGCGTCGAACTGCTCGCGCAGGATGCCGACCTTCGTGGAGACCTCGTCGAGCCCGAACTTGTACTCCATGAGGAAGCCGCGCATGCGCTGCTGCATGCGGCGCAGCATGGTCTCGGCGTCCGCATGCTCGGCGTCGGGACCGGCCAGGCGGCGCAGGAAGTCCAGCGCCCGGGGGTCGATCCCGTGCCCGGAGAACGAGGGGACGGCGTCGGACGCTCGCTCAGCACTCATGCGCCGGATCCTCCCACCGGTCTCTGGAGGTTCGGTGCGAGGTCCCGGCACGGAATCCTCGCGCGCGCTGTGGTCCGCGACTCGGCCCGCACGGTCCGTCCAGGCGGGCGCACTACCCTGGCACCCATGCGAGACGTCCTGCTCTATACGGTGATCCGGCTGGTGGTGCTGGCCGCTTCCTGGTGGCTGATGGTGCAGATCGGCGTGGGCTTCTACCTCGCCGGGATCATCGCCGTGCTGATCGCGTTCCTGGTCTCGGTGCTCTTCCTGCGCGCGCCCCGCGAGCGGCTCGCGGGGCGGCTGCAGTCGGCCGACGCACGCCGCCGCGAGCGCCGTGGCCCCGTCCGCGACGAGGACGCCGACGAGGAGGACGCCCTCCTCGACGAGGACGACGACGAGCGCTGAGCGGCGACGCCCCGGGGGACCGCTCAGACCGCGAGGCCCACGAGCAGCAGCAGGGAGAAGACGAGCTCGAGCCGACCCGCCTGGGCCAGCACGGGGATGAGCGCGCGCCCCTGCGTGCCGGCGAGGACCGTGCGCAGGGGGCCGACGGCGAGCACGAGGGCGAGCAGCACCACGAGCACCGGCGGATGGACCATCATGACCGGCACCATCAGCACGAAGGGGACGGCGAGGCACGCCGTCAGCAGCGTGCGCGTGCCCCGGTCCCCGAGCCGCACCGCGAGGGTGTGCTTGCCGGCGACGGCGTCGGTGGGCAGGTCCCGCAGGTTGTTGGTGAGCATGATGACCACGGCCAGCAGACCGATCGCGCAGGCGGCGAGGATCGCCACCCAGCTCACGCGGAGCGTGATCGCATAGGCGGTGCCGCCCACGGCGACCAGCCCGAAGAAGATGAACACGAACAGCTCGCCCAGGCCCAGGTAGCCGTAGGGCCGCTTCCCGCCGGTGTAGAACCAGGCCGCGGCGATGGCGGCGGCCCCCACGATCACGGTCCACCAGATGCCGGCGATCGCGATCAGCACCAGTCCGAGCACGCCGCCGAGCCCGAGCGCGAGGAACGCCGCGCGCTTCACGGTGCCGGGGGCCGCTGATCGGGAGCCGGTGAGCCGGAACGGCCCCACGCGGTCGTCGTCCGTGCCGCGCACGCCGTCCGAGTAGTCGTTGGCATAGTTCACGCCGACCTGCAGGCACAGGGCCACGCCGAGGGCGAGCAGCGCACGCGGGATCACCACGGCGGCGTCGAAGCCGACGTCCCAGAGCGCCGCCCCGGTGCCCGCGGCGACCGGGGAGATCGCGGCGGGCAGGGTGCGGGGGCGCGCGGCCTCGACCCACTGGGCGAACGTGGCCATGATGCTCCTCGAGGCAGGTCTGCGGTGGCGGGACCGCAGTTCACGGCCCCATCAAGGATACGTCCGCCGGGGCCGCGCCCGGGGTGCGCCCCGTGGTGGCGTGGGTCGCGCCGCAGGGCCCCGGGACGTCCTCAGGCGTGCGCGGAGGCCGTGCGGGCCGCCGCGGCGCGGTCGATCTTGCCGATGCCGAGCCTCGGCAGCGCCTCGACGACGTGCACCCGCCGCGGCACGGCATGGGAGGGGACGCCCGTGGTCCGCAGCGCGGAGCGCACGAGGGCGGGCAGGTCGTCGGGATCGGTCGGTGCACCCTCGGCGGGGACGACGAGCGCTTCGACGCGTCGGCCCCATTCGGGATCCGGCACGCCCACGACGACCCATTCGGCGAGGAGCCCTCGCAGCATCAGGGAGCGGTCGATCGCGCGCTCGACGTCCTGCGGGACGACCTTGAGGCCGCCGGTGGTGATGACGTCGTCCGCACGGCCCAGGATCTTCAGCCGTCCCTCGTCGATCCGGGCGAGATCGCTGGTGACGAAGGCGCGCTCGCCGTCGGGGCCGACGACGGGGAAGTCCTCCGTCGCCGCGCTGCCGTCCTCGAGCACGTAGCCGTGGGCGAGGGTGGGGGAGCGCAGCCGCAGGCGGCCCTCCTCGTCGCCGTCCTCCGCCCCCACCAGCTCGAGCGCCACGCCGGGGAGCGGCACGCCGTCGTAGACGCAGCCGCCCGCGGTCTCGGAGGACCCGTAGGTGGTGCGCGCGGCGATGCGAGCCCCCTTGGCGCGCGCGAGCAGGTCGGGCGGCGTGGCCGCCCCGCCCACGAGCACCGCAGAGAAGCGTGCGAGCAGGGCGCGCGCTCGCGCCCCGTCGGCCGACGCCTCGCCGAGCAGCCGGGTGAGCTGGGTGGGCACGAGCGAGGTGAAGGCAGGGAGGTCGGCCGCCGCGGCCTCCTCGAGGGCCGGCTCGGCGAGGGCGACGAAGCGAGCGGCGTCGAAGTGGACGGAGAGATCCGGCAGGGGATCCGGGAGCGGGACGCGCTCGAGTCCCAGCACCTGGGCCGTGCGGTGGGCCCGGGCGATGACCTGGATGCCGGCGATGTGGGTGGGCGGCAGCAGCGGCAGCCAGTACCCGTGGCCCGCGTGCGCGGCCCGGTCGGCGTCCGTGCCCCGGGCGCCGTCGTCGTCCGCGAAGAGCCGCGCGGTCGCGTCCTGCGAGGCGAGCAGCGAGCGCAGGGGATGGGCGACGGCCTTGGCTCGGCCCGTCGAGCCGGAGGTCGGGACCACCATCACGGTGTCCTCGAAGCCTGCGGGCATCGTCGTCGGCGGATCGAACGGGCCCAGCCACAGCCGCCCGCGGCCGGCCATGACCTCGCCGATCGCGCGGGCGTGCTCGGCGAGCGAGGCAGCGGAGCCGTCGAAGGAGGAGGGACGGATCCACGGCGCCGTGGTCCGCGATGCGCTCGGGGCCACGGCGATCAGCCCTGCGGGTGGGGGAAGGACGACCAGTCGGGGGCGCGGTGCTCGAGGAAGGCGTCGCGGCCCTCGACGGCCTCGTCGGTCATGTACGCCAGTCGCGTCGCCTCGCCCGCGAAGACCTGCTGGCCCATGAGTCCGTCGTCGGCCAGGTTGAAGGCGAACTTGAGCATGCGCACCGCCTGCGGGGACTTCGTGGCGATCGTCGCGGCCATCGCGAGGGCCTCGTCCTCGAGGTCGGCGTGGTCGACGACCCGGTTCACCGCGCCCCAGTCGTAGGCGTCCTGGGCCGAGTACTCCTCGGCGAGGAAGAAGATCTCGCGTGCCCGCTTCTGGCCCACCTGCTTGGCGAGGTACGCGGAGCCGTAGCCGCCGTCGAAGGAGCCCACGTTCGCATCGGTCTGCATGAAGCGCGCGTGCTGGCGCGAGGCGATCGAGAGGTCGGCGACCACGTGCAGGGAGTGCCCGCCGCCGGCCGCCCAGCCGTTGACCACGGCGATCACGACCTTGCCCATGGTGCGGATCAGCCGCTGGACCTCGAGGATGTGCAGTCGGCCTCCCTGCCCGGGGCTGACGGTCTCTGCGGTCTCGCCGCCCGCGTACTGGTAGCCGGAGCGCCCGCGGATGCGCTGGTCCCCGCCCGAGCAGAACGCGAAGCCGCCGTCCTTCGGGGAGGGGCCGTTCCCGGTGAGCAGGATGACGCCGACCCCGGTGTCCAGCCGCGCGTGGTCGAGCGCCCGGTAGAGCTCGTCGACCGTGTGCGGGCGGAAGGCGTTGCGCACCTCGGGACGGTCGAAGGCGATCCGCACGCACGGCAGGTCCTTCGGCGCCTCGGGATCCGAGCGGTCCACGGCGCGGTGGTAGGTCACGTCCGTGAGCGCGGGACCGGCCAGCTCGTCGGGGCCGACGTCCCTCCAGCGCTCGGGATCGAAGGTGTCGGAGACGGCGCGCGGAAGCTCGATGCGGGGCATGGTCGCCAGGGTATCCCCGGGTCGCGCGGGGCTCGGCCCGCTCACGGGTGATCCGGCCGACGCGGAGTGACCGACGCCCTCAGGCCCCGTCGGCCCAGGGCAGAAGCGGGGTGGACGGGGCGGGATCGGTCGCGAGGCGACCAAAGGCGAGGACGTCCACGCGCTCGCCGCCGATGAGGAACTTCTCGCGCTCGGTGCCCTCGTGCAGGAAACCGGCTGCCCGGGCGACGGCGCCGGAGGCGGGGTTGTCGATGCGGTGTCCGAGCTCGAGGCGCTCAAGCCCCCACCCGCCCCGGTCGACGGGCCGCAGCGCGCGCTCGGCGAGAGCGGCCGCCGCGCGCGAGGCGAGACCGCGTCCGCGGTGCGCGGGGTGCAGCCAGTAGAAGAACCAGCCGTTGCGGTTGCCCTCGTCGACGCTCACGGCGACCAGGCCGATCATGCGGCCCTGCGCGCCCCGCGCGCCCTGCCCGCCGCGGGCGGTCTCGGCCGCGTCGTCGACGATCGCGAAGGCGTGCCGGTCCGCGCCGCGCAACCAGGTGCAGTACTCCTCGGCCGACGCCGCATCGTGCACATCGCCCTGGCGCGACATGTCCGGGGAGGACGTGAAGGCCTCGAGGATCGCTCCGGCGTCGTCCGCCCGCACCGGACGGAGTCGGGGCCCTGGCGGCGCAGGGAGCGGGCGCTCGACCGCAGACGGCGTCGGGTGATGAGGCATGCGAGCAGGCTACGGCGTCTCCCGCTGCTGATCGACCCGTCGGCCGGGCAATCCCGTCCGCGCGTCGCCGCCCGGATCCACCCGCCGATGGGTAAGGTCCCGCGGGTGACTCACTCCCCATCCTCCACGACATCGACGTCGACCGGCTCGGATGTCCCGGGCTCGCGCGCCCCCGACGCCCCGCACCTCGAGCGCTCGCTCGGTAACCGCCACATCCAGCTGATCGCGATCGGCGGCGCCATCGGCACGGGCCTGTTCATGGGGTCGGGCAAGACGATCTCGGTGGCGGGCCCGTCCGTGCTGCTCGTCTACGTGGTCATCGGCTTCATGCTCTACTTCGTGATGCGCGCGATGGGCGAGATCCTGCTCTCGCGCCGCGAGTACCGGAACTTCGCCGATTTCACCGGCGACCTGCTCGGTCCCTGGGCGGCGTTCTTCACCGGCTGGACCTACTGGTTCTGCTGGGTGGTCACCGCGGTGGCCGACGTCATCGTGATCGCCTCGGTCTACCTCCGAGACCTGGTGCCGATGTTGCCGGGCTGGGCCACACCCGTCCTCGCGATCGTGGTGATCGCCCTGCTCATCGGCCTGAATCTTCCGACGGTGCGCGCCTTCGGCGAGACCGAGTTCTGGTTCGCCATGGTCAAGATCGTCGCGATCCTCGCGCTCATCGTCCTGGGGCTCGTGCTCGTGCTCACGGGCTTCGAGACCTCGGCAGGTCCCTCGAGCTTCACCCATCTGTGGGCCGACGGCGGCTTCTTCCCGCGCGGCTTCACAGGCTTCGTCGCCGCCTTCCAGATCGCCACCTTCGCCTTCGTGGGCATCGAGCTGGTGGGCACCGCGGCCGCCGAGACCCGCGACCCCGAGAAGAACCTGCCGCGCGCGGTGCGCTCGATCCCCGTGCGCATCCTGCTGTTCTACGTGGGAGCCCTCGTGATCCTCATGTCGGTGATGCCGTGGACGGAGTACAGCGCCGACGACTCCCCGTTCATCCAGGTCTTCGCGACCGCGGGGCTGCCCGCGGCCGCCGCGATCGTGAACCTCGTGGTGCTGACCTCCGCCATGTCCTCGGCGAACTCCGGGATCTACTCGACCTCCCGGATGGTGTTCGGCCTCGCCACCCAGAACGACGCGCCGCGCCTGTTCGCACGCGTCTCGCGCCGTCACGTCCCGCAGAACGCCCTGTTCCTCACGGGAGTGATGCTGCTGGCCTCGGTGGTGCTGCTCGTGTTCGGCCTGGGGGAGTCGACCGCGTTCTCCGTGGTCACCACCGTCTCTTCGCTGTGCTTCATGTTCGTGTGGACGATGATCCTGCTGAGCTACCTGGCCTACCGCCGGCGGCGCCCGCAGGACCACGCCGCGAGCCGCTTCCGGATGCCGCTGAGCGGCGTGATGCCCTTCGTCGTGATGGCGTTCTTCGCCTTCCTGCTGTGGGCGTTCACGGGCGCGTCGGACACCCTCGCGGGCCTCCTCGCGACCCCCGTCTGGTTCCTGCTGGTCGCGATCGGCTACGTGCTGATCCGACGGGACGGCGCGCACGCCGCCCAGCGCGAGGAGTTCCGGGCGCGGGCCGCCCGCGAGAAGGACGAGGCGGCCCGCTGGCGGACCGAGCCCGTCGAGCGGGTCTAGCCTGGACGGGCGCGGCGCCGCCGCACCCAACCGTCCCGCAAGGAGCCCCCATGACCACGCTTCACGACTTCACCGTGCGCACCGCCGAGGGCGCCTCCACCGACCTCTCGCAGTACGCGGGGCAGGCCGTCCTCGTGGTGAACGTCGCCTCGAAGTGCGGGCTCACCCCGCAGCTCGACGGCCTCCAGCACCTGCAGGAGCAGTACCGCGAGCAGGGCCTGGTGGTCCTCGGCTTCCCCTGCGACCAGTTCGCCGGCCAGATGCCCGGGAGCGACGAGGACGCCGTCACCTTCTGCCGCACCGCCTACGGCGTCGACTTCCCGATCCTCGCGAAGATCGACGTCAACGGCGAGGACGCCGACCCGCTCTACCGATGGCTGCGCTCGCAGCGCTCCGGCAAGGACGGAGCGGACATCGAGTGGAACTTCGCGAAGTTCCTCATCGGGCCCGACGGCGCGGTCGTCGACCGCTTCGACCCGACCGTCGAGCCCGCCGACCTGCGCGGTCCCATCGACGCCGTGCTGGCCGCGGCGTGAGCCGCATGCGCATCCCCGCCGCCCTGCGCGAGCAGGGCATCGAGGACGCCCGCTGCTGGTCGATCCCGATGACCACCCGCTTCCGCGGGATCACCGTGCGCGACGGCGTGGTGCTGCGGGGTCCCGAGGGCTGGGCCGAGTTCTCCCCGTTCTGGGACTACGACCCGGCGGAATCGGCCGCCTGGCTGCGCTGCGCACTCGCCGACGCGACCGCCCCGCGCCCCGCGCCCCTGCGCGGGAGCATCGAGGTGAACGCGACGATCCCCGTCGTCCCGCCCGCTCTCGCGCACCGTCTGGCGAGGGTGGGCGGCGCCCGGACCGCGAAGGTGAAGGTCGCGGACGTCGCCTCGAGCCTGCCCGAGGACCTCGAGCGCCTGGAGGCCGTGCGCGACGCCCTGGGGCCGGACGCCCGCATCCGCGTGGACGCGAACGCCCGCTGGGACCGCGACGAGTCGATCAGTGCGATCCCGCAGCTGGACCGCGCCGCGGGCGGCCTCGAATACGTCGAGCAGCCCGTCGCCTCGCTCGAGGACCTCGTGGCCGTGCGCCGCGCCGTCGACGTGCCGATCGCGGCCGACGAGCTCGTGCGCCGCGCCGAGGACCCTCTGCGCGTGGCCCGCGCGGGCGCGGCGGACGTGCTCGTGATGAAGGTGCAGCCCCTCGGGGGCGTGGCACGCTGCCTCGAGCTCGCCGCCGAGGCGGACCTCCCCGTGGTCGTCTCGAGCGCCCTGGAGTCGAGCGTCGGACTGAGCGCGGGCCTCGCCTTCGCCGCCGCCCTGCCCGAGCTGACCCACGCCTGCGGGCTCGCGACCGGAGTCCTGCTCACGGGCGATCTCGTCGCCGCACCGCTGCGCGCCGACGGCGGCACGATCCCGGTCGAGCGCCCGCGGCCCGAGCCCGAGCTGCTCGAGTCCCACGGCGCGCCGCGCGAGCTGACTGCCCGTTGGGAGCAGCGCCTCGAGGCGTGCGCGCAGCTGCTGTGACCCCTGGGGCGGATGCTGTGACCCCCGGCGCGAACGAGCACGGGCAGGGATCGGCGCGGGCGTCGGATCACTAGCCTGGGACCATGACCGAGCACCCCGCGCCCGCCCGCCGCCCTCTCCGGGCGGATCCGGAGCCGATGACCATTCCCGTGCCCGCGCCCCTGGGCTCCGGTGCGGTCGAGGAGGCCGTGGCGATCTGGCGCACCCTGGTCGCGCTCGGCGTGCGGCACGCGGCGATCAGCCCGGGCTCGCGCTCGGCGCCGCTCGTGTACGCGCTCGAGGATCCGGAGATCGCGGGCCGTTTCGAGGCGCACGTGCGGATCGACGAGCGCGCCGCCGCGTTCACGGCCCTCGGCATCTCCCGGCGCGATCCGGCATCGCCGGGCGTCGTGGTGACCACCTCGGGCACCGCGACGGCGCATCTGCACGCCGCAGTCCTCGAGGCCCACCACTCCCGCACCCCGCTGATCGTGCTCACCGCCGACCGGCCCATCGAGCTGCGCGACGTCGGTGCGAACCAGGCCACCCACCAGGTCGGCATCTACGGGGACGCGGTGCGCTTCGCGACCGATCTCCCGGCCCCCTCGCGGGACGCGGCGACGGAGGTCGAGCTGCGCACCGCCGTGAGCACCCTCGCGCGGGCCGTCGCCGCCGCGACCGGACCGCATCCGGGCCCTGTCCACGTGAACCTGTGCCTGCGCGATCCGCTCGTGCCCCGCGTCGGGACGGTCGACGGGCGCGCCTCGGCACAGTCGGGGACGGAGCCGGAGCCCGGGCGCGGCGATCGCCTGGTCGTCACCCGACGGATCCCTCCTCGCGAGCCCGCACCGGTCGCGCTCGCGCCCGATCCGTGCGCCGTCGTCGTCGCCGGGGACGGCGCGGGATCCGCGGCCCGCGCGTTCGCCGAGGCCCACCGGCTGCCCCTGCTTGCCGAGCCGAGCTCCGGATCCCGCGGCGGACCCAGCATGGTCACGGGCTACCCGCAGCTGCTCGCGCAGGTCATGGCCGACCCCGACCACCCGCTGCGGCCCTCGCAGGCGATCGTCTTCGGTCACCCGACGCTCTCGCGGCCCGTGGTCGGCGCACTGCTGGGCGCCGCCGACGTCGAGACGATCATCGTCGACCCGACCTCCTCCTGGACCGACGCCTCCCGCACAGCCTCCCTCGTGGTGCCCGCCCTCGCCCTGCCCGACGCTGATGGCCGCGAGGACAGCGCCCCGCGGCTCGAGGACTGGCGCCGTGAGGGCGCGCTCCTCGTGGAGGCGTCCGAGCCGACGTGGCAGCAGCGCGCGGCGCTCGCCGTCTGGGAGGCGACGGGGGAGGACGACACCCTCGTGCTGGGCTCCTCGTCCCTGGTGAGGGATCTCGAGCAGCTCGCCCCGGCCGCACGCGGCAGGGTGCTCGCCGGCCGTGGCCTGGCCGGGATCGACGGGATGGCCTCGACCGCGGGCGGATACGCGCTCGCCGCCGAGCACGCCGATGCAGGGCGCGCCGACGCCGGGCGCGTCCGCCTGCTCGTGGGCGACGTGACGGCGCTGCACGACCTCACGGGCCTGATCGTCGGCCCCCTCGAGCGCCGCCCCGCGCTGGACGTGATCGTGGTCGACGACTCCGGCGGCCGCATCTTCTCCGGGCTCGAGCACCGGCGCGCGCATCCCGAGCTCCTCGAGCGCTTCTTCACGACCCCGCACGGCGCCGACATCGCCGCCGCGGCGCGCGCGCTCGGCGTCGACGCGGTGCGGTGCGAGGGTCCGCAGGCCCTCGAATCCCTGGTCAGCGGCCTCGGGCAGCCGGGCGACGGGCTCCGCATGATCGTCGTCGGCCCCTGAGCCCGGCCCCGGGATCGGCCTCTGAACCCGGACCCCGCGCCGCATCCCGCGCCGCGCCCCGACCCCCCGGCCGGCGACGCACGACACAGCAAGCGCACAGCTCGGTCGCAAGGACTTCAAGGCACGGAGGGATGGAATGACTGGCATGTCATCCGAGGAATCGAACGCCCCGCAGGGCACCGGAGCCCAGGACGGGTCCGGCACCCGCCGCCCGTCCGACGACACCGCAGAGCAGCCGACCGCCACCGATCCCACCGAGCAGCTCGGTCGGGTCGAGGAGACCCAGCGCCTCGACGGCCTCGGGGCCGACGGGTACGGCCCCGTATCGTCGGGCGGCGATCCCTACGGCGGCGCGTCCCCGGCACCCGCCGCCTACGGATGGAGCGATCCGCAGAGCCCTCACAGCGCCCAGAGCGCCCAGAGCGCGCACAGCGCGCAGGGCCCGTCGGCCTCCCCGAGCTGGGGAGCGCCCGCGAGCGGCGCGGCCGGCGCTGCGGCGCCCGCCGGCGTCCCCGCCGCGCAGGGCCCGGAGCCCGCGATCCAGGGCTCGGCACCTGCGACCCGGCGCCGCGGTCCGGGCTGGGTGGGCGTCGCGGGCCTGGTGATGGCCGGCATGCTGCTCAGCAGCGGGCTCACCCTGGGCGGCGTCATCGCCTACGACCAGGTCGACGGGCAGGGTGCGCGCTCCGCCTCGTCGTCGACGTCGTCGAGCAGCACGAAGACGGCGGACGCGAGCCCCGTCGCCCAGGACGGCGACAACCCGAACTGGGAGAACGTCTCGGAGAAGGTCTCGCCGAGCACGGTCGCGATCTCCGTGAGCACGGCCTCGGGGCAGGCCGAGGGGACCGGCGTGATCTACCGCGAGGACGGCACGATCATCACGAACAACCACGTGGTCTCCGGTGCGCAGAAGGTCGAGGTGTCCCTCACCGACGGCCGCACGTACACCGCCCGGGTGATCGGCACCGACGCGACCACCGACCTCGCCGCGATCAAGCTGGAGGACCCCCCGGACGACCTCACCCCGGCCTCCTTCGGGGAGTCCGACGACGTCGCGGTCGGCGAGGACGTGATGGCCGTCGGCACCCCGCTCGGACTCGAGAACACCGTGACCACGGGCATCATCTCCGCCGTGCATCGTCCCGTGACCACGCAGGGCGAGGCCGTCGACGGCTCCGACTCGACCTACTCGTCGGCCCTGCAGACCGATGCCGCGATCAACCCCGGCAACTCCGGCGGCCCGCTGGTGGACGCGAGCGGGGCGGTCGTCGGCATCAACTCCTCGATCGCGACCTTCTCCCAGGAGGGGGAGTCCTCGTCCTCGCAGTCCGGGAGCATCGGCCTGGGATTCGCGATCCCCTCGGACACCGTCACTCTCATCGTCGACCAGCTGATCGAGAGCGGGAGCGCGAAGCACGCCCTTCTCGGCGTGACCGCGCAGGACAGCAGCCAGGACGTCTCCGGCGCCAGCTACCGCGGGGCGCTCGTGCGCTCGGTCGAGCGCAGCTCGGGGGCCTCGGACGCCGGCCTGAAGGAGGGCGACCTCATCACCCAGGTCGACGGCGTGCCCGTGAACGGCGCGGCCGCGTTGACCGGCATGGTGCGCGGCCTCGAGGTCGGCTCCTCCCACAAGCTCACGATCGTGCGCGACCAGAAGGAGATCACCAAGGACGTGACCCTCACCGAGGCCGGCTGACCGACACCGGGATGACCGCCCGGGACCGAGGCCCGGCGGGCGCTCAGTCCTCGGGGCGGCCGATGGCTCGCAGCACGGGCCGTGACTTCGCGAGCGCCTCGGCGTGCTCGAGCACCGGATCCGATCCCGCGACGAGACCGCCGCCGGACTGGACGCGCACCCGCGTCGGCGTCTCCAGGTGGGCCATGCGCAGGGCGATCGCCCACTGCCCGTCGCCCTCGGCGTCCATCCAGCCCACGGGGGAGGCGTAGCCGCCGCGGTCCCGGACCTCGAGCTCGGCGATCGCGGCGTCGGCCGCCTCCCGCGGGGTGCCGCTCACGGCGGCCGACGGGTGCAGACGACCCGCCACGTCCAGGCTCGTGACTCCCTCGCGCAGCTCTCCCGCGACGTCCGAGGCGAGATGCTCGAGGCCGGGAAGGCGCAGCACGAACGGCTCGGCGGAGGCGGTGATCTCCGTGGTGAGGTCCGCCAGGCGCGAGGTCACGGAGTCGATCGCGAAGGCGTGCTCGGCCAGCTCCTTGGCGTCGCTGCGGAAGGCCCGACGGTCCTGCTCGGCGAGCTCCGAGCCCTCGGCGACAGGACGGCTGCCGGCGAGGACGCGGCTGAAGAGCCGTCCGTGCTCGGTGTCTGCCAGCATCTCCGGGGTCGCGCCGATGACGTCGGACAGGTGGTAGACCCAGGTGGTCGGGTAGGACTCGGCGAGGCGGCTGAGCAGGGTCGCCACCGGCTGCGCCTGCTCGAGGTGCACGGTCGAGGACTCCGAGAGCACGATCTTCTGCGCGCGGCCCTCCTCGATCATCCCGAGCGCGCGGCGCACCAGCTCCTGGTACTCGTCGGGCGTGTGGTCCGGGTCGATCTGCACGCGCGTGCGCTCGGCCCGCGGGGTCGAGGGGAACAGGTCCCGCCAGTCCGTCGGGGCGGCGCCGGCCGCGTCCGGCGCGTCCTCCTGCTCGTCGAGCACGTCGACGAGGGTGAGGAACGGATCGTTGTCGAGCACTCCGAGGATCGCGCGCGGCACCAGCAGCGTGGAGGGGCGCGGGGAGCTCGCTGAGTAGGAGAAGCTGCCGAAGGCGATGAGTCCGCTGCCGCGCGTGCCGACCTCGTCGTCGATGCGGGCCGCGGCGGCGAGCTCGCGGAAGCGCGCGGAGGCGTCCTCGAAGCGGTCAGGGCCGCTCGTGGTGCAGGTCCAGGCGGTGCCGATGCCCACCATGCCCTGGCCGTGGCGCAGCCAGGCGGCGGTGAGGTCGCGCGGCAGGTGGGCGGGCAGGTCGATCTCGTCCTCGAGGCGCAGGGTGCGCACGCGCAGCGCGGGCGTCGCGGCGGACCCGGCGTGTGCGCGGGGCGCATCCGGCGCGGAGTGCGCGGCGACGGCGGACGGATCGGGGACGGGCTCTGAGGTGGACATCAGCACGATTATGCGACACGGACCCTGCGCGCTGGACTTGCCGCGCTCTGCGGGTCACAGTGGAGCGCGCCCGCGGTGGACGGGGCGACCCGACCGGGACCGGACCAGGACAGAGGTGGACGTGGCAGGCAACGGCGGAGGCGGCGGCAGGGGTCGCGAGGACCGGACCCGCACGGACCGGGGCGATGTGCGGCTGGACTCGCCGGTGCTCGCGGGGGCGCTCGCCGCCCTCGGCGCGCTCGCCACGGGCCTCGCGATCACCGTGGTCCCGGCGCTCGTCGCCCAGCTCTCCTCCGCCCAGGGATCCCTCGGCGTGCTCGGCGCGATCCTGCTGGCCCTGGACGCGCTCGTCCTGGGGCACGGCGGCAGCCTGCTGCTGCAGGCGGGCTCGGTCACCGGCTCGATCGCCGTGATGCCCTTCGGACTCACGATCGTGCTGCTCGTGGTCGTCGCCCTCGCGGCCCGGCGCGCGGTGCGTCGCCTCCGCCCGATCTCGGCCGACGGCGCCCTGCGGGCCCGAGCCCTGCGCGACGGCGGCATGTGCCTGGGCGCCCTCGTGGTCGTCTACACCGTCGGGCTCGGCGTGCTCGCCGCGATCGCCCGCAGCACGCTCGTGCACGCGGTGGTGCCCTCCGCGGTGGTCTCCGGGGCGCTGGTCTCCGTGGTCGGAGGCCTCGCCGGTGCGCTGCTCGCCCTGCGTCGACGCGGCGGCGGAGGCATTCCCGAGGTGCGCATCCTCTCGCTCCTCCCCGCCCCCTACGGCTCCGTCGCCCGGGCGGTGCTCCTCGCGCTCGCCGGCCTCGCCGCCTCCGCGGCGCTCGTGTGCACGGCGATGATCGCCGTGCGCTTCGGCGCCGTGGCTTCGCTCCATGAGTCCCTGCACGCGGGCTTCTGGGGGTCCGTGGTGCTCCTGCTGCTGCAGCTCGCCCTGTTCCCGCTGATCGTCGTGTGGGTGCTCGTGGTCATCCTCGGCGGCTCGGTCACGCTCGGGGCGGGCAGCGTGATCAGCCTGGCGGGCGCCGAGACCACGGTCATGCCGGCCCTCCCGCTGCTGGGCATCGTGCCGGATCCGGGCACCGCGCCGTGGTGGACGCGCCTGCTGCTCGTGCTGCCCGTGGTCGCGGTCGCGCTCGGCGCGATCCGCCTGTGCCGCGACCTGGTGGGGGAGGAGACCGACAGCGCCTCCGCGGAGCCGGTGCTGCGCGAGCGCGTGATCGCCCTCGTCGCCTACGCGGTCGCCCTGCTGCTGCTCGTGCTGCTCATCGCGGGCCTCGCCACCGGCGGCATCGGCGACGGCTCGCTGGAGGCGCTGGGGCCGCGGATCGGCTCCCTGCTGCTGCCTCTGCTGGGGGTCGTCGTGGTGCCCACCGCCGCCGTCGCAGCGGTGTGCCTCACGCCGGCCCTGCCCTGGGCGCGCGCCCGGTGGGCGGGGCTGCGCGGTCGCGTCGAGGCGGCCGAGTCCCGCGAGAACGGGAGCGAGAGCTCCCATGAGCACCGGGCCGAGGGATCCCGCGGGAGCTCCCGCGCGGATCGCACCGACGACGAGCCCGCCGGCGTCCGGGACGCCGACGCCTCGGTCAGGACCCCGTCAGACCCTCCATCCAGCTGAGCACCGAGCTCTGCACCTCGTCCCGGCACGCGTCCTGCGCCTGCTGGGTGAGCGCCTCGTCCCGGCACTGCTCGAGCTGCGACATCGGGCCGTAGAAGATCGCCCCGGTCACCGAGCCGAGCACGATCATGAACACCGCGGGGACGCCCACCACCGCGGACACCACGGCCATCGCCGGCCGACGGTCCTTCCAGGCGGCGATCACGAGCCGCACCAGCAGCACGCCCGTGACGATCCCCGCGACACCGGCGAGCAGCGACCACGGCAGCGGCAGCATCATCAGCACCCACGAGGCCAGCAGGGACACGAGCAACCGGGTCAGGATCCGGCGGTAGCGCAGGGTCGACTCGGACGGGGCGGGGGGCTCGGGCGCGGGACTGCTCACCCGACCATTGTGCCCGCTGCGCGCCGTCGCCCCCTGCACATGCCCTCCCGGACGCCCGCGCCCGCCCCGGCCCGCTGCCCGTAGGGTTGCCCCGTGGCTCCAGCACGCATCGTCGTCCTCATCTCCGGCACCGGCAGCAATCTCGCCGCGCTCCTCGCCGCGCAGCAGGAGCGGGAGTGCCCCTTCGAGATCGTCGGCGTGATCGCCGACCGCGCCGCCTCCGGCCTCGCGCATGCGCAGAGCGCGGGCGTGCCGACGGCCGTCGTCCGGAAGGGCGACCACCCTGATCGCGCGGCCTGGGACGAGGCCCTGGCCCGCGAGGTCGCCGCCCTCTCGCCGGATCTCGTGGTGCTCGCCGGCTTCATGAAGCTCATCGGCCCGCCGCTGCTCGAGTCCCGGCCCGGGCGCATCATCAACACGCATCCCGCCCTGCTGCCGTCCTTCCCCGGTGCCCACGGGGTGCGCGACGCCCTCGCCCACGGGGTGAAGGTGAGCGGGGCCAGCGTCATCGAGGTCGACCCGGGCGTCGACACGGGGCGGATCCTCGCCCAGCGCGCCGTGGACGTCCTGCCCGAGGACACCGAGGAGACCCTCCACGAGCGCATCAAGGTCGTCGAGCGCGAGATGCTCGTCGACGTGGTGCGCGAGCTCTCGCGCACGCTCGCCTCCTGACCCCGGCCGCTCCTCGCGTCGGCCCCCGATACACTGTCCCCACACGACTGGCGCAGGTGGGCGGACCACCGGGGAGTGACGATCGTGGGCATCGACCGCCTGGGTGCCCGCATGTGATGGCGGCGACCGCGTCCGCGCGAGCGTCGCACCGACCGCACCGCACCGATCCGCGAGGAGAACGCTCCGTGAGCTCCACCGACCGCCGTCCCATCCGCCGCGCCCTGGTCTCCGTCTTCGACAAGACGGGTCTGACGGACCTGGCCCGCGCCCTCTCCGAGGCCGACGTCGAGATCGTCTCGACCGGCTCCACCGCCAGCACCATCCGCGAGGCCGGCTTCGCCGTCACCGACGTCGCCGAGGTGACCGGCAGCCCCGAGATGCTCGACGGGCGCGTGAAGACCCTCCACCCGCGCATCCACGGCGGGATCCTCGCCGACCTGCGGCTCGAGGACCACCGTTCCCAGCTCGAGGACCAGCAGATCCAGCCCTTCGACCTCGTCGTCGTGAACCTGTACCCCTTCGAGGAGACCGTCGCCGCGGGCGGCGCCTTCGACGAGATCATCGAGAAGATCGACATCGGCGGTCCGTCGATGGTGCGCGGCGCGGCGAAGAACTTCGCCTCCGTCGCCGTGGTCGTCGACCCCGAGGACTACGCGCGCGCCGGCCGCGCCGCCACGCGCGGCGGCTTCACCCTCGACGAGCGCCAGGAGCTCGCGACCATCGCCTTCGGCCGCACCAGCGAGTACGACACCGCGATCAGCGACTGGATGCTCGGGCAGCTCGACGGGCCCGACGCCGACGACGCCGCCTCCGCCCTCGGCGCCGGGACCCTCCGCGGGGCCGACGGTGGAGTCTCGGACGCCGTGGACGCCGATCCCGCCGACGACGACGCCGACTCCCCGGCCTATCTCCTGGAGATGGACGACGAGGAGGCCGCCGAGGCGGGCCTGCGCACCCTGCGCTACGGCGAGAACCCGCACCAGCGCGCCCGCGTCGCCGTCATCGACGACGAGAACCCCGGCCTGGCCGGTGCCGAGCAGCTCGGCGGCAAGGCCATGAGCTTCAACAACTACGTGGACGCCGACGCCGCCACCCGCGCCGCCTACGACCACGACCAGCCCTGCGTGGTCGTCATGAAGCACAACAACCCCTGCGGCATCGCCGTCGCGACCGAGGACGAGGACCTGGCCGCCGCGCACGCGCGCGCCCACGGCACCGACCCGCTGTCCGCCTACGGCGGCGTGATCGCGACCAACCGCCCCGTGACGCTCGCGATGGCCAAGCAGGTCAAGCCCGTGTTCACCGAGGTCATCCTGGCTCCCGCATACGAGGACGATGCCCTCGAGCTGCTGCGCACGAAGAAGAACCTTCGCATCCTGCGGATCGCCGACCGTCCCCGCGGCGGCGTCGAGATCCGGCAGATCTGGGGCGGCTCCCTGATCCAGGAGTCCGACGCGTACCAGGCGGAGGGCGACGAGGCCGCCGCCTGGACCCTCGCCGCTGGGGAGGCGGCCGACGAGAAGACCCTCGCCGACCTCGTCTTCGCGTGGCGCTCGGTGCGCGCGGTGAAGTCCAACGCGATCCTGCTGGCCAAGGACCTCGCGGCCGTCGGCATCGGCATGGGGCAGGTCAACCGCCTCGACTCGTGCCGTCTGGCCGTGCAGCGCGCCAACACCCTGGGCGAGCACCTCGAGGGCGAGCAGGCGCCCGAGCGGGCCCACGGAGCGGTCGCCGCGTCCGACGCTTTCTTCCCCTTCGCCGACGGCGCCCAGATCCTCATCGACGCGGGCGTGAGCGCGATCGTGCAGCCCGGCGGCTCCATCCGCGACGAGGAGGTCATCGAGGCCTGCCGCGCGGCGGGAGTGACCCTCTACCTCACGGGGACCCGCCACTTCGCGCACTGATCCGCACGGGGCCACCGCCTTCGCGCGGTGGCCCCGTCGCGTCCGACTCCGGTCGAGTTCACCCGCCGGACAGATGCGCCGCATACCCTGGGGAGCAAGCCGATCCCGGCCGCCCTGCGAGAGCGCCCGGATGTCCGAAGGAGAGTCGCGTGAAGGTCCCCGACAACCAGAACCTCAGGGAGTACATCGAGCATCTGAGGGACGAGGGGTACACCGTGGCCGACGGGCACACGCCCGATCCCGACCTCATCGACCCGCAGGGCAACCCGGTGTACACCTGGCAGGAGGGGTACCCGTACGACACGCGCATGGACCGCGACGAGTACGAGCTCGAGAAGTACCGCCTGCAGGTCGAGCTGCTGAAGTACCAATACTGGCTCGAGGACAACGACCAGAAGTCGATCATCATCTTCGAGGGCCGGGACGCCGCCGGCAAGGGCGGCACGATCAAGCGCTTCACCGAGCACCTCAACCCGCGCACCGCGCGCGTGGTCGCGCTGAACAAGCCCAGCGACCGCGAGAAGGGCCAGTGGTACTTCCAGCGCTACATCCAGCACCTCCCCACCGAGGGCGAGATGGTGCTGTTCGACCGCTCCTGGTACAACCGCGCCGGCGTCGAGCGCGTGATGGGCTTCTGCACCGATGAGGAGTACGAGGGGTTCATGAACCAGGCCCCGCTGTTCGAGCGCATGCTCGTGGACTCCGGCATCCACCTCACCAAGCTCTGGTTCTCCGTCTCCCAGCGCGAGCAGCGCACCCGCTTTGCGATCCGCCAACTGGATCCGGTGCGGCGCTGGAAGCTCTCCCCGATGGACCTGGAGTCGCTGGACCGCTGGGAGGCCTACACGGAGGCCAAGGAGGAGATGTTCCGCCGCACCGACAAGAAGTACGCGCCGTGGACGATCATCCGCTCCAACGACAAGAAGCGCGCGCGCCTCAACGCGATGCGCTACTTCCTCTCCCAGTTCGAGTACGAGGGCAAGGACCACGAGGTCGTGGGGGTGCCCGATCCCAAGCTCGTCATGCGCGGCAAGAAGGAGGAGGCCGACGAGTAGTCGGCGTCCGCCCGCGGCCGCATGACGCGAGGCCCCGAGGAGCACTGCTCCTCGGGGCCTCGCGCATCGGGCAGGGGTGCGGTCAGCGACCCGTCTCGGTCACCGCGTTGTCGTCGGCCACCATGCGCGGCACCTCGCCGGAGTCCGTGGCGGGGTCGACCACGGGGATGGTGCCGGTCGGCGTCGGACGGTGGGGGCGGGTCATCATGGTGGGGGAGAGCAGTGCGCTCAGGTGCGCCTCGTCCAGCAGCCCCGCCTCGAGCACCAGGTCGCGGACGGGCCGGCCCGTCTCGAGGGCGGTGCGCGCGACGTCGGTCGCGGCGGCGTAGCCGATCACCGGCACGAGCGCGGTGACCACGCCGATCGAGCGCTCCACGTAGTCCTCGAGCACCTCGTGGTTGGGCTCGATGCCGCGCACGCAGCGGTCGGCGAGGGTGGACATCGCATGGGTCATCGAGAGCATCGACTCGAGGATGTTGAAGGCGATCACGGGCTCGAAGGCGTTCAGCTGCAGCTGCCCGGCCTCGGCGGCGAAGGTCACGGTGAGGTCGTTGCCGATGACCTCGAAGGCGACCTGGTTGACGACCTCCGGGATCACAGGATTCACCTTGCCGGGCATGATCGAGCTGCCGGGCTGCACCGCGGGCAGGCGGATCTCGGCGAGCCCCGCGCGCGGGCCGGAGCTCAGCAGGCGCAGGTCGTTGCAGATCTTGGAGATCTTCACCGCGATGCGCTTGAGCACGCCGGAGAAGGTGACGAAGGCGCCCGTGTCGCTCGTGGCCTCCACGAGGTCGTCGGCGACCACGAAGTCCACGCCGGAGATCTCGGAGAGGTCCTCCGCCGCGAGCTGCGCGTAGCGGGGGTCGGTGGTGATGCCGGTGCCGATCGCCGTCGCACCCAGGTTGATCTCCTTGAACAGGCGGCCGGTGCGGGTCAGGCGCTCGACGTCCTCGGAGATCGTGGTGGCCCAGGCGTGGAACTCCTGGCCGAGCGTCATCGGCACGGCGTCCTGCATCTGCGTGCGGCCCATCTTCAGGACGTCCGCGAACTCGTCGCCCTTCTCGCGCAGCGCGACGATGAGGCCGTCCATGGCGTCGGCGAGCTTCGGGAAGCTCAGCAGCAGTGCGAGGCGCACGGCCGTCGGGTAGACGTCGTTGGTGGACTGGGCGAGGTTCACGTGGTTGTTGGGGTGCAGGTGCTCGTACTCGCCCTTGGCGTGTCCCATGATCTCCAGGGCGCGGTTCGCGATGACCTCGTTGGCGTTCATGTTGGTGCTCGTGCCGGCGCCGCCCTGGATCACGTCGACCACGAACTCCTCGTGCAGCTGGCCGTCCGCGATCTCCTGGCAGGCCTGCTCGATCGCGGCGGCGCGCTCGTCGTCGAGCGCCCCCAGCTCGTGGTTCGCGCGGGCGGCCGCGCGCTTGACGTGGGCGAGGGCGACGATGAGCTCCGGGAAGTGGGAGACCGGGACACCGGTGATGCGGAAGTTCTCCTGCGCCCGCAGGGTCTGGATGCCGTAGTAGGCGTCACCGGGGACCTCGCGGTCTCCCAGCAGGTCGTGCTCCAGCCGACCGGGTACGGCGGTCTCGGGCGCAGACGGGGTGGTCATCGGGATGCTTCTCCTCGGATCGCGGCTCGGGCCGACGTCCTCGACGGCCCGTCTCCACCCTAGACGGGCGGGGGAGCGACGCGCCGGGTGCGGCGCGGACGGTGCGGGGCCGATGCGCAGATCGTCCCGCCGACGGGACAGGCGTCCGCCGCACTCCGCGGGACGTCGCCCGACGGACCCCTCGGCACCGCCTGCCTCGGATCCCGTGCTCATCCTCTGCCCGTACGATGGCGCGCATGTCGCCGAGCACGTCCCCGGGCCCCGGCGTCGGCCCCGAGGCGGGCGCCGACGCGGGGCGCGAAGCGCACGCCGACGCGGGGCACGACGCCCACGCCGATGCCGTCGGCTCCGCCCCGCGGGGCCCGCGCCGGGTGCCGCTGGGCGAGGGGCTGCGCCGTCAGACCCTCCTGCTGCTCGCGCTCATCGCGCTCGTGGCGGTCCTCGGGTTCGGCGCGTTCACCAGTGCCGTCGTGGCCGGTCGCTCGCTCGCCGCGCTGCTGCTCGTGGTCGTCCTGCTGAGGGCGTGCCTGCCGACCTCGCTGCTCGGGGCGCTCGTGGTGCGCTCGCGGGGGCTGGACGTGCTCGTGATGCTCGTGCTCGCGGGCGGCCTCGCGGTGCTCTCCGCGGCGCCCAACCTCTGAACGCCCCGGTCGCAGGGCGCTCGATGGCGGGGTCCGACGGGCCGAGCCCCGTCGGACCCCGCCCTCAGGCCTCCGGTCCGCTGACCACGCGCACGGTGCCGCCGGTGAGCCCGTAGACGGCGCCCGCGAGCACGATCTCGCCGCGATCCTCGGCCTCCCGCACGATGCTCGAGCGCTCGCGCAGCTCGTCGAGGGTGCCCAGCACGTGGGCCTCGACCGCGTGCGCGGCGGGGTCCTCGGGATCGAGGTGGTCGCGCACGTGCTCGACGAGGATCGGCATCTCACCGGGCAGCTGCGTGCCCTCCTGGATCGCCTCGACGGTCGCGCCGACGGCGCCGCAGGACTCGTGGCCCAGCACCAGCACGACCCGCACGCCCAGCACGGCGACGGCGAACTCGACCGAGGCCTGCATCGAGCGGCCCAGGACGTGACCCGCGTTGCGGGAGACGAACACGTCGCCGAAGCCCTGGTCGAACAGCAGCTCGACGGGCACGCGGGAATCCGAGCACCCCAGCACCGAGGCGTAGGGGGCCTGGCCGGTCTCGAGCAGGCGCCTGCGCGCCTCGTCCTGGTGCGGGTGGAGCACATCGCCGTCCACGAATCGCCGATTGCCCTCGAGCAGCGCGGTGAACGCCTGCTCCGGGGTCGAGGAGGGGGAGGGGGCCGAGGACGCAGGGTTCGCGCCGGTCACGTCGGAGTCGTTCACAGATGTCTTCCTTCCGGGGTGCCGTGCGCACAGGGTCGCCCGCTGGAGGGGTGGCGCGCAGGCGCCCGTCAGTGTGACACGATTCGGGCCGTGCCCACCGACATCGTCCGCCTGCACTCCGTCTTCGACCTCGCCATGCGCGTCGGCGAGGGGATGCTGACCAACGGAGCCGCCGCCTCCGAGGTCACGGCGACCGTGCTCAGGATCATCAGCTCCTCGGGTCTCCGTGATGTCGTGGTGGAGGTCACCTTCAACCAGGTGTCGCTGTCCTACCTCCCCGACGACTACTCGACGCCGTTCACGAGGATCCGCGCGACCGGCAGCCGCGTGCAGGACTTCGCGCGGCTCTCGGCCTTCGAGGAGGTGACCGAGCACTACATCCTGGGCACCGTGAGCCTCGAGGAGGCGCTCGTCCAGGTGCGCTCGATCCCGCAGCAGAGACCGCACTATCCGCGGTGGCTCGCGTTCCTGGGGTTCGCGGTGATGGGCGGTGCGGCGGCCTTCAGCTTCGGGGGCACGATCCTGGTGGTGCTCACCGCGACCCTCGCCAGCGGCGCCCTGGTCGCCCTCACCGAGGTGATGGCGGCGCGCCAGATCCCCATGTTCTTCGGACAGGCCGCGGGAGGGCTCATCGGGGTGGTCGTCGCCGTGGTGCTGCATGCCCTCGCGCCCGCCCAGAACTCGGCCATCGTGGTGGTGGCCTGCATCATCGTGCTGCTCGCAGGTCTCGCCTCGATCGGGTCCATGCAGGACGCGATCACCGGCTGGTACGTCACCGCGTCGGCCCGCATCCTGGAGACGCTCATGCTCACCGTGGGCATCGTGGTGGGCGTGCGCGCCGGGCTCCTGGGGGCCGAGCTGCTCGGGCTCCACATCTCGGTCGAGGCGACCGCCCCCGTCACCCTCGCCTCCCTCGTCGCGGCCGCCGTCTCCGGTGCCGTGATGGGTCTCGGGTTCGCCGTCGGCACCTTCACCCCGGCCCGGGTGCTGGGCTGGATGGCCATGGTCTCCTCGGTCTCCGCGGTCGTCGTCTACCTGCTCACCGAGTTCGTGTTCGACCGCGTCTGGGCCTCCGCGTGCGCGGCGTTCGTGGTCGGCGTGCTCGCCGTGCTCGTGGCCCGACGGGTGCGCGCCCCCGCGCTCGCCCTGATGATGGGCGGGATCATCCCGCTGGTGCCCGGCAGCCGCATCTACCGCGGGCTGCTCGCGCTGAGCGAGGATATCGGCCGCGGCGGCGCCGAGCTGTTCAGCGCGGCGGAGATCGCCGTGGCGATCGCCGCGGGCGCCGTGCTCGGCCAGCTGCTCGCGACCCGTGTGCTGAGCCGCCGCGGCGCGGCGGGCTGGGCGTTCACGCCCGTCGTCGCGACGCCCTTCCAGACGCCTCGCCGTCGCCGTCTGACGCTCCCTCGGCGCCGTCGGCGCGACGCGGGCCGCATCGAACCCTCTACGATGACCGGAGAGATGTCGGCCCTGCCGCCGTCGGTCCTCCACGACCTCCAGCAGGAGCTCGATCTCGATGCTCCCGCAGGGGCCGTGGGCGGCCCGGGCGGCCACGCCGGATCCGGCACCACCGACGGCGCGCGACGGAGCGACGCCCCCACCCAGGAGGACCGATGACCACCACACTCCTCGCCACGGGCTGCTATTCGACCTCCGGCTCCGGCCGGGGCAGCGGCATCGAGCTGCTGCGATGGTCACCGGACCCGGGGGCCGACGTCGCCGCCGGCGGCGTCGAGGTCCTCGCCCGCGCCGAGGTCCCTGACCCCTCGTTCGTCATCTGGAGCGAGGACGGCGCGCTGCTGTACGCGGTCACCGAGACCAGCCCCACCCACGTGCTCGCCCTGCGCCCCAGCGAGGACCTCGCCTCCCTCGAGACCGTCGCCGACATCGCCCTGCGCGGGGAGGGCGGCTGCCACCTCGCGCTCGGGCCCGACGGCCGCACCCTCATCGTGGCCCAGTACGGCTCGGGCAGCGTCGAGACGCTCGCGCTCGACGAGGACGGCGTGCCCGTCTCCCTCATCGACGAGGACGACCACGGCGACTTCGGCGAGGGGCGCACCGCCCATCCCCATCAGGTCGTCCTCCTGCCCGGCACCGACCTCGTCGCCGTGCCGGATCTGGGCCTGGACCGCGTGATGCTCTACCAGCAGGACATCGACGGGCACATCGACCTGGCCGCCGAGATCGCGCTCGAGCGGGGGAGCGGGCCCCGGCACCTCGCCGCCGACCACGAGAGCTCCGAGCTGCACGTCTCCTGCGAGCTCAGCGGCCGCATCGCGACCGCCGTGCGCGCCCGGCCGGGCAGCACCGAACGGCAGTTCGTGGGCGACGGCTCCTCGATCGAGGCGAGCTGGAAGGTGTCCTCGAGCGTCCCGTCGAGCGGCGTCGAGGGGGAGAACGCGATCTCCCATCTCGAGCTGACGGACGACGAGCATCATCTGCTGGTCGCCAACCGCGGCCCGAACACCCTGAGCGTGCTCGACCGCGGCCAGATCGCCCCGCAGCTGATCGCCGAGACCGGCGTGGGCGCCCACCCGCGCCACTTCACCCAGGCGCAGGGGCATATCCTGGTCGCCGCGCAGGAGGCGGACCGCATCGATGTCCTGCGCTTCGACGGCCGGGACCTGACGATCGCCTCCGATCCGATCCCCTCGCCGTCCGTCAGCTGCCTCGCCCCGCGCCCCTGAGCTCCGCCGCTCGCGAGGGCGAATCCAGAGACCGGCCCGCCCGGGCCGCCCCCGACCAGAAGGAACCGCACCCCCATGTCGAGCGACGCCGTCATCCTCGAGGCCCCCGATCGCGGCGAGACCGTGGACGCCACCGCCCGCGCCTTCGCCGAAGCCTTCGGATACGAGCCCGACGGCGTGTGGTCCGCCCCGGGCCGCGTGAACATCATCGGTGAGCACGTGGACTACCAGGACGGCCTGTGCCTGCCGATGGCGATCTCCCACCGTTGCTTCGTCGCCGCGGCCCGCACGCCCACCGATCTGGTGCGCGTGCGCTCCGCGCAGAGCGACGTCGTCTTCGAGGGGCAGGCCGGGGATCTCGCCCCGGACGCCGTCGAGGGCTGGCCCGCCTACGTGACCGGCGTGCTCTGGGCCCTGCGCCCCTTCATCAGCGGCGCCGTCCAGCAGGGCGTGGACATCTACCTCGACGGCCATGTGCCGCTGGGATCCGGGCTCTCCTCGAGCGCGTCCGTCGAGTGCGCGAGCGCCGAGGCCCTCGAGTCGCTGCTGAGCCTGGGCACGACGCCCCTCGACCGCGTGCGCGCGTGCATCGCCGCGGAGAACGACTTCGTGGGCGCCTCGACCGGCGGCCTCGACCAGTCCGCCTCGGTGCTCGCCCGCGAGGGCCGCGCGCTGCTGCTGGACTGCCGCGACTTCTCGACCACCCCGGTGGCCTGGGACCTCGCCGGCCAGGGCCTCGCCCTGCTCATCACCGACACCCGCGCCGAGCACTCCCACGCCGGAGGGGAGTACGCCGACCGCCGCCGCGACAGCGAGCGCGCGGCGGAGATCCTGGGCGTGGGGACCCTGCGCGACATCGACCCGGCGGGTCTCGACGAGGCCCTCGGCCGGATCGACGACGAGGTGGTCCGCCGCCGCGCGCGCCACGTGATCACGGAGATCCAGCGCGTGCGGGACTTCGACGCGCTGCTCGAGCGCGGCAGCGTCCGCGAGGGCGTCGCGCAGCTGGGCGCCCTGCTGAACGCCTCCCACGACTCCCTGCGCGACGATTACGAGGTCACCGTCCCCGCGCTCGACGTCGCCGTGGACGCCGCCCGTGCGGCCGGAGCGCACGGCTCCCGCATGACCGGCGGCGGATTCGGCGGCTCCACGATCGCCCTGGTGGAGGCGGACTCCGCCCAGGACGTCGCCCAGGCGATCGCCGACGCCTTCGCCCGCGAGGGCCTCGGCTCCCCGGCGTTCTTCCTCGCCCTCCCGGAGGACGGCTCCGGCCAGGACCGCTGAGGCTCAGCCGCGGGAGCGAACCGTCGGTTCCGCGTCGAGCCACGCGGCGACCCCGGCGAGCAGGCGCTCGCGCGTCTCCGCGTCGGCCCGTGAGAGGCGGATCGAGTCGGCCGCGAGGCCCGCGAGCTCGGCGTCGGTGAAGCCCGCCTCGCGTGCGATCTCGTACTGCGCGAGCAGCCGCGAGCCGAACAGGAGCGGGTCGTCGGCGCCCAGCGCGATCCGCGCTCCCGCCTCCCGCAGGCGCCGCAGGGGCACGTCCCCGGCGGAGGGGTACACCCCGAGGGCCGCGTTCGAGGCGGGGCACACCTCGAGCCCCACGCCCTGAGCGGCGAGGCGCTCGAGCAGGCGCGGGTCGTCGGCCGATCGCACCCCGTGGCCCAGCCGATCGGGATGCAGATGGTCGACGACCTCGCGGAGATGGTCGGGCCCCAGCAGCTCGCCGCCGTGCGGCACCGAGGCCAGCCCCGCCTCGCGGGCGATGCGGAAGGCCGGTGCGAACTCCGAGGTCGCGCCGCGGCGCTCGTCGTTCGAGAGGCCGAAGCCGACCACGCGATCGGCGTTGCGCGCGGCCAGCCGCGCGAGGGTCCGCGCGTCCAGCGGGTGGCGGGTGCGGGAGGCGGCGACCACGATCCCGATGCTCAGCCCCAGGGCGCGCTCGGTGCGCTCGGCCTCGTCGAGGACGATCTCGAGCGCGGGGGTGATCCCGCCGACGTGCCCCGCGTAGCCCGTGGGGTCGACCTGCAGCTCGAGCCGACCGGAGCCCTCCGCGAGGTCGTCCTCGGCGGCCTCGCGCACGATCCGGCGCATCGCCTCCTCGCCGTCGACGACGTGGCGCGCGGCGTCGTACTGGCGCTGGAAGCGGAACCAGCCGCGACGCGTGGCGTCCACGTGCAGCGCCTCGTCGGCGTGCAGGATCCGCGGCAGGCGGATGCCGCGCTCGGCGGCCATCGACACGAGCGTGTCCCGGCGCATCGACCCCGTGAAGTGCAGGTGCAGGTGCGCCTTGGGGAGGGTCCGGAGGTCGCGCCGGGCGGGCGTGCTCACTCGGCGAGCAGTGCGGCCAGGCGCTCCATGCCCTCGGCGAGGTCCTCGTCGGCCAGGGCGTAGGAGAAGCGCAGGTGCCCGGGGGCGCCGAAGGCCTCGCCCGGGACGGCCGCGACCTCGGCGTGCTCGAGGACGACCTCGGCGAGCTGGGCGCTGGTCTCCACGTGCGTGCCGCGGATCGTGCGGCCCAGCACCGCTGTCACGTCGGGGAAGGCGTAGAAGGCGCCCTTCGGGGTGGGCACGCGGAATCCGTCGATGCTCGAGAGCGCCTCGACGATGGTGCGGCGACGGCGGTCGAAGGCCTCGCGCATCCTCTCCACGTCGTCCATCGGCCCGGTGAGCGCGGCGAGCGCCGCCCGCTGCGCGACGTTGTTGACGTTGCTGGTGAGGTGGGACTGCAGGTTCGAGGCGCCCTTGACGATGTCCTTCGGGCCGATCATCCAGCCCACGCGCCAGCCGGTCATCGCGAAGGTCTTGGCGACGCCGTTGAGGAGCACCGTGGTCTCGGCGAGCTCGGGCACGGCGTCCAGGATCGAGACGAAGGGGACGCCGTCGTAGGTGAGGTGCTGGTAGATCTCGTCGGAGATCACCCAGATCCCGTGCTCGAGCGCCCAGCGGCCGATCTCCTCGAGCTGCGCCCGGCTCATCACGGAGCCCGTCGGGTTCGACGGCGAGCACAGCAGGATCGCGCGGGTCGCGGGGGTGCGCGCGGCCTCGAGCTGCGCGAGCGTGGGCAGGTAGTCCTGGTCGGCGCCGGAGAGCACCTCGACCTCGCGGGCGCCGGCGAGGCGGATCGCCTCGGGGTAGGTGGTCCAGTAGGGGGCGGGCAGGATGACCTCGTCGCCCGGGTCCAGCAGGCTCGCGAAGGCCTCGTAGACGGCCTGCTTGCCGCCGTTGGTGACGAGCACCTGCGCGGGATCGACCTCGATGCCGTCGGTGCGCAGCGTCGCCCCGGCGATCGCCTGACGCAGCTCGGGAAGGCCCGCGGCGGGGCTGTAGCGGTGGTTGCGCGGGTCGGCGGCGGCGTCCTGCGCGGCGGAGACGACGTGCGCGGGGGTCGGGAAGTCCGGCTCGCCCGCGCCGAAGCCGATCACCGGTCGCCCGGCGGCCTTGAGCGCCTTCGCCTTCGCGTCCACCGCGAGGGTCGCGGACTCGGCGATCGCCCCGATGCGCGCGGAGAGGCGCCGCGCGGACGCTCCTGCTCCGGGGTCGCCGACGGCCGATGGCGAGGCGGTCTGGGAGGGCTGGGAGGCTGCGGAGGGCGTGTTCTCGTTCACCCTCCACATCCTGGCAGAGCGCAGGTGAACGTGCCAGATCACGCGCCGGCCCGGGCCCCGTCGGCCGCTCGCCCGGGCCCCGGCGTGCGCCTGCGCTGGTCCACGGTGTGATCCGGGACGCGGGGGATTCGCCCGTGCGCCGGGTCATGGGTATGCTGTTCGTCGGTCCTCAGGGTCCGGCGGACTCGTGTCGCCCGGAACCACCCCACCAGGGAGGACCTCGCAGGAGAGATCCTGCGAAGGGCAGTGGCGCAATTGGTAGCGCAGCGGTCTCCAAAACCGCAGGTTGCAGGTTCGAGTCCTGTCTGCCCTGCTCGTCCGATCGGACCAGACGTCCGGACGGACGCGGATGCACCCGACGAGATCGGACAGACCAGAGTGAGCTCCAGCCACACCTCCCCGGCGACTCCCCACGAGGGGCGTCGCAAGGACGACGGGTCCAGGAACCCGTTCGTGGCGATCGGCCTGTTCGTCCGCCAGGTCATCGCTGAGCTCAAGAAGGTCGTCATCCCGACGCGCAAGGAGCTCGCCGTGTACGCGGTGACCGTCCTCATGTTCGTCTTCGTGATGATCCTTCTGGTGTTCGGCCTCGATTTCGTCTTCGGCTGGCTGTCCCGGATCACCTTCGTGGTCCCCGACTCCGGGCTCTGAGTCCGCGCCGAGCGCGTGCGGGGCCGAAGCGCCCGACCCGATCCACAGCCGGTAGGAAAGCAGGTTCACGGTGGCGAACGACCAGTCAGACTCCTTCGAGGACACCTACGAGGGCGTCGACTCCTCTCTCGCGTTCTCCGCGTCCCCCGAGTCCGGCCGTCCCGATGACTCCGCGTCCCCCGAGGCCGCCGACGGCGAGGACGCCGCCGCAGCCACCGAGGGCGAGCAGGGCACCGCGGACGACGCCAGCGCCGAGGGCGCTTCCGACGAGGCTCCGGCCGACGGTTCCGCGGACGGCGAGGCCTCTGCGGAGGACGCCTCCTCCGACGACGCCGCCGAGGGCGGGGACGCCTCCGATGAGGGCCCGAGCGCCGAGGAGCAGATCGCCGCGCTCAAGCGCCAGCTGCGCTCGGCACTGGGCGAGTGGTACGTCGTCCACTCCTACTCCGGTCATGAGAACCGCGTGAAGACGCAGCTCACGACCCGCATCGAGACCCAGAACATGGAGGACTTCATCTTCCAGATCGAGGTCCCCATGGAGGATGCGACCGAGATCAAGAACGGCCAGAAGAAGGTCGTCCGCCGCGTCCGGGTCCCCGGGTACGTCCTGGTGCGCATGGACCTGACCGACGAGTCCTGGCGGGTCGTGCGCGACACCCCCGGTGTCACCGGGTTCGTGGGCAACGCGACCGACCCGACCCCGCTGACCTTCGACGAGATCTTCTCGCTGCTCGAGCCGAGCATCGGGCTGCCCGAGAAGAAGCGCGCCTCCTCCGCGGGCGGCTCCTCGCGCGCCGCCGCCGCGCAGAAGGTCCCCGCCTTCGCCGTCGGCGAGTCCGTGACCGTCATGGACGGTCCGTTCGAGACCATGCCCGCCACGATCTCCGAGATCGACGGCGAGCACCAGAAGCTCCAGGTCCTCGTGTCCATCTTCGGACGCGAGACCCCGGTGGAGCTGGCCTTCGACCAGGTCGCCAAGATCTGATCCGAGTCCGGCTCGGCGCCGCCCCTCGAGCCCCGCGCTCGAGTCACGCGCCATCGGCGTCCCGATCCGTCGGGATGCCATCGGCGTCCTGATCCGTCGGGACGCCGCAGGCAGCCCGGCCCGCCGGGATGCCGCCGGCCCCCGGCCCGTCCGGGGAGCCGCAGGTGGGAGGAGCTTGATGAGCTCCGCCCGGACCACGACCACAGAAGGAAGAGCAATGGCTCCCAAGAAGAAGATCGCGAGCATCATCAAGCTCCAGATCCAGGCCGGCCAGGCCACCCCTGCGCCGCCCGTGGGTCCCGCGCTCGGCGCCGCCGGCGTGAACATGATGGAGTTCGTCAAGGCGTACAACGACCGGACGGCCGACCAGCGCGGCAACATCATCCCGGTCGAGATCACCGTGTACGAGGACCGCTCGTTCACGTTCGTGACCAAGACGCCGCCGGCCGCCGAGCTGATCAAGAAGGCCGCCGGTCTGCAGAAGGGCTCTGCGACCCCGCACACCGACAAGGTCGGCAAGATCTCGATGGACCAGGTCCGCGAGATCGCGGAGACGAAGATGCCGGACCTGAACGCGAACGACATCGACGCGGCCGCGAAGATCGTGGCCGGGACCGCTCGGTCCATGGGCATCACGGTGGAGGGCTGATCACGATGGCATTCAAGAGCAAGTCGTACAAGGACGCAGCGGCCAAGATCGACGAGGGCCGCTACTACTCGCCGCTGGACGCGATCCGTCTGGCGCAGCAGACCTCCCCGGCGAAGTTCGACGCTTCCGTCGAGGTCGCCATGCGCCTGGGCGTGGATCCGCGCCAGGCCGACCAGATGGTGCGCGGCACCGTCAACCTGCCCAACGGCACCGGCAAGACCGCCCGCGTGATCGTCTTCGCGACGGGTGCGCAGGCCGAGGCCGCTCTGGCGGCGGGCGCCGACGAGGTCGGCGACGACGACCTCGTCGAGAAGGTCGCCGGCGGCTGGACCGACTTCGACGCGGCCGTGGCCACGCCGAACCTCATGGGCAAGGTCGGAAAGCTGGGCCGCGTGCTCGGCCCGCGCGGCCTCATGCCGAACCCGAAGACCGGCACCGTCACGATGGACACCGCCAAGGCCGTGTCCGACATCAAGGGCGGCAAGATCGAGTTCCGCGTGGACCGTGCGGCGAACCTGCACTTCATCATCGGGAAGGTCTCCTTCTCCGATGCGCAGCTCACCGAGAACTACGTGGCAGCGCTCGAGGAGATCCTGCGACTGAAGCCGTCCTCCTCGAAGGGCCGCTACATCAGCAAGATCACCGTGTCCACCACCATGGGCCCGGGCGTCCCGGTCGACGTGAACCGCACGCGCAACCTCACCGAGGACACCGACGAGGCCGCCTGAGCCGAGTCGTTCCTCGACTCCGTCCGCGCCGGGCGCCCGAGCCCGCACGCAGGACGTGCACCGAAGCCCCCGCACCGATCCGTCGGTGCGGGGGCTTCTCCGTCGGTGCCGGGCTTCCGCGCGGCGGGGCGGGACGGAGAGCGCCGCGGATGTGAGCGAGGTCGCCGCCATCCGGATGGCGCCGCCGCATGCGCCTCGGCTACTCTGGACCTACCGAAGACCGCCGGTCGTCGTGCCCGCCACCGGGCTCGACCGAAGGAATCCCCACGGGGACGGCCTGCGCAGGTGAACCGAACGACCGCTGCACGGTCGCTCGCGCACCGGGAGACCGGGTGCGGCAGCGGAGGGTCTCGATCCTCTCGCACGCCGCGCAGAGCGAGCTGAGTGCGTCCGGGCCTCGACACCTGCGTGTCGAGGCCTTTTCCGTGTCCGCTGCAGATCGGTCCGCCCCGTGCGGACCCGTCGGGCGGGCCCTTCAGCCGTCGGCCCGAGACCTCTGGAAGGAGGGCCATGGCGAAGCCCGAGAAGGTGGACGCCGTCGCCGAGCTCACGCAGCTGTTCCGTGAGTCCGACGCCGCCGTTCTCACCGAGTACCGCGGCCTCAGCGTCACGCAGCTCCAGCAGCTGCGCCGCTCGCTGGGTGCTGACACCACCTACGCCGTGGTGAAGAACACGCTCACGGAGATCGCCGCCCGCGAGGCCGGCATCGACGCGTTCGAGGGCAAGCTGGCCGGCCCCACCGCCATCGCCTTCATCAAGGGTGAGCCGGTCGCGCCGGCCAAGGCCCTGCGTGACTTCGCCAAGGGCAACGAGAATCTCGTCGTCAAGTCCGGTTTCTTCGAGGGCAAGGCCCTCTCGGAGGACGACGTGAAGACCCTCGCGGACCTCGAGTCCCGCGAGGTGCTGCTGGCCAAGGCAGCAGGCGCCTTCAAGGCGAACCTGTCCAAGGCCGCTGCCGTGTTCCAGGCGCCGCTGTCGAAGGCGGCGCGCACTGTGGACGCGCTGCGTGCGAAGCAGGAGGCCTGAGCCCCACGGCTCATGCCCTCGGCACCGCACACCTCAGCGCGTCGGCGCTGACCTCGACCTCCCGTCGGCCGCATCGGCGGAGGTCCGCTTGACCAGGCGCGAGAGCGCCGCCCCACGCACGGAGCCCTACGGCTCCTGAACAGGAAGGAACGCCCATCATGGCGAAGCTCAGCAACGACGAGCTCATCGAGGCTTTCAAGGAGATGTCCCTCATCGAGCTCTCCGAGTTCGTGAAGCAGTTCGAGGAGATCTTCGACGTCACCGCCGCGGCCCCCGTGGCCGTCGCCGCGGCCGGCGGCGCCGCCGGTGGCGAGGCCCCCGTCGAGGAGGAGAAGGACGAGTTCGACGTCATCCTCGAGGGCGCCGGCTCCGCGAAGATCGCCGTCATCAAGGAGGTGCGCGCTCTGACCGGTCTCGGCCTGAAGGAGGCCAAGGACCTCGTCGACGGCGCCCCCAAGCCGGTTCTCGAGAAGGCGTCCAAGGACGCCGCCGAGAAGGCCAAGGAGCAGCTCGAGGGCGCTGGCGCCTCCGTCACCGTCAAGTGATGACGGCGCCCGGGCGCCCGGGGCCGGGGACGGACTGAGTCCGGATCCGCGCTGCGGCGCCCACGGCGCACATCTGCTGGCAAGGGCCGTCCCGCTTCGGCGGGGCGGCCCTTGCGCATGCCCGGACGCGGGCAGGATGGGCCCATGACCACCGTGCGCTGCCTGTCCCTGTCCGGCACGACCGACGACGGGTGGTCCCTGTCCGAGGTCGACGTGCCCCTCGCGGAGCTGCGCTCGCGCCTCTCCCGGACCGACGGCCCGACCCTCTGGCTCGACCTCGTGCAGGACGACGGCCCCGCCGACGGAGCCGGCATCGCCGACGGGGCCGGACCCGTCGGCGGGGGAGCGGCGTCCGAGGTCGCCGAGGCGCTCGGCCTGCGCAGGACCGAGATCGAGGGCATCCTCGGACGGCACGCGCGAGCCAAGGCCGTGCACCACGCGGATCATCTCGCCTTCATCGTGTATGCGCCGGTCCCCGTCGGCGAGGCCGTCCGCGCCGCGCTCGGTGGGGACCCGGAGGCGCCCGAGGAGGAGGCGCCCCAGCCGCGGCGCGGGGAGGACCAGTTCCGCGCGACGCGGATCGCCGGCTTCGTGCATCCGGGCGGAGTGGTCACCGTCCGGTCCGACGACGCCTTCGACCTCTCCGCCGTGCGCGAGGCCTGGGCCGAGGACGAGGGGGCGCCGCTGGGAGCCTCGGGCCTCGCCCATCTCGTGCTCGACCACGTGGTCGACGCGCAGTTCTGGGCTGCGCAGTGGATGGACGACCGGCTGGACGACCTCGAGGACGACGTCTTCGAGGCGGCGGGCAGGAGTGCGGGCATCGAGACCGTCGCCGCGGCGCTGCGGGGCGAGCTGACGCGTCTGCGACGCTGGATCCAGCCGATGGCCTCGGTGATAGATCGCCTGCGGCCCGAGACGTCCGAGGGGCGGGGGAGCGCGGCCGCCGCGCCCGGCCCCGAGCGGACCCCGCCGTCCGCTCACCCGGGGGCCCTCGAGCTGCGCTCGCTCCACGCGGAGCTCGCGGACCACGCCGCGCGCACCGAGGAATGGCTCGACTCGCAGCACGAGACCCTCACCTCCGTCGTCCAGACCCATCTCGCGCTCCAGGACCAGCACCTGAACGTCGTGATGCGCAAGCTCGCCGGCTGGGCCGCGGTGGTGTCGATCCCGACGCTGGTCACGGGATGGTTCGGGATCAACGTCCCCTACCCGGGCTTCGGATCGCCGGTGGGGCTCGCGATCGCCGCCGTGCTCGTGCTGGTGCCCACGCTCGCGGTCGGCGTCCTCATGCGCCGCGCCCGCTGGATCTGAGCGCCCCGAGCCCTCGAGGCCCCGCCGCACGGCCGCTCGGTCGGACGCGGCGGCGCCGTACGACGGGGTCGACGCACCTGTGCATCCTGCGCGCCTGCTTGACTCGCGGGCGAGCACGGCGCATTCTGTTCCCTGATCGAGAGCTGTTCCTGTCGACTGCTCCCGTCGGCGATACCGCACCGATGGTGCGACGTGAGAGGCCGGGCCCGGTGCCCGCCCCGCCGCTGGGGCCCGACGCCGCGAGGCGCCGGGTGACGAGAACCAGACAGGAGGCTCCGCCCTCCGCGCCAGGCATATGGCGGCCGACGCGGATGGACCCTCCGCGCTCGCGGTGTTGCGTCCATCCGTGATCTTCTGTATGCTCTCTCTTTGCGCTGTGTCGTCTTCGATCGTCAGCCCGCCGAACCCCCTGGAGCCCTTGCGGGCACCGCTGGGTCCATGCGAGGCGCAGAGCCGCTGACCCTCTGCTCGACCTGGGAGGACGCCGCCGCGCGGTCCACTGTCACCGGCCTGTGGAAGGACCACCCTTGGCTGCCTCGAGCACCGATCGAACCCCTGACATCGCCCTGCGCACGGCGTCGCCGCGCGTCACCTTCGCCAAGCTCGGCGATCCGCTCCAGGTCCCCGACCTGCTGAGCCTCCAGACCACCTCCTTCGACTGGCTGCTCGGCAACGAGCTCTGGCAGGAGCGCGCCGCCGAGGCGGCGTCCGCGGGACGCGAGGACGTCCCGCAGACCTCCGGTCTGGCCGACATCTTCGAGGAGATCTCCCCGATCGAGGACTTCGCCGGCAACATGGCGCTGTCCTTCCGCGACCACACCTTCGACGACCCGAAGTACACGGTCGAGGAGTGCAAGGAGAAGGACCTCACCTACTCCGCTCCGCTGTACGTGATCGCCGAGTTCATGAACAACGAGACCGGCGAGATCAAGACCCAGACGGTCTTCATGGGCGACTTCCCGCTCATGACCGACAAGGGCACCTTCATCATCAACGGCACCGAGCGCGTGGTCGTCTCGCAGCTCGTGCGCTCGCCCGGCGTCTACTTCGACGAGAGCGTCGACAAGACCAGCGACAAGCACATCTTCGGCGCGAAGATGATCCCGTCGCGCGGCGCCTGGCTCGAGTTCGAGGTCGACAAGCGCGATCAGGTCGGCGTGCGCATCGACCGCAAGCGCAAGCAGTCCGTCACCACGCTGCTGCAGGCGCTCGGCATGTCCCAGAGCGAGATCCTCGACGAGTTCGGCGAGTTCGAGTCCATGCGCTCGACCCTCGAGAAGGACCGCACGACCTCGCAGGACGAGGCCCTGCTGGACATCTACCGCAAGCAGCGCCCGGGCGAGCCGCCCACGCGCGATGCCGGCGAGGCGATGCTCAACAACCTCTACTTCAACGAGAAGCGCTACGACCTCGCGAAGGTCGGTCGCTACAAGATCGGCAAGAAGCTCGGCGTCGAGGCTCCTCTCTCGCAGTCCACGCTGACCCTCGAGGACATCGTCGCGACCATCAAGTACCTGGTGGCCCTGCACGACGGCCTCGGCGAGACCACGAGCGCCGACGGCAAGACCCTCCGGGTCGAGACCGACGACATCGACCACTTCGGCAACCGTCGCATCCGCGCGGTGGGCGAGCTGATCCAGAACCAGGTCCGCACGGGCCTGTCGCGCATGGAGCGCGTCGTGCGCGAGCGCATGACGACGCAGGACGTCGAGGCGATCACCCCGCTGACCCTGATCAACATCCGCCCGGTGACGGCGGCGATCAAGGAGTTCTTCGGGACCTCGCAGCTCTCGCAGTTCATGGACCAGAACAACCCGCTGTCGGGCCTGACCCACAAGCGCCGCCTCTCGGCGCTGGGCCCGGGCGGCCTCTCGCGCGACCGCGCGGGCATGGAGGTCCGCGACGTCCACCCGAGCCACTACGGCCGCATGTGCCCGATCGAGACCCCTGAGGGCCCGAACATCGGCCTCATCGGCTCGCTCGCGACCTTCGCGCGCATCAACCCGTTCGGCTTCGTCGAGACCCCGTACCGCAAGGTCACCAACGGCGAGGTCACCGACGAGATCGTCTACCTCACGGCCGACGACGAGGACCGTCACGTCATCGCGCAGGCCAACGCCCCGCTGAACGAGGACGGCACCTTCGTCGAGGAGACCGTGCTCTCGCGCCTCACCGGCGGCGAGCCCGAGCTGGTCCCCGCCGACGAGGTGGACTACATGGACGTCTCGGCCCGCCAGATGGTGTCGGTCGCGACCGCCATGATCCCGTTCCTCGAGCACGACGACGCCAACCGCGCCCTCATGGGCTCGAACATGCAGCGCCAGGCCGTGCCGCTCATGCGCACCGAGATGCCGCTGGTCGGCACCGGCATGGAGCGTCGCGCCGCGGTCGACGCGGGCGATGTGATCGTCGCCGAGAAGCCCGGCGTGATCGAGGACCTCTCGGCCGACCTGATCTCGGTGATGGCCGACGACGGCACCCGTCAGACCTACCCGATCGGCAAGTTCGACCGCTCCAACGCGGGCAACTGCTACAACCACCGCGTGCTGTGGAACGAGGGCGACCGCGTCGAGACCGGATCGGTCCTGGCCGACGGCCCGTCGACCGAGGAGGGCGAGCTCGCGCTCGGCAAGAACCTCCTGGTCGCCTTCATGTCGTGGGAGGGCCACAACTACGAGGACGGCATCATCCTGTCCTCGCGCATGGTCCAGGACGACGTCCTCACCTCGATCCACATCGAGGAGCACGAGGTCGACGCCCGCGACACCAAGCTCGGCCGCGAGGAGATCACCCGCGACATCCCCAACGTCGGCGACGACGTCCTGGCGGACCTCGACGAGCGCGGCATCATCCGCATCGGCGCCGAGGTCGAGGCCGGCGACATCCTGGTCGGCAAGGTCACCCCGAAGGGCGAGACCGAGCTGACCCCCGAGGAGCGCCTGCTGCGCGCGATCTTCGGCGAGAAGGCCCGCGAGGTGCGCGACACCTCGCTGCGCGTCCCCCACGGCGAGTCCGGCACCGTCATCGGCGTCCGGGTGTTCACCGAGGAGGACGAGTCAGAGATCCTCCCCACCGGCGTCAACGAGATGGTCCGCGTCTACGTGGCCCAGAAGCGCAAGATCACCGACGGCGACAAGCTCTCGGGCCGCCACGGCAACAAGGGCGTCATCGCCAAGATCCTGCCCGTGGAGGACATGCCCTTCCTCGAGGACGGCACCCCGGTCGACATCATCCTCAACCCGATGGGCGTGCCCGGTCGCATGAACATCGGCCAGGTGATGGAGGTCCACCTGGGCTGGGTCGCGAAGAACGGCTGGTCCCTGGACCCGAAGTCCGACGCCGCCAAGGATCTGCCCGACGCGGCGCTGACCGGCGAGCCGGGCACCCCCGTCGCCGTGCCGGTGTTCGACGGACTCTCGGGCACCGAGCTCGAGGGCCTGATCGCGAACCACACCCCGAACCGGGACGGCGAGCGGATGGTCAAGGAGGACGGCAAGGCGCAGCTGTACGACGGCCGCTCCGGCGAGCCGTTCCCCAAGCCGATCTCCGTGGGCTACATGTACATCCTGAAGCTCCACCACCTGGTCGACGACAAGCTGCACGCCCGCTCGACCGGCCCCTACTCGATGATCACGCAGCAGCCGCTGGGCGGTAAGGCCCAGTTCGGCGGCCAGCGCTTCGGCGAGATGGAGGTCTGGGCGATGGAGGCGTACGGCGCCGCCTACGCCCTCCAGGAGCTGCTGACCATCAAGTCGGACGACATCCCCGGCCGTGTGAAGGTCTACGAGTCCATCGTCAAGGGCGAGAACGTCCCCGAGCCGGGCATCCCGGAGTCCTTCCGCGTGCTCCTCAAGGAGATGCAGTCCCTGTGCCTGAACGTGGAGGTGCTGTCCAGCGACGGCACCGCCCAGGAGGTGCAGGAGAACGACGAGGAGGTGTTCCGGGCCGCGGAGGAGCTCGGCATCGACCTGTCCCGCCGTCCCCACGAGGGCGTCGGCTCCATCGAAGAGGTCTGAGGCCCGAGCCCGGGGGAGCGCGGCCGCTGAGGCCGCCCTCCCGGGCCCGCCCCCGACCCTCAGACAGCGATTCGACCCGACTTCAGATTCGAGAGAAGGACACCTGTGCTCGACGTCAACACCTTCGACGAGCTGCGCATCGGCCTCGCGACCGCGGACGATATCCGCACCTGGTCCCATGGCGAGGTCAAGAAGCCCGAGACCATCAACTACCGCACCCTGAAGCCCGAGATGGACGGCCTGTTCTGCGAGCGTATCTTCGGTCCAACCCGGGACTGGGAGTGCTACTGCGGGAAGTACAAGCGCGTCCGCTTCAAGGGCATCGTCTGCGAGCGCTGCGGCGTGGAGGTCACCAAGTCCTCCGTGCGCCGTGAGCGCATGGGCCACGTGGAGCTCGCCGCCCCGGTGACCCACATCTGGTACTTCAAGGGCGTGCCGAGCCGCCTCGGCTACCTGCTGGACCTGGCGCCCAAGGACCTCGAGAAGGTCATCTACTTCGCCGCGTACATGATCACCGCGGTCGACGAGGACGCCCGCCACGAGGACCTGCCCGACCTGCAGGCCCGCTACGACCTCGAGGTCAAGGAGCTCGCGAACGAGCGCGACGCGGCCATCAACGACCGCGCCGTCTCCGCCGAGCAGGACCTCGCCAAGCTCGAGGAGGAGGGTGCCAAGGCCGACGCGAAGCGCAAGGTCCGCGACTCCTCCGAGCGCGAGCAGGCGCAGATCCGCAAGAAGTACGACGCCGAGATCGCCCGCGTCACCGCGATCTGGGACCGCTTCAAGAGTCTCAAGGTCGCGGACCTCGAGGGCGACGAGCAGCTGTACCGCGCCATGAAGCTGCGCTACGGCACGTACTTCGAGGGCGGCATGGGCGCCGAGGCGATCCAGCAGCGCCTGCGCGACTTCGACCTCGAGGCCGAGGCGGCCTCGCTGCGCGAGATCATCGCCAACGGCAAGGGCCAGAAGAAGGCCCGTGCGCTCAAGCGCCTCAAGGTCGTCACCGCGTTCCGGTCCACCACCAACTCGCCCGAGGGCATGGTGCTCGACTGCGTCCCGGTGATCCCCCCGGACCTGCGTCCGATGGTGCAGCTGGACGGCGGCCGCTTCGCGACCTCCGACCTCAACGACCTGTACCGCCGCGTGATCAACCGCAACAACCGTCTCAAGCGGCTGCTCGATCTCGGTGCGCCCGAGATCATCGTGAACAACGAGAAGCGCATGCTGCAGGAGTCGGTGGACTCGCTGTTCGACAACGGCCGCCGCGGGCGTCCGGTGACCGGCCCGGGCAACCGTCCGCTGAAGTCGCTCTCCGACATGCTCAAGGGCAAGCAGGGCCGCTTCCGCCAGAACCTGCTGGGCAAGCGCGTGGACTACTCGGGCCGCTCGGTCATCGTGAACGGTCCGCAGCTCCACCTGCACCAGTGCGGTCTGCCCAAGGGCATGGCCCTCGAGCTGTTCAAGCCCTTCGTCATGAAGCGCCTCGTGGATCTCTCCCACGCGCAGAACGTGAAGGCCGCCAAGCGGATGGTCGAGCGCGCGCGCCCCGAGGTCTGGGACGTGCTCGAGGAGGTCATCACCGAGCACCCGGTGCTGCTGAACCGTGCGCCCACCCTGCACCGCCTGGGCATCCAGGCCTTCGAGCCGCAGCTCGTCGAGGGCAAGGCCATCCACCTGCACCCGCTCGTGTGCGCCGCCTTCAACGCGGACTTCGACGGCGACCAGATGGCGGTCCACCTGCCCCTGAGCGCCGAGGCGCAGGCCGAGGCCCGCATCCTCATGCTCTCGAGCAACAACATCCTCAAGCCCTCGGACGGCCGTCCGGTGACCATGCCCGCGCAGGACATGATCATCGGTCTGTACCACCTGACGACGGTCCGCGAGGACGCCGAGGGCGCCGGCCGCAGCTTCTCCTCGATCGCCGAGGCGATCATGGCGAACGACGGCGGCGACCTCGAGCTCAACGCGCCCGTGCGCATCCGCTTCGAGGACGTCGTGCCGCCGCGCGGCTGGGAGGCCCCCGAGGGCTGGACCGAGGGTGACCCGATCACGCTCGAGACCACGCTCGGCACGGTCTACTTCAACGAGACCCTGCCCGTGGACTTCCCCTACGTGGAGGGCCAGGTCGGCAAGAAGCGCCTGGGCGGGATCGTCAACGAGCTCGCCGAGCGCTACGAGAAGGGGCAGGTCGCCGCGTCGCTCGACGCACTCAAGTCCTACGGCTTCTCGTGGTCGACCCGCAGCGGCGTCTCCTTCGCCTTCTCCGACGTCATCGCGCCGGAGGACAAGCAGGAGATCCTCTCGAAGTACGAGGAGCAGGCCGCCCGCATCCAGGAGAACCGCGACCTCGGTCTGGTCTCCGAGGCGGAGCGCAACGCCGAGCTGATCGACGTCTGGTCCAAGGCAACCAACGAGGTCGACGCCTCCATGCAGAAGAACTTCGAGGAGACCCCGACCAACTCCATCTACCGGATGGTGAACTCGGGCGCTCGAGGCAACTGGATGCAGATCCGTCAGATCGCCGGCATGCGCGGTCTGGTGACGAACCCGAAGGGCGAGATCATCCCGCGCCCGATCCTCTCCAACTACAAGGAGGGGCTCTCGGTCCTGGAGTACTTCATCGCCTCGCACGGCTCCCGCAAGGGCCTCGCGGACACGGCGCTGAAGACCGCCCAGTCGGGCTACCTCACGCGTCGTCTGGTCGACGTCTCGCAGGACGTGATCGTCCGCGAGTCCGACTGCGGCACGTCCAAGGGCCTGACCCTGCAGATCGCCTCGGAGGAGGCCGGTGCGCTGGTCCCCGACGAGAACATCGAGACCACTGCGTACGGGCGGACCCTGGCGACCGCGGCCCTCGACCCCGAGGGCAACGAGGTCGCCGCGGCGGGCTCGGACGTGGGCGACGTGCTCATCGGCCAGCTGGTCGCCGCCGGCGTCCGCGAGATCAAGGTGCGCTCCGTGCTCACCTGCGATTCCGCGGTCGGCACCTGCGCCCTGTGCTACGGCCGCTCGCTCGCGACCGGCCAGCTCGTGGACATCGGCGAGGCCGTCGGCATCGTCGCGGCCCAGTCGATCGGCGAGCCCGGCACGCAGCTGACCATGCGCACCTTCCACACCGGTGGTGTGGCCAGCGCCGACGGCGACATCACGCACGGTCTTCCGCGTGTGCAGGAGCTCTTCGAGGCCAGGACCCCGGCCGGCTTCGCGCCGATCACCGAGTCCGCGGGCCGCGTGGAGATCGAGGAGAACGAGAAGCAGCGTCGTCTGACGGTCACCCCCGATGACGGCACCGACCCGGTCACCTACAACGTGCCGCGTCGCGTCAGCCTGCTGGTCGCCGACGGCGACCACGTCGAGGTCGGCCAGCAGCTCTCCCAGGGCTCGGTCGATCCCAAGCAGGTGCTGCGCATCCTCGGCCCCCGTGCGGTGCAGAAGCACCTCGTGGACGAGGTCCAGAAGGTGTACATCAGCCAGGGCGTGGACATCCACGCCAAGCACATCGAGGTCATCGTGCGCCAGATGCTCCGTCGCGTGACGATCATCGAGTCGGGCGACACGGATCTGCTGCCCGGCGACTTCGCGGACCGCATCACCTTCGAGCGCGAGAACCGTCGTGTGCTCTCCGAGGGCGGGCAGCCGGCATCCGGCCGTCCCGAGCTCATGGGCATCACGAAGGCCTCCCTCGCGACGGACTCGTGGCTCTCGGCCGCCTCCTTCCAGGAGACGACCCGCGTGCTCACCGAGGCCGCCCTGAACCGCAAGAGCGACCAGCTCATGGGGCTCAAGGAGAACGTGATCATCGGCAAGCTGATCCCCGCCGGCACCGGGCTGCCCCGGTTCCGTCGGATCTCGGTCGAGCCGACGGACGAGGCGAAGGCGCAGATGTACCAGGTGCCGGGCTACGACGAGCTGGACTTCTCCGGCTACGGCGCGGGCGCGGTCAACCTCGACGACATCGACTACTCGGATCCCTTCCGCAGCGACTTCCGCTGAGGAGGCCCGGCCGGGTCGACGCGCTGATCGCGCCGTCGGCCCGCCGGTTCCGAGAGCACCGCAGGGCGGTCCCACCACACGGTGGGGCCGCCCTTCGGCGTGTCAGGGGGGCATCGCCCGGCGTGCCCGCACCGGGCGCCGTCCTGCCCCCGTCCCACGCCCCGGCCGCCCGCCCGTCCCGCACTCCGTCGTGGCACCCGCCACGTCCCGGAGCGTCGACGGGGCCCGTCCGGGTGACCGGCATGACGCCCACGGTCATGGGCCGGTAAAGGGACGCTCCGAACGCTCTCAAGTTCCGTTCAGACCCCTCGCATACTTCCCGCGCGCCCGGGAACATGGATACCGGACGGTCCGGCAGGCCCCAGGGCCCCGTCGTCCTCTTCACCCCCACCGCGCGGTCGTCGCGCACTTCCCCAGGGGGAGCGCACGACGAATCGACGAGACACAGGTGGGTAGAACGAC